>DKAS01000215.1 GCA_002448875.1 Proteobacteria bacterium UBA6920 | reverse complement strand
GCGACTGCTGGCGTAACCCGGATGGGCATCGCAGATGACCCGTTGCGCGCGCACCTGATACAGCGCCTGCAGATCGGCAATGCTGCGGGCGAACATCGCCTGGCTGCGCGCCGCCGTCAGATCGCCGAGATGGGGCGAGATGACGATGCGCCGGTCCCAGGCCAGGGCAATGGTGTTTTTCATATGCCCCCCCGTGGCCAGCACCGGCTGCGGCAGAGCAAAGGGCAGCGTCAGTTCCAGCGGCGCGTTGCCGCGTCCCAGACGCAATGGTCGCGGGATGCCGGCGATGACGCGGTACACCGGATCGTCGGCGGGGCGCAGAATGGCACGGTCGTGGCGCAGCACGGCGTCGAATACCGGCGCCAGGCGCTGTTCCAGCTCCGCATCATCGATCAGCACCGGCTCGCCGCTGAGGTTGGCGGAGGTGGCCACCAGCGGTTTCGCATATTGCTGCAGTAACAGCCAGTGCAAGGGGCTGTACGGCAGCATGACGCCGATTTCATTCAGCCCCGGGGCGAGCGACGGCGCCAGGGGGTCGGGGCGGCGTTTCGGCAGCAGCAGAACGGGATGCGCGTTATCGCGCAGCCACTGTTCCGACCGCGCGTCACATTGCACCCAGCGCTGCGGCGCGGTCGGCGGCAGCATCACCGCCAGCGGCTTNNTGGCGCCGTCGGCCAGGGCCTGCAGGCAAGCGGCCAGGGCGGCGGCCGGTTCGTTCAGGCTTTGCCGGCCCCGCCGCCAGGACAACCGCGGTCCGCAGCGCGGGCAGACGATGGCCTCGGCATGGTGGCGGCGGTCCGCCGGCTGGTCGTATTCCGCCCGGCAGGCGGTGCACAGCGGGAAGTCCGCCAGTGCCGTGCGCGCGCGGTCATAGGGTAAACGTCGAATAATGGAATAGCGCGGACCACAATCGGTGCAATTGATAAACGCATAGTGGTAACGGCGGTCNNAA
This sequence comes from Proteobacteria bacterium UBA6920, assembly GCA_002448875.1. GTDB lineage: Bacteria > Pseudomonadota > Gammaproteobacteria > SG8-11 > SG8-11 > UBA6920. The sequence continues at coordinate 35,670 of DKAS01000215.1, read as the reverse complement.
TTTCAGCGGCGCAGCGTGGGCACAGCGGCAGGTCGACTGGCAGGTGAATGTCGGGGGGGGTGCCGGCAGTGCTGGCGCGGATTTCGAACGCGCTGAAGTTGCCGCTGCCGGTGGCGCGCGCCAGGGTCAGGCGCGGCCTGGCCTGCGGTGGCGGCCGTGTCAGCAGCTGTTGTTCAAACTGTTGCACTGCCTCGGTTTCGCCCTCAACGTGGATGACCACCGTGCCAGTATGATTCTGCACCCAGCCGCGAACCGCGCAGCGATCAGCCAGTCGGCGAATATAGGGGCGCATTCCCACGCCCTGCACCTGGCCGCTGAGTACCAGGAGGCGCGCGCAGGGCGCGGGCGGTATCAGGCGCTCTGCCATTGCCTGTCTCCGGCGCGGACGCGGCGGCCGCCGCTCCACCAGACCCGACATGCGCCTTCATCGGAAACCATGCAGGGCCCCACCGGATGCTGCGGCGTGCAGGCCGTGCCGTAGAGACGACAGGCGTTAGGCGCGATGCGGCCCAACACCACCGCCGCGCAGTCACAGCCGGCCGGCATGGCGCCGGCGCGTTCGCGCGCGGCGGCGTCCTGGACGAGGTCGGCGAAGCGCAGGCGGGCGTCGTGCCGCCGGTAGGCCGGGCGCAAGCTGAAGCCGGACGCGGCGACCGTGCCTATGCCGCGCCAGGGCGCGTCCACCGTCGCCATCACCTGCTGCAGTACGTGCTGCGCCCGTCGGTTGCCCTGGGCGCTGACTACCTCGCGGTAACAATTGGCGACGTGAGGCTGGCCGCTGCGCAGTTGCTGCAGTACCGACGCAATGGCCGCCAGCAGGCTGTCGACGGAAAAACCCGCCACCGCTGCCGGCAAGCCATGGTCGTGGGGCACGAACTGCCATTCCTCCACGCCCATCACCGTCGCCACATGTCCCGGCGCGATCAAGGCCTGGAACGCGGGCGTGGCTTCACCCAGCAGCATGGCGATCACCGGCCAGGTGCGCCGGCCGGCCAGTAGCACGCTGAGGTTGTCGGGCAGGCCGCCGGCCAGCATCGCCGCCACGGGCGCCATGGTGGTCTCGAAACCGGCGGCGANNACGCACACCGGGCAACCGGGGCCGGCGATCAATCGGATGCCCGCCGGCAGCACGTCGCGCAGCGCCGCCATGGTAATGAGGCGTTCGTGTCCACCGCACACGTTCATGATGGCGCAGCCGCCGGCGGGGGTGTCCGCCTGAATTTGCTGCAGCCGGGCGGCGAGGCTGGGCTTCATGACGGTGATGGCGTTACGGTGGTATAGCGTTGCGCGGGCGTCTGCCGCCGGCGCGGCGCAGCGCTGGGCGGGCCGGGTCGCGGGCTGCGGCCCTGATTCAGGGCGTGGCGCAAGCCGGCGCGCTCGCCGCGCAGCCATTGCAGCCAGGTGTCGATAGCGGGTTCACGCCGCGCCATTACTTGCAGCATGGGCGCAGCGCTGGCCAGCGCATGCATGTAATGCTGCACCCGTTGTGGCGAGAAATCCTCGAACACCGGCAGCAGATCGCACTTGCTGATCAGCAGCAGATCGCTGGCGCGGAACATCACCGGGTATTTNNAGATTGCCGACGTTTTCGATGAAGACGATATCGAGCTCCGCCAGCGGCAACTGCCGCAGGCAGTTTGCCACCAGCGGGGCATCGAGGTGGCAGGCGTTGCCGGTGCAGATCTGCAGTGCCGGTACGCCTTTGGCGCGCAGGCGGCGGGCGTCGTTTTCCGTGGCCAGATCGCCCTCGATGACAGCCACGCGCAACTCGCCGCGCAAAGCATCGCAGGTGGCTTCCAGCAATGAGGTTTTGCCCGAGCCCGGCGCGGACATCANNGATTGCGTTCGGCAACCGCATCATTGGCGGCCAGCAGGTCTTGATGGACGTCCACGCTGATGTTGTGCGCGGGAGTGGGCGGCGGCGCCAGGCGCTGACTACAGCCGCAGCTTTCACACATAGGTGTTCTCCTCTTTGACCACCCCCGCCCGGTGCCGCCTCTGGCAGGGGCGGGACGCAGTGGGGCATGCCGGTGGTTCTATTGATGTAGGTCTCAGTAACTAAGCATTACCCGTTGCAGACGCAGCTCATTGCCGGTCAGCAGGCGTGTTTGCCAGGCGCCACAGGCGCCGCACACTAATTGATTGGCCTGGCTGTCGGTTTGCTCGCCGCAGGCCTGGCACAGCACGCGCACCGGCGGTGTGCTGATTTCCAGGCGCGCACCGGCGGCGATACTGTCCCGACTGGCGACATCGAAGGCGGTTTGCAGCAATTCCGGCACCACCCCCGATAGCGGCCCGACTTCCACATGAATACTGGCCACTGCCGGGGCGTTATGTTCGGCGGCGATACGCCGCACTTGCGCCAGCAGGCCCTGACAGACAGACAGCTCATGCATGGTCGTCGGTCCGTGTGGCGGGTTGCGCGTCGGCCAGCAACTGCGAGGCGCTGCGGGCATAGGCGGCGTCGACTTTCTGCAAAGCGTATCCCACGTGCACCAGAACGAAATCACCCGCGGCCAATGCCGCGTCCTGCACCAGATATAGATTGACTTCGCGGTATACGCCGCGCGCGACGCAGCGGGCAATCATGCCTTCGATGGCAATGATCTGCATCGGGATGCCCAGACACATGCCACCCTCCTCTTGGCCTCGAATTGTTCCACGGTCCTTGCCAGAGCGAATTTTGTTAGTGTATGAAAGACCTTGCGCGTGCTTTATCAGTAGTTATACGGCGTTTGCCCCACGCGCGCCAGCGCGGAACGGTGGGCGGGCGGCAGACAACGGGAGTGGCGGCTGTGAGTTATCGTATCGGTGTGGATCTGGGTGGTACAAAAATTGAGGTAATAGCGTTGGCGGAGGACGGCACGGTGCGCTGGCAACATCGCGTGGCCACACCGCAGGGGGACTATGCGGGTACCGTGCAGGCGGTGGTCGATCTGGTGCTGGCGACGGAACAACGTCTGGGTGGCGGTGCGTCGGTGGGCATAGGCACGCCGGGATCACCGTCGGCCAAAAGCGGCCTGATGCGCAACTGCAATTCCGTCTGCCTCAACGGCCAAGCGCTGCCGCAGGATCTGCAACGTTTATTGCAGCGCCCGGTGCGACTGGCCAACGATGCCAATTGCCTGGCCTTGTCCGAAGCGACCGATGGCGCCGGCGCCGGCGCTGCGGTGGTGTTCGCCGTTATCCTCGGTACCGGCATCGGCGGCGGCGTGGTGGTCAATGGCCAGGTCCTGCTGGGCCGCAATCATGTGGCCGGTGAGTGGGGGCACAATCCCTTGCCCTGGCCCGACGATGAGGAGCGACCGGGCGCGGCCTGTTACTGTGGCAAGTCCGGCTGCATCGAAACCTTTCTCTCCGGCCCCGGATTCGCCGCCGGGCACAACCGGTGTCACAGCGCGGCGCTGACCCCGCGCGATATCGTCAGCAGCGCCCGTGCCGGTGACCCCGCCTGCCGCGGCAGCCTGGAACGCTACCTGGAACGGTTGGCCAAGTCCCTGGCGCAGGTGATCAATCTGCTGGATCCCGATGTCATCGTGCTGGGCGGTGGCATGTCAAATATCACCGAGTTGTATAACGAGGTGCCGCGACGCTGGGAAAAATACATATTTTCCGACAGCGTGCAGACCCGTCTGCTGCCGGCCCGCTATGGCGACAGCAGCGGCGTGCGCGGTGCGGCGTGGCTGGGCCGGTCCTGACGGCCACCCGAGCTACACTTTTACCCCCGGCTCTGCCAGAATGGCGGATGCACGAAGTTCAGGGATATCCACAGGCCCAGGATTGAAAGACTATGAGCGCGCCCGATCTTGATCTCAGCCAGTTGCGGGGACGTAATCTCAAGGCCATGACCTTGCCCGGCCCGGTCACGCTGTACCGCGGCGGGGTGTTGCCGTCGGTGACCATCGCCTACGAAACCTGGGGACAACTCAACAAACAACAGGATAACGGCATTCTGCTGTTTACCGGCCTGTCGCCGGGAGCCCATGCGGCGTCGGCGCCGGCGGATCCCAGTCCGGGCTGGTGGGAATACATGGTGGGTCCCGGCAAACCCTTGGATACCCAGCGTTACTATATTATATGCGTCAACTCCCTGGGGGGCTGTTTCGGCAGCACCGGGCCGTCCTCCATCAACCCCCTGACCGGCAGGGCTTACGGAATTTCATTCCCCGCAATCAGCATGGAGGATATCGCCAGCACCGCCCACGGCGTGGTTACCGCCCTGGGTGTGCGGCGGTTGAGCGTGGTCGGGGCGTCCCTGGGAGGCATGGCGGCGCTGGCCTACGCGATACTGTATGGCGAACAGGTGCAGGGGCTGGTGAGCATTTCCGCCGCGGCCGCCGCCAATGGCTTTGCCATCGCCATGCGCAGCCTGCAGCGCGAGTTGGTCACCAGCGATCCGGAGTGGCAGGGCGGGCAGTATGCTGCCGACGCGGGTCCGGCTCTGGGCATGTTGCTGGCGCGCAAGCTGGGTTTGCTGTCCTACCGCGCGACCTCGGACTGGGATCGGCGTTTCGGGCGTCAGACCCTCAACGATCCGCCGCCACCGCCGGTGGGCGGCTTCGGCCTGGAGTTTCAGGTGCAGTCTTATCTCGATTACAACGCGCGCAAATTCGTCGGCCAGTTCGATGCCAATTCCTATCTCTATCTGTCGCGGGCCATGGATTTGTTCAACGTGGCGGATCATGGCGGCACCCAGGCGGCCGGGCTGGCGCGGATCGGCGCGCGCCGCAGCCTGATCATGGGCGTGGACAGCGATATCCTGTTCCCCCTGGAGCAACAGCGCGATCTGGCCCTGCAATTGGGGCGTGCCGGCAAGGCAACGCGCTTCGTCGCGGTGAATTCGCAACATGGCCACGACGCGTTTCTGGTCGACGAAGGCCAGTTCGTGCCCGCCATGACGGATTTTTTTGCCGCCGCGGAGCGCCAGTGAAGATACTCTGCACCATCGACGATTTTCGCGACAAGCCCGCCATCGGCATCGATTTACATGGCAAGGGCGAGCAGGATGTGTTTGTGATCTACCGTGACGGTCGTGCCCATGCTTACCGCAATTCCTGCCCGCATACCGGCGCGCCGCTCAACTGGCTGCCGGATCAGTTTCTCGACGCCGACAATGCGCTGATCCAGTGCCAGAACCACGATGCGCTGTTCCGCATCGCGGACGGCGTCTGCGTCAGCGGTCCGTGCCCGGGAGAAACGCTGATACCAGTGCAGGTACGGTTGCTGGATCGCAATATAGTATTGGACGAAGTTTGAGTCGTGTAGGAGGGTGTATGCGCTGCAGCGTGCGTTGGTTTTCGCTGGTATTGGCAGTGTGCGGTTTCGGCAGCGCGCCGGCCATGGCGCAGTGGCAGTGGAGCAATCCGGACAGCTACGGCGGCAATATCAACGACGTGGAGTGGGCGGTCAACCCCGATGTCAATCAGAAATTCAACCGCTATGTGGCAGTCGGTGACAGCGGCGTCATCCTGCGCTCCGATGACGGCAGGAACTGGCAGCAAACGACGGTCGGCGAGCGCGCCCTGTACGATGTCTTCTGGACCGGCAGCCAGTTTATCGTCGTCGGTCTGGATGGCACGATCCTGACCAGCGACAATGGCATCGACTGGTTCACGCAGAGCTCCGGGACCCATCAGTCGCTGAACAGCGTGGCGCGGAGTGACGGCGGTCTGCTGGTGATCGTGGGCAGCCAAGGAGTGGTACTGCGCAGCACCGATGGTAACAAGTGGAACCCGCAGAGCACCAACAGCAACGTCAACCTGCGGCGCGTGCTGTGGGCCAACGGCCGGTTTGTCGCCATCGGCACCCGCGGCGACATCCTCAGCAGTGCCGACGCCCAAACCTGGACGGTTGGCAACGATACACGTTACGGCATTTTGCGGGATATCGTCTGGACCGGCGGCCAGTACCTGGTGCTCAGCACTATGGGCTATGTACTGACGAGCAGCGACGCGGTGAACTGGTCGGTGCAGGACGTGCCGATGGAGCCGGGCGATTGGCTGACAGCTATTGTCAATCATGGTCTGACCACCCTGGTGAGCAGCGGCCTGGGTAAGATTTTCTCCCTGGAACAGGGGAGCTGGCGCAAGGTTTATGACGGGACGGGGACGATCAATGCGGTGATCTGGAGCCAGGGCCAGTTTGTGGCCAGCCGCTTCGACGCCGGTACGCAACAGGGCGCGATTCTCGCCAGCACCAATGGCCTGGTCTGGTCGCAACTGCCCGCCGAAGTTTATCGACCCGGTCGTTTGAGCTGGAACGGCACACAGTATCTGGCGCTGAGCGATGGCGCTTCCAATGTGATTGAGGTCAGCAGCAGCAATCTTTCCCAGTGGGATGTGACCTGGCCGCTCAGCAATGACATACGCGGGGCCATTACCGGCATCGCATGGAACGGCAGCGATGCTTATGTCGCGATAAGCAATCTCGGCGGAATCTACAGCAGCCCTGACGCCCTGGCCTGGACCGTACATGGCACGGTTTGCGGCGAGGACAACGTCCGCGCCTGCTGGGGGGATGTGATCTGGGCCCAGGGTATGTTTGTCGCCGTTGGCGACGCCGCCCGGATTCTGACCAGTACCGACGGCATCGATTGGCAGGCGCGGGCTCCGGGCTTCACTGTCGGCGTGGATGATAATTTCACCGCGGTCATCCACCATGGCAACCGGTTCGTGGTGGTGGGGGCCGGTGGCCGGATCGTCACCAGCGACGACGGTATCGCCTGGACGGCGCGTACCAGCAACAGCAGCTTGAATCTGACCGGCATCGTCTGGGGCAACAACGAGTATCTGGCCGTCGGCAATGTCGTCGCGGAGCGCGATTACGCGGGCGGTGTCGGCGGGGTGCTGCGCAGCGGCGACGGCGTGACCTGGACCCCGGTCGCCGCATCGTCTCTGGGTTGGCTGGGAGACATCGCCTGGAACGGCCAGTTTTATGCCGCGGTCGGTGATGGTTTCTACACCAGCGACGACGGCGTGCAATGGAGCAAGCGCTCTGATCAGGAGGGCTACGACGTGCAGTCCGTGGATGGCCACTTCATAGTCGTCGACGGGTTCAATATATCGCAGACTGATGATTTCTCCACCTGGCGGTCGCTGGTCAATATTCCCAATCTGTCGTTCGTCTACCAGGAATTTCTCTGGACCGGCAGCCAGTTCTTGCTGGGCGGCAGCAATGGCGAATTGATTTTGCACGCGGGCTGGCCGCAGTTCAGCGCTATTCCGCCCCTGGTCAGCGTGACCGTGGGAGCCGAGCAGACGGTGACCGCGGGCGACCTGGTGCAGCTCAGCGGTACCGCCAGCGACAGTGACGGCGAACTCATCTTCTCCTACTGGTGGTCCTGGGACTGGCCGGAGCCGCAGTGGCTAAGTACACCGCTGGCGGCCTCTACCGCCTTTATCGCTCCTGATGTAAGTTCGCGTACGGAGATGAGGCTGGTTTTTTCCGCCAATGATACTGATGGCCTTTATAGCTACGCCTACAGCCGGATTACCGTACTCCCAGCCGGTCCGCCGCCGGTGGTCAATGCCGGTGACGATATCATCGTGGCCAGCGGCAGTGAAGTCAGTCTGCGGGGCGAGGCTCAGGGCGCGGGTATCCGCTCCTACCGTTGGGAAATCATCGAAGGGCCGCCGGTGGAGTTACGCGGTGCCGATACTCTGCAGCCGGGGTTCACCGCGCCGGTGGTGACTCAGACGACTCGCATGGTGCTGCGCCTGACCGTGGTCGACAGCCGCAATCACGAGTTCAGCGATGAGGTGGCGGTGACGGTGCAGCGCGCGGGTCTGCGGGCCAAGGCCAATCATCACAAATCGAAGTGGTTTGGTGCGATGGGCTGGGAGTTGCCGTTCCTGCTGCTTCTGCTGGGCTGGCGCCGGTTGCGTCCCGGTCGGCGTGATGAGATTTTTTCGGTATAACGCCATCCCTTGCTATCCGATTTACTTTTCTGGACCGGGGCCAGAACCCGTCCATTGGCATCAATTTCTTCTAAGAAGTCGCGTTGATAGTCGAAATTCGATATAAGACGTTGATTTTTTTAACATAATCTTTACAAGCCGGGGCTTGATAAATACAATCACTGAAGTTAGCTTAAGGTTTTATGAAGGCCGGCGGTGGCCCGATCACCGTCAGCCGGGAACATCCGGGACGGGGGTGCGTGACCGGGGGGTTATGAAGGGAATGTGCGAGGGCCAGGGGATGGCCTTTTCTTCAGTGATTAGTAGAAAAGGTGAGGAGGACCGACATGTCAAAGATTGCTAGAAATGCATCTGTACTGTCGCTGGTGCTGGGGGGGGTGCTGTCTTTCAATGTGCAGGCGGAATCGCCGCTGGATTTAAGATACAAGGTCGGCATCATGGGGTTGGATGAGTTTTCAACGACACCCATTACCCTGACCGTCACCAATCAAACCAATCAACCGATGAAGAATGTGGTGATCAGGGCCAATAAAGCCGTCAGCCTGTATTTCAAGAACAACAAGATCGATGTAGGGGATCTGCGGCCGGATGAAAGCCGCAAAGTGACCGCATACCTGACCGCGCCCGTGCTGCGCGGCGATGATCTGCAGGTATGGGATGCGGAATATCAGAGTAAAGGCGAAACCGTGTCCGCGAAGGTAGTCGCGAGCAAATAATTCACGGAACTAGCCGCCAGGCCGGACGCTCCCGGGGAGCCTCCGGCTTTTTTTTGCCCGTCTTTTCCCTGTCCGGTGTAAACTACACGGTTGTCATCGCCCGGCTCCCTGGTGGCGCGGTGTTTGGCTGCGCCTGTGACTGATTCTTGATGGATAGAAGCCCATGGATGGGGAAAACTATGAATACCATTGCCCTGGAAGATCTCAAACGCAGTTCTGATCCCGGCAGCTTTGCCCGGGGGGTTAAGTATTTCTCCGATGGCAGGGTTTTGTCCCTGCAGGTGGACGCCGCGCCGCCGGCGGTGAAGTTTTTTGCCACCGTGGCCGGCAGCGAGGGCAATATTTATGAACAGAGTGTGGAAGTGCGTCCCCTGGGTTCGCGGCATCTGGATGTGCTGGGGGAATGCACCTGCCCCGTTGGCTACAACTGCAAACATGTGATCGCCGCCTGTCTGCAATACAACCGCTGGTGCAAGGCTCCCCAGCATCGGCCGCCCAATTACTGGCTGGAATGGCTGGATCAGTTCGCCGCGCCGCCGCGGGAGAAAGCGCTGGCCGAAGGCGGCGAATTCGTGGCCTATGTGCTGCGTGAGGATGCGCAGCATGGCGGGGTGATGGTGCAGTTGCTGTTGTCACGGGTGCTGCGGCGCGGCGGCTTTGGCAAAGGCAAACGCCTGGATCTGGCGGACATTTACTATCACCAGCGCCGTCTGCGCAGCGCCACCAGCGACGATGTGGCGCTGACCGGCCTGCTGGCGCCGCTGCAGCGCGGTCATGGCGAATGGATTTCCCTGCGCGGCGAACTGGGGGCGCTGGCCCTGCAGCACATGGTGGCCAGCGAACGCTGTTTCTGGGAGAGCCTCGAGCCGCCGGCGCTGCACTGGGCCGCGGCGCGGCCGGCGCACCTGGTGTGGGAGCAGGTGCAGGGGGATAACAAGCGCCTGCGTCTGGTGGCGCAGCCCGCCGCCATCGTGCTGCCGACCGTGCCGGCCTTGTATCTCGACCCGCAGGCGCGTGCGCTGGGTCCACTGCAGGATGCGCAATTCAGCGAGGAACAATGGCAGTTGCTGCAGCGCGCGCCCATCGTTCCGGCGGCGCAGATCAATGATTTCAGCCGCCGCATGCTGGCCGCGTTGCCGGCAGTGCCGCTGGCGCCGCCGGAACATCTCAAACTGCGCACCCTGCGCGACCTGCCGCCGCGACCATGGCTGAGCGTGCAAGGGCGGGTCGCGGGACCCTGCCTGCAGCTGCAGTTCGCCTACGACCAGACGCTGTTGCCGGCCTGGCCGCAGGAAGGGCGCAGCCTGCGCGATGACGGTGCCGAGGTGGTCATCGTGGTGCGGGATACCCAGGCGGAGCAGGCGGCGGTGGAGCGTCTGCGCGCGGCGGGCTTTGCGCCGCGCAGCGAAGCGCCGGGCGGCGAAACGATCCTGCTGCCGACAGCCGGCGACGAGCTGGCCGCGATCGCCTGCTGGCAGAATTTTCTGCACACACAAGTGGCGCAGCTGCGCAGTGAAGGCTGGCAGGTGAGCATAGCCGAGGACTTTCCCCTGCGATTTCACGATGCCGGCGACTGGGCGGTGGAAGTGGAAGACGGCGACAACGACTGGTTCGCCCTGCGCTTCGATCTGGAAATCGACGGCCGCAAGATACCACTGCTGCCGGTGATCAGCCAGGTACTGGCGCACTATGAACCGGAGGAGTTACCCGAGCAGGTTTTGCTGCCGGTGGGGGCAGGCGACTATGTGCGCGTGCCGGGCGAACGCATACGTTCGGTGTGCCAGGTGTTATATGAGCTGCATGAACAGAACCTGCGCGCCGACGATGGCGCGCTGCTGCTGTCGCGCTTTGACACCGCCCGCCTCGGCGAGCTGCGCGAGGCCTTGCCCGCCGAGCTGCCGTGGCAGGGCGGCGAGAAGCTGTTGCAGCTGGCGCAGCAACTGCGTGATTTTTCCGGCATCGCCGAGGTAGCGCCGCCGGCGGGTTTGCAGGCCGNNACGACATGGGCCTGGGCAAAACCCTGCAGACCCTGGCTCACCTGCTGCTGGAAAAAAACGCCGGGCGCATGGACCGGCCCTGTCTGATCGTCGCCCCTACCAGTCTGATGGCCAACTGGCGGCGCGAGGCGCAGCAGTTTACGCCGGGGCTGCGGGTGCTGGTGCTGCAGGGCATGCAGCGGCACCGGGATTTTTCCCAGATCAGGGGCTGCGATCTGGTGCTCACCACCTATCCCCTGCTGACGCGCGATGAAGAGGTGCTGGCGGCGGTGGAGTTTCACTGTCTGATTCTCGATGAGGCGCAATATATCAAGAATCCCAAGGCGAAAAGCGCCCGGGTCGTGCGCCGTCTGCGGGCGCGCCATCGCCTGTGTCTGACCGGCACGCCCATGGAAAATCATCTGGGCGAGTTGTGGGCGCAGTTCGATTTTCTNNCGGCCTGCTGGGCAGCGAAAGCGCTTTCGCCCGCCAGTTCCGCACCCCCATCGAAAAATACGCTGATCTTGGCCGACGCGAGCGGCTGGTGCGCAAGCTGCGGCCGTTCATGCTGCGACGCAGCAAGGCGCAGGTGGCGACCGAGCTGCCGCCGAAGACCGAAATATTGCGTTCCGTCACCCTTGGCAGCAGGCAGGCCGCCTTGTACGAAAGCATACGCCTGGCGATGGAGCAGAAGGTGCGGCAGGCCATTGCCAGCAAAGGGCTGGCGCGCAGTCACATCATGGTGCTCGATGCGCTGCTGAAGCTGCGCCAGACCTGCTGCGATCCGCGCCTGCTGTCGCTGGCGGAAGCGGGCAAGGTGCGTGAGTCGGCCAAACTGGAAATGCTGATGGAGCTGCTGCCTGCCTTGCTGGAAGAGGGGCGGCGGGTGCTGTTGTTTTCGCAGTTCGCCCGTATGCTCGCCCTGATCGAGGAGCAGTTGCAGGAGCGGCAGATCAAGTATTGCAAGCTTACCGGACAGACCCGCGATCGGGAAAATGTCATCGACAAGTTTCGCAGCGGCGCGGTTTCGCTGTTTCTCATCAGTCTTAAGGCTGGTGGTGTCGGCCTCAATCTGACCGAGGCGGACACGGTCATTCACTATGACCCCTGGTGGAATCCGGCGGCGGAAAATCAAGCGACGGATCGCGCGCATCGCATCGGCCAGGATAAGCCCGTATTTGTCTACAAACTAATAACCGAAAACACGGTGGAAGAAAAAATTCTGGCGATGCAGGCGCGAAAACATGCGCTGGCGATGAATGTTTACGACCACAATGGTTCCACCGAGCCTGGCTTTTTCACCGCCGATGATCTGGCGCTGCTGTTTGCGCCGGATTCGGTCAGCTGATTGTATTTAAAATAATTTGTTTCGAATCCGCAGCTGCGGTCGCAACGCTGAATTGATGCGCGATCAGAGTACTTTTGGCGTGTTGCCTGTTAACGATGAATATTTTCGTGGAATCAAACAAAAAGATTCATCGATAATGCCTGTTTTAGCCACGTTTAAAACGAGAAAATGATTGTAGAAGAAACTCCTTTGCGTGTTATGATTGGCCCCGCGTGAGATTGTCACACGGTTGCAATAGTGTGAGAGAACCGCACGCACACCGTCATGGGTTCTGGCCGTATCCTGGCTGTCCGCAGTACTCATCACCGTGTCATGGAATAATAAATTCAACTTTTTGGAGACGCTGTCATGACAATGATGTCAGGGGTTTCTCGTTTCTTCGCTTTCACCGTAGCTCTGGGAATTTTTGGTTTTGCCGCGCAGTCGCAAGCCGCGTCGGTGCTGGAGTTCCAGATCGCCGCGCCAACGGGCGGCACTATCACTTACAGCCGCAGCACCGGTGGCCTGGTGGGGACGAACATCAGTATCGATGGTCTGCTGGGCAGCGGGACGGTAGCCAATGACGGCACCAGTCTGGTGTGCCGTGGGTGCATGCTGAATTTCACCACCGGCAATATCGTCACCAGTGCCACGGGAGCGTGGGAATTTGCCGGCGGCGGCAGCTTCACCATTACCGGCAATCTGGACGTCAACGGCGACAACATACCCGATGTGCATGGCACGCTGTTGAGCGGCACCTTCAATAGCGCCGATGTCACCAAGGTGGAAACCAGGACCTTCGAATTACTGGTGGCTGCCGGGTCGTTCAGCAATACGGCCAACAATGATTTGCTGGCCTTCTACGGCATTGATCCGCTGGCGCTGTTCGCCGGCAGCTTCAATCTGAATTTCCGCGCCAATGAAGATGATCCGACCAAGCCGTTTGTCAGTACTCGCCTGTTTTCCGGCAGTGTGGTCAGTACGCAGGTTGTGCCGCTGCCTGCGGCGCTTTGGCTGCTGCTGAGCGGTCTGGGATTTGCAACGCTTGTGGGGCGGCGGCGTCAGCCGCTTGCGGTTTGACAGCACCACCGGCCGCCTCGAAGGGGTCGGTGTGAATTTCCTTCAGCGCGGCACCGGCCAAGAAGGCTTTGCGCTTGCACGAGCGCACCATGTCCGGGTTGCCGCACAGGTGCACGCGTACTCCCTTTAGGTCTTTATAAGTGGCCAGCGCCACATCCGCGGGCGAGCCCAGCGCGTAGCCCGCGTCCTGCGCCGTATTTTCCACCACGCACGGTGTATAGCTGAGATTCGCGTTCGCTTGCGCCAGTGCGCGCATTTCCTTGATCAGGTACAGATCGGCGGCGGTACGGCCGCCGTGGAACAAATGAATGGGGCCGCGATGGCCCTGCAGCAAGGCGTCCTTGATCACCGCCAGCAGAGGCGCCAGGCCGGTGCCGGTGCCGATCAGCAGCAAAGGCTGGTCCAGGGTGCTGCACTGGTAATAGCAGTCGCCGTGCGGGCCGCCCAGGGTCACGCTGTCGCCCACATGGACGTCGGCGGCCAGCCAGCCGGATACCTTGCCCCCGAGAATGATGCGCACATGCAGTTCGATGCTGGATTCGCCCAGGGAGGCGCTGGCAATGGAATAGCTGCGCACGCTGCCGTCGGGATGATACAGATTGATGAATTGTCCGCCGCGGAACAGAAAGGGTGCCTGCGCGCGCAGGCGCAGGCGCAGAATATTGGGCCGCAGTTCGCTTTTTTCGCTGACCTGGGCGCTGATCCGCGGTTCGATCACTTCCGTGGGCAGGGCCACGGTCATGTCCGCTTGCGGTTTACACATGCAGGCGAGGAAATAGCCCGCCTGTTTGAGATTGTCGCGCAGTCCTTCCTGCGCGGCTGCCGGTGGCGCGCCTTTTTCGGCTTTCATGGTGCAGGTCTGGCACACGCCGTTACGGCAGGAGCAGGGAACGGAGACACCGTGGCGGGTCAACGCGTCGAGCACGGATTCCGCAGGCAGAGCGGTATAGGTCTGCCCCCGAAAGGTGATATCGGGCATGGTGTCTCCGTCCCAGGCTAAGGTTAACGATCCAGTACGTCGTTGCGTACGGTTTCCGCGATCGCGGCCACTTCCTGGATCATGTCGCCGCTGACGCCCAGCTCGGTCAGAACCGCGGCCAGGTTTTCCACGACGGCGTCAAAGTGCACATCGCTCAGGCCCAGCTTCTGCACCAGGTGACGATGGCCTACGCGCATGTCCTTGCCGCTGTATTGATTGGGGCCACCGAAAGCGAACGTCAGGAAGGCCTTCTGCTTGGCCGCCTGCTTGTCCATGTCAACGCCTTCAAAAAAGTAATTGATGCGGTCGTCGGCCAATACCTTGCGATAGAAAATATCGACGGCGGCGTTTACCGCGGCTTCGCCACCCAAACGTTCGTACAACGACTGTCCTGCTGGAATCGCACCCATAACAACTCTCCTTTTATCTACTCTGTTTTACCCAACAACTACGCCCAAACGTAAGCCAATAATTGTTTAGCGCTTTAGTCGAAAATGTATATGAAATACATGTTCGGCATTAGACCATCGCTTCCTGCGCTTGTCAATAACAAGCATTTTGAATATATCTTATACCGTGCATAGTACCGCTGCTTGTTCGAGTAAAAAGTGTTAGAGTCTTCCCGCGTCGCTTGTCGGGGGACAGGTCTGCCGTGGTCAGGCAGCAGCAGATTCCGCAGGCGGCGCAGGTCAGTAATTGTTCAGGGTCGGCTAGTGGCGACCGGGCATATATTATGGCTATGCGTATAATATGGCTATCTTATATACGTTAGTCGTCTTAAGTCGTACTTAGCAACCGGACCCGCGCCCCGCAATTTAAGGAGAAATACTTATGAGCATGCTGCGAATCTACAATGCCAATGACACCAAGGCCAAGGAAACCATAGAGAATTTTGATGCCATTGCCACCCGTCTGCACGGCATCGGGGTGCGTTTCGAGCGCTGGCAAGCCAATCGGAAATTGAGCGATGGCATGAGCAATGACGAAATCATCGCCGCATACCGCGAATCGGTTGATGCTCTGATGAAAGAATACAGTTTTCAGTCGGCCGATGTGGTCGCGCTCACCCCCGAGCATCCGGACAAGAAAGCGCTGCGCGCCAAATTCCTGGACGAGCACACCCATTCGGATTTCGAAGTGCGTTTTTTCGTCGACGGCAAAGGCCTGTTTTACATTCACCAGGGCGACAAGGTATACGGCATCATGTGCGAGCGCGGTGATCTGATCAGCGTGCCGGCCAATACCACCCACTGGTTCGACATGGGGGAGAACCCCCGTTTCAAATGCATCCGCCTGTTCACCACGCCGGAGGGCTGGGTGGCGAAATACACCGGTGACAAGATCGGCAGCCGTTTTCCGACCTTCGAACAGTTTCAATGACCCTGAGCGCCATCGTCACCGATATCGAAGGCACCACCAGTTCCCTGTCATTCGTCAAGGACGTGCTGTTTCCCTACGCCCGGGCTCAGCTCCCGGGCTTCGTGCAGCGCCAGAGTGAACAAGCGGACGTGGCGCGCCTGCTGGCGGCGGCGGCGGCCGAGGGCGGCATTGCCAATGAGCCGCAACAGGTGGTGGCGTTGCTGCAGCGCTGGATAGACGAAGACCGCAAGGCGACACCGTTGAAGGCGCTGCAGGGCATGATCTGGGAGCAGGGTTATGCCGCCGGTGATTTCCATGGTCATGTCTACGCCGATGCGGTACGATGCCTGCGCGCCTGGTGGCAGGCGGGAATACGCCTCTACGTCTATTCCTCGGGATCGGTGCAGGCGCAGAAACTGCTTTTCGCCCATACCGAATACGGCGATCTGACCGGCTTATTCAGCGGTTATTTCGATACCAACATCGGCGGCAAAAAGGAAGCGCGATCCTATCTTGCCATCGCCCAGGCCTTGTCCCTGCCGGCGCGCGAGATCCTCTTTCTTTCGGATATCGATGCTGAACTCGCGGCCGCCCGCGACGCCGGCATGCAGGTGATACAGCTGACGCGGGAGGGCGCGCCCGCGGGCGGGCTCTATCCGGCGGCGGCGGATTTCGACGCCATCGATCTGCGTCGCCTGCAAGGTTGATTGTTGTGCCGGCCTGCAACCGCGGGCCGTTTTATTCTTGAACCGATGGAGAAACCAATGTCAAAGCAAGCTTTAATCATGGCCGCCGTGCTGGCCGTTGGCGCCGCGAGCGCGCAGGCCGCTGAACTGAAAAGCGACACGCAGAAATTCAGTTACGCCCTGGGATTCCAGCTGGGCAATACCATCAAGCGCGAAGCCGGGGATGTCGACGTCAAAGTGATAAGCGAAGCCATCGCCGACGTGCTGGCGGGCAAGCAGCCGCAGCTGTCGATGGACGATATGCAGGCGGCGTTCAACAAGCGGCGCGACGAGCAGCAGGCCAGTCGCAAGGCTGATGGCGAAAAGAACCTGAAGGCCGGCGAGGAGTTTCTCAAGGCCAACAAGAAGAAGTCCGGTATCACCGAAACCGCCAGCGGCATCCAATATAAGGTGATCAAGGCGGGTGACGGCAAGCAGCCGGGGCCGACGGATACCGTGTCCGTGCATTACACCGGCACGCTGATCGATGGCAAGGAATTCGACAGCTCGGTCAAGCGCGGTAAGCCGGTTTCCTTCGCCCTCAATCGCGTGATCAAGGGCTGGCAGGAAATTCTGCCGATGATGAAGGTCGGTTCCAAGTGGCAGGTATTCATTCCCGCCAAGCTGGCTTACGGTGAAGCCGGCGCCGGTGACATCATCGGTCCCAACTCGACCCTGGTGTTCGATATCGAACTGCTGGAAATCCAGGCGGCTGGTCCCGGCGCGGTGCCGATGCCTCCGGCCCACTAAGCGACACGCGACCATCGCGGAAAAAGGGGCGCTTGCGCCCCTTTTTTTATCCGTAGTAGTCCGGTTCGTTGCCCGGCCGCCACTTGATATTACAGCCCAGGCTGGGGATCTGCTGCGTCGGCAACGGCCGGCCCGCCAGCAGCGCGTCCACCGCGGCGCGCAGGTCGCTGCCGGTGACCGCTTGCGTGTTCCCCGGCCGGCTGGCATCGTACTGGCCGCGATAAACCAGGCGCTGCCCGGCATCGAACAGAAAAAAATCCGGTGTGCAGGCGGCGCGATAGGCTTTGGCCACCGCCTGGGTGGCGTCGTACAGATAGGGGAAGCTGTAACCCGCCGCCGCCGCTTCCGCGCGCATCTGCTCCGGTCCGTCGGCCGGGTATTTCTCCGCATCGTTGCTGTTGATGCCGACCACGCCCAGGCCGCGATTGTGAAATTCGCGGCAGACGGTCGCCAGGGAAGCGCGCAGATGCTTGACATAGGGACAGTGATTGCACATGAAGATCACCAGCAAGCCGGGGGTGGCGGCGAAATCGGCCAGGCGCACACGCCGGCCGGCGGTGTCGGGCAGGTCGAAGTCCGGCGCCGGCGTGCCCAGTTTCAGCATGGTTGAAGGGGTTGCTGCCATATTCACCTCGTTTCGGTTTATCATTCGGCGGTATGATAGTAACAACTACGTTTGAGATTGCCACCTTTGCCGGCGCGCGGTCCGTCTCGATCGGGCGGCCGGAAGTGAAGGGCAGTACCGCACAAGGACCGTCCGCCGCCGGCCGGTAAAGGAGTACAGTATGTTTGCCAGCTGGCTGTTGCTCGCCGCGCTGCAGGCCACCACGCCGTTGCCCACGGGCTACAACGACATGAAGTGGGGGATGACGCCGCGTCAGTTAAAGAAATTCACCGCGGTGGTGCCAGCGGATCCCAAGAAGGGCCATGCGTTCGCCGAACACATGGAAATCAACCCCGAAGTGTATATTTCCCCGGCCAAGGATGGACGCCGGCTGGAATATTATTTTCACAAGGGCAAGCTGTACAAGGTCTTCATTATCTACGACCGCGCCTTGAACAGCGACAGCGCCTATGACGAAAAGCTGAGCCAGCTGCGCGAGCAGTTCGGTGAGCCGGCGCGTACTTACAGCCAGGCCTACTTCGGCTTCGAGGTCAAGCACACGCAGTGGGAAGATGCTGCCAGTGTCCTGGATCTGCGCCGGGGCGCAGGTTTTCTCTACGAGGTGCGGCTGAGCAAGGCGCTGGCGGCGGACAAGCAGCGCCTCAAGGAGCGTGGTGATTCCATCTGAGAGGCGCTAGAGGATGATGCGCGCCACCACCCGTTCCAAGCCCTGACGCAGGCGCGATCTGAAGTCTTCCAGCAGGGTATCCAGGGTGCCTGCATCGCTGCGTAACAGGGCAAGAACGCTTTGCACTTCCGTCAGCGCCTCGTCCAAGGCCTGCTGCGCCAGTACCACGAATTGATCCGTAGCCTGCTCGCTGTCGCTGTCGCTGAAGCGGATTTTGAAGGTGTGGAAGGCCCGCGCCAGCAGGCCCACCACCTGGGCGGCGGCGCTGTCCAGCGTCGCATCGCCTCCCGGCAGCGGGGCGGGGGGGCGTTCATGCAGTTCGAATACCGAAATAATCGTGTCGGCGGTCACCTTGAGCATCAGCACCAGCGGTTGCGCCCCGGTCTGCAGGCTGAGTGTGGCGTCCGGCGACGGCGCGGCCGCGGGGTCCGGCCGCTGGCGCGGATGTTCCTGCTGGGGGCGCGGCGGGTTGCCGTTGCTTTCCTGGTTGATGGGCGGCAACAGCTCCTGGCTCGGGCGGTCGGTGGTGGTTGGAACGTAGGAGCGAATTTGCATGGTCAGCTCGTGCAGCGGGGGATGACAGCCAAAGGCAGCAGAATCCATGCCATTGGTTGGGGGACATCCGATCTATAGGCGGTGGCGCAGGTCCACCGGGTTGAATCCGGTGATTTGGTCAGATAATCCGCGGCTCAGGCCCATGACCTTGAACGCTTCCCCCATTTCCCCCGGAAGGGTGAGGATACGGATCTGGCGCGCCAGTTCCGCCTGCTGCTGCAGCGTCGCCGCCGGCAGGTCGGCGGCGTGGCGGTCGATGCCGGCGCCGATGAGAAAGCCCGCCTGGTGGCTGTAACCCATCAATTCCAGGCCGGCGCCGGTGGCGGCTTCGGCGATGGCGGTGAAGTCCACGTGAGCGCTGATATCCTGCAGGCCGGGCAGGAGAAACGGGTTGTCGTGGGCGCGATGCCGGTAGTAACAGCGCAGGGTGCCGTGGCGCCGGTCGGGGTGGTAGTACTCCGCCCGACCGTAGCCATAGTCGATGAGCAATACCAGGCCGGCGTGCAGGCAGTCGGCCAGGGAGGCCACCCAGGCTTCGCCGCGCCGACCCACTTCGGAAACATAGCCGGCGGGGAGCGGGTCCAAACGCTGGCGCCAGGGCTCCGGCACTGCCGCGCCGTCGACCCAGGTCAGCCCGTGATCGCCCCAGGTGACATCCTGCCAGCGCGGCCCGTCGGCGGTGATGCGAAAGCGCTGTACCGGCATGGCATCCAGCACTTCGTTGGCGAGGATGACGCCACGAAAACCGACGGGCAATTGCTGCAGCCAGCCGACCCGTGGCAACAGATCCGGCACGGTGGCGGCCAGGGTCTGACGCTGGCGCTGCTGCAATTCACCGCTCAGTTCCAGTATCCAGTAGCGACCGGGCAACTGCCCCTGTTCCCGCAGGGTCAGGAGGATCTGCGCCGCCATGCTGCCGCTGCCGGCGCCGAATTCCAGAATGTCAGCGTCCGGCAGCTGGCGCAGCACTTCGCCGCACTGTCCGCCCAGACAACGGGAAAACAATGGCGACAATTCAGGCGCGGTGACGAAGTCGCCGCGGGCGCCGAATTTGCGGCGACCGCCGCTGTAATATCCCAAGCCCGGCGCGTACAGCGCCAGCTCCATATAACGTTCGAAATCCAGACGTCCGCCCGCGAGTGTCAGTTCATGCCGTATTGTTTCCAGCAGGCGATCGCGCTGCGCGGCCTCCTCGGGTTGGAGCGGTGGTACGGCGGTCAGGGTGGGATCGGCAGGTGGCATCGGGGAGGTCCGTCAAATATATTCTTTTTGCGCGTCTTTTTCGTTACAGTGGCCGCAGGAGCTTTAGGAAAACACCATGCCATTATCCCACAAAGTCGTTCTGATTACCGGTGCCGCCCATCGGGTGGGGGCGCACGTGGCCAGGGAGCTGCACGCTGCGGGGGCCAATATCGTGCTGCATTACCGCCACTCGGCCGAGGGTGCGCAGGCGCTGCAGCGGGAACTGCAGGCGCGGCGGCCGGAGTCGGTGGCGCTGGCGGCGGCGGATATCCTCGATCTGGAGGCCTTGCCGGCGCTGGTCACCCGCGCCGCCGCCGTCTGGGGGCGGCTCGATACGCTGATCAATAACGCCTCGACCTTTTATCCCACCCCGGTGGGCAGCGTCAGCGCGCAGCAGTGGGATGACCTGCTGGGCACCAATCTGCGGGCGCCGTTTTTCCTGGCGCAGGCGGCGGCGCCGTTGTTGCGCCAGCAGCAGGGCTGCATCGTCAATATCGTCGATATTCACGGCGAACGGCCGTTGAAAAACCACCCGGTGTACAGCGTGGCCAAGGCTGGCTTGATCATGCTCACCCGCGCCCTGGCCTGCGAACTGGGGCCGCAGGTGCGGGTCAATGGTATCGCCCCCGGCGCGATATTGTGGCCGGAGCAGGGTATGGACCAGGCGACCCGCGACAAGATTATCGCCCGCACTTTCCTCAAGCGGCAGGGGCATCCGGAAGATATCGCGCGCGCCGCGCTGTATCTGATCAAGGATGCGGCTTATATGAGTGGTCAGGTGCTGACCGTCGATGGCGGTCGCTCGTTGAACAGCTGAGGTCGCGGCGGTTCGGCGCCGCGGTCAGAGCATGGCATCGGCACGCGCAAAAATTGCCGGTGGGATTCCGCCAGCGCGGGGAGTATGCTGGACGGCAGAACGTTGAGCAACTTGAAATGGGAAAATTATGAGGTATCAGTCATCGATCATCGAGTTTGGTCTGCCGGTGTTGCTGCTGCTTCCCCTGGCGGGATGCAGCACGTCTTCGTGGGTCAATGGCGATGATGTGGCGACCAGCGATATGGACGCAACCATTACCGTCAGCGCCGGCAGCAGCAGCGAAACGGAAGTGCGGGCCTACGCCCAGGATATTTCCGTAACTTCAAACGACGTCTATGTCGATCTGGGCGACGAATATTTTCGCGCCTCCGCCGCCGGCGACGTTGCCGACCTGGATTTCAACGGCGATTTGTTCGATCAGGTCGGCGATCTGTCGAGCGATGTGAAACGTCTGGAACCCGAAGGCAGCTGGTCGCTGTACGGTCGGCAGTACACGGCGCGGTTCAAGGGTGACTATGCCGGCCGCACGTTCACCGTCGGTCTGGTGCGCTCCGGCAATCGCAAGGACGCGCCGGCATCCATCGTCACCATGCCGGCGGCATTCGCGATCACCAGCCCCGGCAGCGGCACCACCTTTTCCCACGCCAGCGACAGCATCACTATCGCCTGGGACCCTGCCGGCGACGCCGATCCCATGTCGCTGCTGGTGTACGGCGCCTGCGTCAACAGCGTGGATGTCTCGTACCGGGTCGATATCAGCACCGATCCGGGGATCTACACCCTGCCGCCCAATTTTCTCGCCAGCGCCTACCCGGGGTTGACCGCGTCCTGCAATATGACCATCAAACTGTCCCGCAGCCGGCGCGGCGTGCTCGACACTGCCTACAACAGCGGCATCATCGTCGCCGAGCAGGTGCGGGTGGTGCGTTTCAATCTGGTGCCGTGAGGAGAAAAGTATGCGTAGTTCACGATGGTTACAATTGCTTGCCCTGACGGTGCTGCCGCTGACGGCGCAGGCCGAGCCAATGTGGGATTTCGGTATCAACGCCGGCGGTTCAGCCACCAGCGACGATCGCTTCCATGAAAGCGGCACCCTGCGATTATACGGTGGTTTACGTTTCAACGATTATGTCGGGGTGCATACCTCCAGCGTGCTGTTCGACAAGTTCGCCGCCAAAACCGACGAAGATATCTACCTGCAGGTGTATGGTCAGATGCTGGGGGTCACCGCCCACATTCCGATCAAGCGCGTGATTCTCAACGCCGGCACCGGTTTATTCGGCTGGAAGGCGGTGGCGCATGCTTTCAATGAACACATCGGCGATGACACCGGCGTGAGCCCGTACGTGGATCTGAGTATGGATATCCTGCTGCCGGCGCATATGATGGTGGGCGGCGGTGTTGCCTGGTTCAACGACGTCAGCGGCACCGATATCAGCAACATCAGCGTGCACTATGGCTTGCGCTTCTGATTACTCCAGTGTGACCGGCCAGGGGTAGGACAGGGGTTCGGGACGCGGCCCGTGCTGTTGCGCCAGCAGGGCCTCCAGTGCCGCCAGGCGATCGGCAGTGGCCGGGTGGGTCGACAGCAGGCTGATGGAAGCGCCGTCCAGGCTTTGCAGCTTGCGGAAAAATCGCAGCATGCCGCCGGCGTCGATGCCAGCGGCCAGCAGCGCCTGCAGGCCCAGACGGTCGGCCTCGGATTCGTGATCACGGCTGAACTTCAGGCCACCCAGCTGCTGGGCCAGTTGCAACCATTCGCTGCTGATGTCACCGGTGACCAGCGCCAGCAGAGCGCTCCATCCCAGCTGCTGGGCCATGGTTTTCAAACTGTGGCGCCGCTCCACATGCTGCACTTCATGGGCCAGCACGCCCGCCACTTCCTCGGCGTCGTCGGCGGCGGTCAGCAGACCGCTGTTTACCACTACGTAGCCGCCGGGCAGGGCATAGGCATTGACCTGCGGATCGCGGGCGATGTACCACTTGTATTGATAACGTGAACCGCGGGTGAGGCGCTCGCCGATGTCGCGCACCATGGCCAGCGCCGGACCGTCGTTGAGCAACGGTGTCTGGGCGGCGATGCGGTCCAGCGTGCTCTGCCCCAGCTGGCTTTCCACCGCCGGTGGTATTCGCTCCACTACCCAGCCGACGATACGCTCTGATTGCCACCAGAATACCAGCAACAGCAGCAGTGGGCCGGCGACAATGGCGGCCAGCGCGGCCCGGCCGCGGTGGAACCTACGGCGCAGGCGCTGTACCCGGCTGCTCCACACCGCCAGGCGCACCTGCATTTCCGGTGGCGCGCTGTCGATCAGGGCGGCGCAGGCGGCGGCGTCCGTCGGCATCAGCGACCACTGCTCCTCGCCCTGGGACCAGGACAACAGCAATTGCTGGTGATCGAAGCCACCGGCGGCGATCTGCAATTTGAACCAGGCGATGCGTTCCAGACGCTCGCCGCCCAGATCGATTTCCAGGGCGCTGCCGGCGGCGCGCGCGCTGACCCGCTGACCGCCGGGCGGCAGCCCGGGGCCGAAACACACAGCGGAAAACGTCATGCGCGGCTGGGTCATTGGCGATGTGTTCAGAGGTTATCGCCGTCCAGCAGGCCGCCCAGGCCGCCGAGCAGCGAGCCTTCGCCCACACGGTTGCCGCCCGCCGCCGGCGAGGCGCGCACAATACGATCGGCCAGCCGCGACAGGGGCAGCGATTGCAGCCACACTTTGCCGGGGCCGCGCAGGGTGGCGAAGAACAGCCCCTCGCCGCCGAACAGCGCGGTTTTCACTTTGCCCACGTACTGGATGTCGTAGGACACGGACTGCTGCAGGGCCACCAGGCAGCCGGTGTCCAGGCGCAGCACCTGCCCCGGCGCCAGGGTGCGCTCGTGCAGGGTGCCGCCGGCATGAATGAAAGCCAGACCGTCACCTTCCAGGGTTTGCATGATGAAGCCTTCGCCGCCGAACAGGCCGGTGCCCAGTTTTTGCTGGAAGGCGATGCCCAGGGACACACCGCGCGCCGCGCACAGAAAAGAATCCTTCTGGCAGATGAGCTTGCCACCCACGCTGCGCAGGTCGACGGGAATGATGTGGCCGGGATAGGGCGCGGCGAAGGCCACCCGCCGCTTGCCGGTGGCCTGGTTGCCGAAAATGGTGGTGAACAGGGATTCGCCGGTGAGCAGGCGTTTGCCCGCGCCCATCAGCTTGCCGAGAAATCCGGAATTATTGGACTGGCGCGAGCCGTCACCGAAGATGGTTTCCATTTCGATGCCGTCGTCCATGTACATCATGGCGCCCGCCTCGGCGATGGCCGCCTCCTGCGGATCCAGTTCGATTTCCACGAACTGCATGTCGGTGCCGTAGATTTGATAGTCGATTACGTCCATTGCCATGGTGCTGCTCCATTGGGTTGTGCGCGCCGGCCGGCGCGGGAAGACGAGAAGAGGCCAATTTTAGCGGAAACGGCGAGTTTGTGTACACCCACGGGAGCCGAACCGGCGGCTGGTCCCTGCCGCTGTGTGCAGTGCTTGAACAGGGTGGAAAAAGGATTGAAAATCAAGCTTCCCGGCGCAGTGATAACGCAAAAAGGAATGACCATGAAAGTGCAAGGGTGGCGACTGACCGGTGGGATATTCCTGCTGTTGCTGGTGATGACGGCGGTAATCTTTGGAATACAGACAGGCGAGGACGCGGTGCGCACACTGCTGCGCAGCACCGCCCGCTGTTCGTTGTTGCTGTTCCTCCTGGCTTTCAGCGCCGCCAGCCTGTACCAGCTGTTTCCTCGACCGCTTACGTCCTGGCTGCGAGCCAATCGCCGCTATCTGGGTGTGTCGTTTGCGTTGTCGCACACCTGGCATTTACTGGCCCTGGGCGCCCTGGCGCTGTGGTATCCCCATCCGTTTGTCGACAAGCTGACCACCGTGGGTCTGGCGGGCGGCGGATTGGCCTATGTATTTATCTATGCCATGACCCTCACTTCCTTCGCTGCTCCGCGCCAATGGCTGGGGCCCCGTGGCTGGCAAAGGCTGCATACCTTCGGCTCCTGGTACCTGTGGCTGATCTTTCTGCAAAGTTATCTGCCGCGGGCGCTGAAGGATCCATTTTATATTCCGTTTGTGACACTGTTGCTGGTGGTGCCGGTTTTGCGCCTGGCGCGAGCCAGGCGGCGTCAAAACGCGGCGGTGTAGATACTGTCTTGACGCCTAGAATGCAAGGCCTTTATTCGGATTAAAGGGCAACTTGGGCATTGCGGACGCAGTAAACGATGTGCGGAAGTATGGGCGCGGTCTGAGTGCGTGGTAAGTAAGNNCCTGGCGCTGGACGTCCCGGAAAAGCGGAGCGCCACCCCTGCCGCGGGCGGGAAAGCAACAATTATTGTTGTCATCACCCTCGGTGGACGCCATCGCTACTGTTGCGCGTAAGGGTGCGTGGTACGCGCTGTTTTTTTTAATGATGCTGCGATTATGAGTTTTACTCAAAGGGGGATTCGACAAGAGCAAGAAAAAGCCCGCTTGCCTTGCGGCAAGCGGGCGTCTGAAGTACCGCTGTTACGTGAGGTCGGTACTCACGCCGTTGTTTTAATCAGGGCCCGGAGACCTTGGTCATGTCTATGTCGAAGGCGCTGTATTGCTGCTGCATCGGATCGCTGCCGCACTGCCGGAAACTGTTTTGAACAATCTTGCCCACTGCTGTGGTGACCGTCGCGTCGGGAATGAAGACGATCTGCATTTCGCTGCCTTCCTTGCACAGTACCGGCAGGTTGCTGCCCGCGTTGTTGGGGTCCGGCTGCCACTGGGTCCATTCGTTGTACCAGCGGTTGAACGCCACGGCGGTGCTGCCGTCCACTTTCAGGGGCATCAGGTCCATGCGGTCGCGAATGTCCGGTTTTTCATTGGGATTGCGCAGCAGCACGGGATCGTTGCCGTCGTACAACGGGGCGCCGGAGTTCGGGTCGGTCCACTGCATGGCGCGGCTGTTCCAGAGGCCATCGGTGCGGGGCGCGCAGGCCAGGGTCGTGGTGCCGCCGGCGCCGTTGTCGACACCTTTCTCGCCGAGAATCTGCAAATAGTTCACTATGCAATTGCGCACATGCAGGTCGGGCATCGCGGCATTGCCGGGCGTCGCCAAGTAACCATCGATACCGTTGGCGAACGCTGCGTTAGATTGCACAGAGTACGTTCCGCCGCTTGTTGCACCGGGGCAATAGTCCCAGGGATTGGTGGAGTTGGCTTGCGCCCAGGGTTGCAGCCATTCGCTGGCAGGATAACTGTAGGGAGCGGCAAGATTTTTCTCCCAGGCGTAGAGATCGATGGGGGTGATGGCAGCAGCTTGTGCTTTCAGGACGTTCACCGTGCCGGTGGTAGGAACCGGGCTGGTGGGGTTACTGTAGTCCCAGCCGGTAATGATATCCACCGCGCCTTCAAAGAAACCCGTGCCGGTGGGGTCGGCCGCGGTGGACGCTGCCAGGGGCAGCAAATCATTGTAGAAACCGGTAAACGGCTTGCCCATATCGGCGCCGGGATTGGCCGTGCCGGTAAGGCCGGTGATGTTCTGACCGCCGATCATTTCGGTGCCGCCACAATTAGTGAATGCCGTTTTGTCCTTCCAGATGCCAAAGCCGTGGACGGTGGCATTGTTGTTAGCGGTGTCGGTGCCGGTGAGAATGTCGAAATAGGCATTGATTTCATAAACGCCTTGATCGAACTGGCAGTTCGGGTCGCCGGCGGGGCACTTCAGGGTCCAGGTGCCAGCCATGTCGTCGACATTGAAGGCCGCGGCGCCGCCGCCGGCGACGTTACCTGCGGCCACCAGCGCGGATACATCCGCATAGGCGCTGCCGGTCACCGGATCGAACAGAATGGTGATATTGAAAGATCCGCCGTTCAAGGCCACCGAGCCGTCGCCGCCGCCGCCCATGGCGGAGGTGGTGCCGGTATCGAAGGTCACCGTGGCCACCGCCTTGTTGGTCGCCACTTCGGTGATGAAGCAACCCACCGACAGACCGGCCGCGTTCTGGATGGTGACGGAGAAGGCGCCGGTGGCGTCGAAGCTGCCGGTGCCGGAATTGGGCGGGTTGGTGAAGGTCACGCAGTACAGTTGATACAGGCTGTAGTCAATCGTTGTGGCCTGGGCGGTCTTCTTCGCCGATTTTTGCGTGGCCTGGGAATTGGATTGCTGGTTCTGCCGGTCCTGATAACTCATGGAGCCGGTCAGGGTGACGTTGGATTCGTTGTTCGAGCTGTTTTTGCTTTTTGAATCGCTGGAACAGCCGGGCAGCAAGGCAAAAGCCATGCCGGCCACGACGAGGGGTTTCCACCATTTCATGTTGTATCTCCTGCTTATTTTTTGTATGGATGCGGTTGCTGCATATCCTGACGGCTGCGAGGACACTATCGGTATTCCGCGATAATTGTCGGCGATCGGTGGGGATTCTTTAGAGGGGAAAGTGTGACGCAATATACTTTTGCCGGGCGGCCCTGGCGGTGCGCGGGCATTGGCTGCGGTGTCGGGAAGTTGATTCTTCAATGGTTTATGGGCCGAGGAGCCCGTGCCGAGGCGGGTGACGACTGTTTTCCCGCCGTGACGATCTGCTACACTAAGGCGCGATTTGGTCATTCTATCTATATATATGAATATATTTCAGGGGACGTAAGCTATGGGTGCTCAGTGGAAAGCCAAGGGCCGGGCGGCGGCGGCGGATGCCAAGGGTCGCATTTTCACCAAACTGGCGCGGGAAATCATGGTGGCGGCGCGCAACGGCGCTGATCCGGACATGAATTCGCGCCTGCGGCTGGCCATCGAGCAGGCCAAGAAAGCGTCCATGCCCAAGGACACCCTGGAACGGGCCATCAAGAAAGGCGCCGGTCTGCTGGACGAGGTGATCACCTATGAAAAGGTGACCTACGAAGGTTTCGCTCCCCACAAAGTGCCGGTGATCGTCGANNGATCGTCGAGTGCCTCACCGACAATGTCAATCGCACCATTTCCAATATCCGCTCCCTGTTCCGCAAGGGGCAGCTGGGAGTGTCTGGCTCGGTATCCTGGGATTTCGACTACCTGGGCATGATTGAGGCCCTGCCGGCCACCGCCGGCACCGATCCCGATCTGGCGGCCATCGAGGCCGGCGCCTCCGATCTGGAAGTCAGCGGCGATGGCAGCACCGTGTTTTACACCGAGCCCGCCGATCTGGACGCGGTGACCCGGGCACTGCCCAACTACGGTTACAGCGTGCAGGCGGCCTACCTGGGTTATCGGCCGAAGAATCCGGTGAGTCTGCAGGGCGCGGACCTGGCCGACGTGGAAGCATTCCTCGAAGCCATCGACGCCGACGACGACGTGCAGAACGTCTATCCCGCCTTGGCCGACTGATCGCCCGCGGCGCGACGGCCCATGTGGAGCCTGCGCCAGTGGCGTCGCCGGCGTTACCTGCGCCGCGCCCCCCTGGACGAGGGGCTGTGGCGCGAGGCCCTGCGGCGGGTGCCCCTGACCGGTGGCTTCAACGACGCCGAACTGGGGCGTCTGCGCGATCTGGCCACTCTGTTCCTGCGGGAAAAATCCATCGAAGCGGCGGCCGGTATTCAGCTGGACCCGTTGATGCGCCTGGTGATCGCCATTCAGGCCTGCGTTCCCATTCTCAATCTGTCGCTGGATGACTACCGGGGCTGGCATGCGGTGATCGTCTATCCCGACCAGTTCCGTCCCGGCCGCGAAGTGACCGATGAGGACGAGATCGTGCACGTGGACGACGAGTGGAAGGCTGGGGAATCCTGGGAGCGGGGGCCGGTGATCCTGTCCTGGGAGGACGTGCTGGCCTCCGGCAGCGACGGCGTCAATCTGGT
This sequence comes from Proteobacteria bacterium UBA6920, assembly GCA_002448875.1. Taxonomy (GTDB): domain Bacteria; phylum Pseudomonadota; class Gammaproteobacteria; order SG8-11; family SG8-11; genus UBA6920. The sequence goes on along the minus strand of DKAS01000215.1, from coordinate 7,105 downwards.
GATCCACGAATTCGCCCACAAGCTGGACATGCAGGACGGGGTGGCCAATGGCGCGCCGCCACTGCACCGGGGCATGGCGCGCCAGGCCTGGGCCGAGGCGTTTTCCGCCGCTTACGCGGATTTCTGCCGGCGGGTCGACCGCGGCGAGGACACCCGCATCGATCCCTACGCCAGCGAAAGCCCGGAGGAATTCTTCGCCGTGCTCAGCGAAGTGTTTTTCGAATGGCCGGGGGTAGTGGACGAGGAATACCCGCGGGTTTACCAGCAATTGCGTCTGTACTACCGCCAGGATCCGCTGGCGCGCGTGGCGGCGGCGGGCGGGGATTGACCGGGGAGCCACACCCGGTCAATGATGGAGCCACGATAAAAACGGCGGCGGTAACGCGTCGCGCGGCAAACTAGGGAGGGGGCATGCTCAAACCGGAAGTGGTGCTGGCGGTGGTCGGCAAGGTGGTGAAGAAGAACAAGCTGCTGGGCGACCTGCTGAGCACCGGGCAGGTGGCACAGCTGGCCAGCCAGGGCCTGCTGCGACCGGTGGACGCAGGCGAAGTGCTGTGCCGCCAGGGGCAGGACGATAAAACTCTGTATCTGATCATCGACGGCCAGATGCAGGCCAGTGTTGCCGGTGACAACGGCAGCCGCACACTGGCGCTGCTGGGTGCCGGCGATATCATCGGCGAGCTGGCCGGTCTGTTCATGATGCCGCGCATCGCCACGGTGAGCGCCACCCGGCCCGGTCTGGTGCTGGAAATTCCCGCGGAAATCTTCAGCGCGCTGCTGGACTCCCACAGCGCCCTGCGCACTGCCGTCATCAATCGCTGCAAGAACCGGGTAATCGAAACCGCGCTGCGCTGCGTGCCCCTGTTCGCCGATCTGGATAATGCCGCGTTTCACGAGCTGAGCTACCTGTCGCTGCTGGTAGCGGTCGAACCGGGCACAGTCATCGCCCATGAAGGTCAGATCGAGCGCCACATGTATGTGGTCTGTCACGGCGCCGCCCGGGTGCATATCGCCGTCGACGGCCGGGAAGTGACCACGGCGCTGCTGCGCCCCGGCGAGTACTTCGGCGAATACTCCCTGTTTACCGGTCAGCGGCGGGCGGCATCGGTGTCGGCGCTGACCGCCATGCAGCTGGTGACGCTGGAGGGCGAGGCCTTTCAATCCTTTCTCGATGAGAACGAGGGCACCGGTATGCAGCTCAACCGCGCGGGTCTGCAGCGCAAGCTCAACCTGGACCAGGCGCGCGATGAACTCAGCCTGGCGCAGGCGGCGCAGGGACGCCTGCGCCAGGTGGAAGACTGGCTGATCAACCTCGATGGCGACGTGGCACGCGGCGTGGGCGGATGAGCGGGTGCGGTATCGTGGATGGCTAACGGACTGACAGCGTTAAATGAGGAGAACCCATGTCTAAAATGATTCTGCTGGGAACACGTAAAGGCACGGTTATCGTCGATGGCGGCAAAGGCGACTGGCGGCCGCGCCCTATCGCCCATGCCGGCATACCGGTGTGTTACGCGACGCGGGATCCGCGCGACGGGACGCTGTGGTCCGCGCTGGATCATGGCCATTGGGGGCCCAAGCTTTCCCGCTCCCGTGACGGTGGCGACACCTGGGAGGATGTGACTTCATTGAAATATCCCAAGGGTGCGCGCTACATTACCAAATACCTGCCCACCCCGGATTTCGATCCCAACGCCCCGGCCGCGAAACCGGAATACAGTGACGCCGTCGTGTATAAGATCTGGAATATCGCCTTCGGCCATGCCGGCCAACCAGGCCGCTTGTACGCCGGCACCATTCCGGGTGGTCTGTTTGTCAGTGACGACGGTGGCGACACCTGGGAGCTGAATCGGCCCCTGTGGAACCACGACAGCCGCGGCGGTGATTTGTTCACCGGCGACGCCACCAGCGAAAACCGCTGGTATGGCACGCCGGCGAGCGTCGACTATGGCGTGTTCGAGCCCGGCATTCATTCCATCGTCGTCGATCCGCGCGATCCTGCGCATATCCATGTCGCCGTGTCTTCGGCCGGCGTCATCGAAACCCGGGACGGCGGTCGCACCTGGGCAGGGCGCAATCTCGGCATGGTGAATGATTATGCGCCCAACCCGCGGGCGGAGTGGGGGCACGATCCCCATTTTATCGCCAGCTGTCCCGGGCAGCCGAATCATCTCTGGCAGCAGAATCACTGCGGCGTTTTTTACAGCGCGGACGGGGCGCAGAACTGGCGGAAGGTGAGCGTGCCGGAAGCGGGCGTGCATTTTGGTTTTCCCATCGCCGTCGATGGCAAGGACGGACGCACCGCCTGGGTGGTGCCGGCGCAGGCGGATTCGCAACGCATGGCGATCGCCGGCGGCCTGTACGTGGCGCGCACCAGCGATGGCGGTCAGTCCTGGCAGTCTTTTCGTCAGGGGCTGCCGCAGCAGAACGCCTACGACATCGTGTTCCGTCATGCCCTGGACGTGGCCGGCGACTGCGTGTGTTTCGGCAGCTCCACCGGCAATGTTTACCTGTCCCAGGATCGCGGCGAGACCTGGCAATGCCTGGGCAACAACTTTCCGCAGGTGTATTCGGTGCGGTTCGGCTGAGCGCCATGCCCGCGGTACAGATGACGTCGCACCTTTACCGGTTTTTTCCCCAGCTGGAAAACCGGACGATCACCGTGCCGGCCGGCTCGGTGGCCGAGGTGTTGCAGGCGATCAACGCCCTGGCGCCGGGTTTCACCGATTACATACTCGATGAAAACGGCGCGCTGCGCCGCCATGTGAATCTCGCTATCAATGACATCTGGGTGGTCGATCGCAGAACGCTGTCGGATCGGGTGGCGGAAGACGCGACCGTTTATATCTTTCAGGCGCTGAGCGGAGGTTAGTGGCTCGGGTGGTGTTCCCGTCCGCTTTACGCGGCGGTGGCGGTCCGCTTTTCCGGGACCGCAACAGCCACATCCCTGTGGGCTCGACCAGCGCCATCCCTGGCGCTGGACGTCCCGGAAAAACGGACCGCCGCCGCGGTCGGGAAGGTGTTTAGAATTCAAAGCCAGCGTGCAACATATTGCTGTACAGCATTCTGCCGCTGATGTCGTAACGCCAGGCTATTTCGCCGCCGAGGCGGATTTTCGCCGGCAGGGCGATGTTCAGACCGAAGTCCAGATAGGGGCTGACGCCCTGGTCGCGGCCAGCGGCGCGATCGAAGGCGTGGGCATAGAGGCGCCACAGGACGACGCCGGCGTCGCCCCGGAACGTCAGTCGGCGATAGGTGACGCGGCCTTGTGCCGCCGCCAATTGACCGAAGCCATTCAGCCAGACGGCGTGGTCGCCGCGCAGAGTCATGCGGTCATAAGCTTCGGTGGCGGTTTCCACGGCGAAGTAGGGATTGAGGCGATAGCCCGCCAGCAGGCGGTAGAAGTCGCCAGCGTCGTAATCCTCGCCGCTGACCTCCATCCGGCCCACGCCGGCGTTTACATACCAGCCGCCCTCGGCGCTGGCGGCGGAGGATATCAGGACAGCGAGCAGAATCCACAGCGCGCGTTGCATGATGTTGTCTCCTTTTCTATCAAGGTGCCAGGGCGATGCGCACCCGGCGCTCCTGGCGGCCGGAAATGGTGCCGCCGCCATATTCCAGATCGAGACTGCCGGGCCGGGAGCGGAGCAGGCGCAGCGGCCCGTTGCATGGGGTCTTGATATCGGCAAAGGCGGCGGCCAGTTCGGCGGCGGTCAGGGTGCGGACCCCGGGATCGCCCGCAATATCGAAGCTGGCGCTGAAACGCAGATTATCCTCGCAGGCCAGGTCGATGGCGACGGACATGTGATCCGTCAGACCCGCCGGCGCCCAGGTCAGGGTGATGTCGTCCACTGCCAGCCGGTAGCTCTGATCATTGACCGGGTCGAGGATGGCGAAGGCATCGGGAATGGTCGCCAGGGAGGCGGGCGCCGAAAGGCGGCCGTGATGGCGGGTCAGGGAAACGATGAAGGTGCGGCCAGTGTAATCGCCGGGGAAGCTGGCGGTGTAGGTAAAATCGTTGCCGCTATACCAGTACTCAGTCTTGAGAATCTTGCGGGTGTCGGCGTAGTCCCTGACCTGATCGTAGAGGTCGTCACCGAAATGCGGTGCGGCGCTGCTGTCGGCGGCAGTAGCGCGCAAAGTATCGGAATCGCCGAAAAAGTAGATAAACACGTCGTCGGTCAGTTGGGTCATGTCGCGCATCTTCGCCTCTATTTCCGTTTCTTTGCCGTCGAACACGGTGGCGATGATACGGGCTTCGATATCGCGGGTGGGGACGGTGGAGCCACCGACCCAGTAGGAACGGGAGCCATCGCTGGATCCTTCGCACCCCGCCAACAGCGTGACGAGCAGCAGGCTGGCGTGAGCGAGGCAAAGATAACACCGCATAGCACACCTCTTCAGGTTCAGGTTCTTGCCCTGTCAGTCCCGACCGGCGACTGACGCCATTCATCCATGAGACTGTTTACGCCGTATATTGCCGCGTTGGCAACGGAGTTTTTTTTATAGGTGGCAGCGTCGGCTAGGTATCCACGCAGTGTATCTATTGGCCGCGAGTGGCGAAAGGGTGCGGAAAACGGCGACTGAATGCCGTGGGAAATGTTACCTTGCGAGTGGCGGATACTCTATGGATTCAGGTTTTGTGGAGACCAGCATGGCGCAGCGCCTGCTTACCATGGCCTATGTTCTGGTGATTGCCGCTCTTCTGCCGTGGCTCTGGCGGTTCTGGACACCGTTGTGCAACGAAGCCTGCGCGCCCTGGTTGCTGCGGGCGATGTACGCCACGCTGCTGATATTGGAGGTGCTGGTTATCGCCCTGGTAGTGATGGCCGCCGCCAGGTCCTGGACGGTGGGGCGCATGCTGGCGGCGGGACTTTCCCTGGCGGGCGTGGCCTTGCCGTGGATTGCATTGCTCTCGTACAGCGCCCACCGGCAGTGATGCGGCGGCGCGTGTGGGTGGTTTACAACAGCACCGGCTCGATGCCGCCGTTGCGGATCTTCTGCGCGTAGACCTTCTGCCAGTCGGCACCCAGGTTCTTGTTGGCCAGCTCGACGATCACGTAGTCGGCGCTGACATTGGTTTCGCCTTCGTAGCGCGACAGGCCCTGCAGGCAGGCGGGGCAGGTGGTGAGGAGTTTGACCGGCGTCTTGCTTTCCGTGCCGCCGGTGGCCTGCTGCACGTTCTTGATGATCTGCTCCTGTTTGCAGAAGCGCACCTGGGTGGCGATATCGGGGCGCGACACGGCGAAGGTGCCGGCTTCGCCGCAGCAGCGATCGGACAGGAAAACTTCGCCGTCGAGCAGCGCCGCCGTGGTTTTCACCGGCGCGTAGGTCTTCATCGGCGTGTGGCAGGGNNCCGCAGGACACGATCACGGTCTTGATGTCCAGGTAGTTCAGGGTGTTGGCCACCCGGTGGAACAGCACCTGGTTGTCGATGGAAATGCGCTCGCCCTTGACGATGTCGCCGCTGGAGGTCTGCGGATAGCCGCAGCACAGATAACCGGGGGGCAGTACCGTCTGTACGCCGAGGTCGTAGAGCATGGCCAGGGTGGCCAGGGAAATCTGGCTGTACATGCGTTCGGAGCCGCAGCCGGGGAAGTAAAACACCGCTTCGCTGTCGTCGTGTACCTTGGCCGGGTCGCGGATGATGGGCACGTATTTGGTGTCCTCCAGGCCCAGCAGCGAGCGCAGCGGCTTGCGCGGCAGGTTGGCGGGCATGGGCTTGCGCACCAGGTGGATCACCTGTTCCTTCAGCGGCGTGTGGCCGGTGGTGGCGCGCGGCCGTTCGCGGTTGTGCAGCAGACCGGCGACTTTCGCCAGGCGGTGGGCCTGACGTTGCAATTTAAAGCCGGTTTTGATCACGTACTGGTGCATCATTTTTATCAGGGATGCGTCGCCGGCGCTGAGGAATGCCATGGACATGCGGGTGCCCAGGTTGAAATGCTTCTTGCCGTGGGCCTTGAGCAGATTGCGCATGTGGATGCTGACGTCGCCGAAATCGATATCCACCGGGCAGGGGTTGTAGCACTTGTGGCAGACGGTGCAGTGGTCGGCGACGTCGTTCATCTCGTCGAAGTGGCGCAGGGAAATGCCGCGCCGCGTCTGTTCCTCGTAGAGAAACGCCTCGATGATCAGGCCGGTGGCCAGTATCTTGTTGCGCGGCGAATACAGCAGATTGGCGCGCGGCACATGGGTGTTGCACACCGGCTTGCACTTGCCGCAGCGCAGGCAGTGCTTGATTTCGTCGTTGAGCCGGCCCAGGTCGCTGGCTTCCAGCAGCAGGGCTTCCTGCTGCACCAGGCGCAGCGACGGTGTGTACGCCAGGTCGAGATTGCGGCCCTTGCGCAACTTGTCGCGATTGAAATGGCCGTTGGGGTCGACGCGTTGCTTGTAGTCGGCGAAAGCATTGATTGAGGCGTCGTCGAGATAGTCGATCTTGGTGATGCCGATGCCGTGTTCGCCGGAAATCACCCCGCCCAGTGAGGTGGCCAGGGTCATCACCCGGTCGACGATGCGACCGGCTTCCTGCATCATCGCGTAGTCGTTGGAGTTGACCGGAATATTGGTATGCACGTTGCCGTCACCGGCGTGCATGTGGGTGGCGACGAACAGGCGGCTGCTGCGCACCTCGCGGTGGATGTCATCCAGGCGCTGATGCACGGCGGCGAATTCGCGGCCGGTGAAGATCTCCTTCAACGGCGCCGCCACCGCGGTCTTGTAGGAGATGCGCATCGCATAGCGCTGCAGCAGGTTGAACAGGGTGTCCTTGGCGCTTATTTTCGCCTGTTCGTTGTCTTCCAGCAGGTGTTTGTGCAGCGTGGCCTTGGCGTCCAGGTTGTCGAGGACGGCCTGCCAGCGCTGGGCGGTCTTGCGCAAATGCCCCAGGGCGGCCTCGCGCTTGTTGCCGATGATGGTCTCGCTTTCGCTGCTGGCCTCGTAGTCCGGGGTGGCACGCAGCTCCGGCAGATCGCTCTGCAGGTAGTGGGTGACGGCGGCGATGGTGGCCAGCTTGTTCTTGATCGATTGCTCGATGTTGATGTGCTCTATGCCCTGGCTGTAGTCGCCCAGGCGCGGCAGCGGTATCACCACGTCCTCGTTGATCTTG
>DKAS01000219.1 GCA_002448875.1 Proteobacteria bacterium UBA6920 | reverse complement strand
GCGCGTACTTCCTGCAGGTTGGATTTGAGTTTTTCCAGCAGATCGTCGTTGGGCGCGACCACCACTACCGGCATGTCGTTGTCCACCAGCGCCAGCGGGCCGTGTTTGAGTTCACCGGCAGGATAGGCTTCGGCGTGGATGTAGGAGATTTCCTTCAGCTTCAGCGCGCCTTCCAGGGCGATGGGAAACTGGGTACCGCGACCGAGAAACAGGGCGTGGTGTTTGTCGGCGAATTGCTTGGACAGGTCAAAGATGGCGCCGTTCAGCGCCAGGGCTTTTTCGATCTGCCCGGGCAGGGCTTGCAGCTGCTGCACCAGTTCTTTTTCCTTGGCCGCGGTCATGCCATGGCGCCGCGCCAGCACTGTCATCAGCAGCATCAGCGCCACCAGCTGGGTGGTGAATGCCTTGGTGGAGGCGACGCCGATTTCCGGACCGGCGCGGGTCATCAGCACGACGTCCGATTCACGCACCAGCGAACTCTCCGGCACGTTGCAGATGGCCAGGGTATGGGCGTAGCCGCGCTGCTTGGCGTCGCGCAGGCCAGCCAGGGTATCGGCGGTTTCGCCGGACTGGGAGATGGTCACCAGCAGGGTATTGGGCCGCACCACGTTGCGGCGATAGCGGAACTCGCTGGCCACTTCCACGGCGCAGGAAATGCCGGCGATGCCTTCCAGCCAGTACTTGGCCACCAGGCCGGCGTGGTAGCTGGTGCCGCAGGCGATGATGTGCACTTCCTTGACACTATCGAATATCTTGCGGGCGTCGACGCCGAAGCTTTCCTCCAGCACCCGGTCGGCGGTGACCCGGCCTTCCAAAGTATCCACAATGGCGCGCGGCTGCTCGAAAATTTCCTTTAGCATGTAGTGGCGGTACTGGCCACGTTCCACCGCGTCGGCGGTGAGCTCCGACTCCTTGATTTCGCGCTCCACCACCTTGCCGCTGGCATCGTAGATGGTCAACGAATCGCGCTGCATATCGGCGATATCGCCTTCGTGCAGGAAAATGAAACGGCGGGTGACGGGAATCAGCGCCGCCACGTCGGAGGCAATGAAGTATTCACCGATACCGACGCCAATCACCAGTGGACTGCCCTTGCGCGCCGCCAGCAAGCGCCCCGGTTCACGGGCGCTGATGATGCCCAGAGCGTAGGCGCCCTCCAGCTCCTTGATCGTGGTCCGCACCGCCTGACCCAGATCCATCTTCTTATCCACATGGTAGTGATAGACCTGGTGGGCGATGACTTCGGTATCGGTCTGCGAGGTAAATTCAAAACCGAGCTTCTGCTGCGCCGCGCGCAGATGTTCGTGGTTTTCGATGATGCCGTTGTGTACCACCGCCACTGTGTTACGACAGATATGGGGATGGGCATTGCTCTCCGACGGTTCGCCGTGGGTGGCCCAACGGGTGTGGGCGATGCCGGTGACGCCGTGCAATTCGCTCATCGCCGCCGCTAGTTCCTGCACCTTGCCCTTGCGCCGCACCCGTTCCAGCTTGCCTTGCGGATTGATCACCGCCACCCCGGCGGAATCATAACCGCGGTATTCCAGGCGGCGCAGGCCCTCCACGAGAATTGGCACCACATCACGTTCCGCTGCCGCTCCGACGATTCCGCACATAATGACCTCGTTTATAAATCCGGTTGATCAGTTCCGATTGCCTGCGCGTGGTGCAGTTTACGCACCGAATGCGCTTCCCTGGGTCACCGCTCCGGAGGCGGAGCCGGTGAAACTGTAATAATAGCGCGTAGATTGCACCCTGCTGGAACATCCAGTGCAAAAAGCGCGCCCTTGAAAAACCTCAATGCTTCTTTTTTACCGGCCGCTGCCAGCCGCTGATGGTTTTCTGCGGGCTGCGGCTCAGAGACAACTCCCCCGGCGGTACATTGCGGATGATGGTGGAGCCGGCGCCGATAGTCGCGCCGTTGCCCACTTCCACCGGCGCCACCAGTTGCGTATCGGAGCCGACGAATACGTCGTCGCCGATGGTGGTCTGGTGCTTGTTGGCACCGTCGTAATTGCAGGTGATGGTNNTGCAGGTGATAGTGCCGGCGCCGATGTTGACGCGCGCGCCCATGACCGTGTCGCCGATATAACTCAAATGGTTCACTTTCGACCCGTCGGCGATGCGCGCCTTTTTCACCTCAACGAAATTGCCGATGTGGCAGCCATCGCTGATCTGCGTTTCCGGGCGAATGCGGCTGAACGGACCGATACGGCAATCACCACCGATGACCGCGTCTTCCAGTACGCAATTGGGCTGCACCTGGGTATTGTCGCCGATGCGTACATTGCGCAGCACGTTATTGGGACCGATGATGACATTATCGCCCAGGGTGACCTCGCCCTCGATTACCACGTTGACGTCGATGATCACATCGCGCCCGGCGCGCAGGCTGCCGCGCAGATCGAAACGCTGGGGATCGCGCAGGGTCACGCCCGCGTCCATCAGTTCCCGCGCCCGCTCCTGCTGGTAGATGCGTTCCAGCTCGGCCAGCTGCGCCCGATTGTTCACTCCCATAATCTCCGCCAGACCGGCGGA
>DKAS01000060.1 GCA_002448875.1 Proteobacteria bacterium UBA6920 | reverse complement strand
GGTGCAACCCACGCCGTTTCAGCGGGATTTGTCGCCCACGCACACCAAACGCCTGGCGGAGAAAATCGCCGAAAGTGGCTGTTTTCTCGATCCCCTGATCGCGGTGGCCGGTGAGGCGGGACAATTCTGGACACCCAACGGCAGGCACCGGCTGGCGGCGGCCAAGGTTCTGGGCCTGAAGCAGGTAATGGTGCTGTTGTCGGCCGACGCCGCGCTGGCCTTTCGCATTCTGGCGCTCAATACCGAGAAAGCCCATAATCTTAAAGATCGCAGTCTGGAAGTGATACGCATGGCACGCGAACTGGCGCGGCGGCATCCACGTTCCCGGGAAAGTGACTACCAGGCGCAGTTCGAGGCGCCGGAGTTTCTCACCCTGGGCATATTATACGAAGACCAGGGCAGGTTTTCCGGCAGCGCCTACAGTCCCCTGCTCAAGCGCGTCGACGGTTTCAGTGATCGTACCCTGACGGCCAGCCTGCGGCAGCGGGAAGGGCAGGCGGCGCGGCTGCTGGTGATAGACGACCTGGTGAAGGATCTGGTGGCGCAACTGCAGAAACGCGGCTTCAAATCGCCTTATTTGAAGAACTATGTCGTCGCGCGCATCAACCCCGTGCGCTGGCAACGCCGGGGCAAAGGCGAAACCGCGCCGGTCATGACTCTGGCGGCGGCCTTGACCCGGATGTCGGCGGCGGCGCGCAAGTTTGATGTCGCCAGCGTCAATCCCGGGGAAGTGGCCATGGTGGCGGCACTGTTGCCGTAGGGCACCGCCGCGCAGCCTGACGAATCAACGCAGGATATTTTAGTTGCATGCATGCACCAGACGATAAAGACCTGTTTCTGCCGCGCGCTCAGCAGGCGGCGCAGCGCTTTGCCGGCGGTCGGCCATTGTCCCTGCAGCGCATCGGCGCGGGTTTGATCAACGACAGTTTTCTCGTGATCCTGCAGACCGACGGCGGCCAGCGGCGGGCGGTGTTGCAGCGGATCAACGGCGCGGTATTTCGCCATCCGCCGCAGGTGATGGCCAATATGGAGAAAGTGCTGGCGCATTTCGCCCGCCTGCGCGCCGCCGGCGCCGATACTCTGGACATGCCCACGTTGTATCATGCCGATGACGGCTTGCCTTACGTGCGCGACGATGCCGGCGATATCTGGCGCCTGATGAGCTATCTGGAACATACCAGCGGCCTGCAGCGCCTGTCCGAGCCGCAGCAGGCGCGGGCCATAGGCAGCGCCCTGGGACGGTTTCATCGCGCCATGACCAGTCTGGACGCCGCCGGACTTTACGATACCCTGCCGGGATTTCACGTGACTCCGGCCTATCTGGCGAGCTACGACGCTGGACCGCAGGTGGCGGCCGCTGCCGGTGAAGACGAACATTTCTGCGCGGCGATGATCGAGGACGGCCGGGCCCAGGCTGGCGTGCTGCAACGGGCCTTGACGGCCGGCGAACTGCCGCCACGGGTGATGCACGGCGATCCCAAAGTGAACAATTTTCTGTTTTCCACGGACCACAGCCGGGCCGTCAGTCTGATCGATCTGGATACGGTGAAACCCGGTCTGTTCCACTATGATATCGCCGATTGCATACGCTCCGCCTGCAATCCGGCCGGCGAGGATGCGGGCGGCGAGCCGCCGGCGCTGCGCATGGATTTCTGCCGCGCCCTGCTGAGCGGTTACCTGCAGGCCGTGGGCGCGCTGCTCAACGGCAACGAGCTGCGATATCTGGCGCCCGCCATCGTCCTCATGCCCTACGAGCTGGGATTGCGCTTTTTTCAGGATCACCTGCAGGGCGATCGCTATTTCAAGGTCAAGTTTCGCGGGCACAATCTGCAGCGGGCGCAGAATCAGTTGCGCCTGTGGCGCAATATGCAGCAACACGCCGACGAATTGCAGGCGCTGATTCTTTCCCTGACGGCGCTGGAGGCGGTCGATGGGTGAGGAATTCATGCACCGTTTCCGCGGGCGGTTTACCGGCATCCTGCGCTGGCAGGATTTCGATCGTCTGTGGAACGTGCTGCAGGCGGCCGCGGATGGGCAATGGTTTATTTACCACCTGGGCGAGTCGCCGCCCGCGCAATGCGCCAGCGACGGGCAATGGCGGGATTTTCTCGCGCAAACCGCCCAGTCGCTGAAGCAGCGGCATCAGGAGGACTATTGCGGCCTGGTCTATGTCGATGATGCGGACCAGCCCGGTATGGTCAAGATCTTCGATCCGGACAATCTGGGCGTGGTCTGCGGCTACAGTGAGCACCCGCCGCTGCCCGCCTGGGTGCTGAGCCGCATCGCCCCCTGCGATCTGCCGGCCCGTTTGCAGCCACCCCCCCCCTGGTGGCGGCGCTGGTGGCCGGGATGAGGAGCGTCGGCGCGGTAAAGAGCACCTACCCATTACGCGGAGCACAGCCATGACCATAGATCGCGCGCGCCTGCAGGCCACGGTGGAGCGCTGGTGGCGGCAGAGCATTACCCCCACCCTCGTGGAATACATACGCATACCCAATGTTTCGGTGAATTTCGATGCGCAGTGGGAACGTAATGGCCACATGCAACAGGCGCGGCAGCTGGCGGTGGATTGGCTGCAGGCCAATATACCGCCGCACTGGCGTCTGCATCAGGAACAGCTGCCGGGCCTGACGCCGCTGCTGCTGCTGGAGATCCCGGGCAGCGGCGCGGGCACGGTGCTGATGTACGGCCATCTGGACAAGCAGCCGGAAATGCACGGCTGGTGGCCGGGCTTCGGACCCTGGACGCCGGTGATCAAGGACGACAAGCTCTACGGTCGCGGCGGCGCCGACGATGGCTATGCTCTGTTCGCCGCGGTGGCGGCGGTGCGTGCCCTGGAGGAGCAGGGTCTGGCGCACAGGCGCATCGTTATTCTCTGCGAATTTTCCGAGGAATCGGGTTCGCCGCACCTGCCGGCTTATCTGGAGAAACTGCGCGACATCATCGGCACGCCGCAACTGGTTGTCACCTTGGATTCCGGTACCGGCGACTATGATCGACTCTGGTCGACCACCTCCCTGCGCGGCATGATGAGTTGCCTGTGCAAGGTCGAGGTGCTGGAGGAGGGCACCCATTCCGGCATTGCCAGCGGCATCATCCCATCCTCGCTGCGGGTCATGCGCCGTCTGCTCGATCGTCTGGAGCATGCCGACAGCGGTGCCATCCTGTTGCCGGAGCTGCACGCCGCCATCCCGCCGGCGCGGCAGCGCCAGGCGCAGCTGACGGCGCAACTGCTGGGCGCGCGGGTCTATGACGAATTCAACAGCGTGCCCGGTCTGCGGCCGGTGCATGACGATCCGGTGGAGCTGCTGCTCAACAATACCTGGCGCCCGACCCTGTGCGTCACCGGTCAGGACGGCATGCCGCCGCCGATGGCGGCGGGCAACGTGCTGCGACCCTATACCACCTTCAAACTGTCCTTCCGTCTGCCGCCCAGCGTACCCTGGGAACAGGCCCGGCAGGCCGTTACCCGGGTGCTGACCGCCGATCCCCCATATAACGCAAGGGTGAGTGTCGAATTCGATCAGGGGGGCACCGGCTGGGATGCGCCGCCTCTCAGCCCATGGCTGGAGCAGGCCACGGCCGAGGCGTCTGCGGCGTTTTACGGCGCCCAGCCGGCCTATTTCGGCCTGGGAGCCAGCATCCCGTTCATGGGCATGCTCGGCGCCCGTTTTCCCGAGGCTCAGTTCCTGATCACCGGCGTGCTGGGTCCCAAGAGCAACGCCCACGGCCCCAACGAGTTTCTGCACCTGCCCTATGTCAGCAAACTCACTGCATGTGTGGCCTACATTCTGGCGCGCCAGCATGAACTGGCGGCCTAGGTTGCATGGCATCCGCCGGGTCAGCGGTGGCGGCGCGGTCCCGCGCGGGCTGGCGGTCTGCTGGCTGGCACTGGCGTTCAGCGGCCTGGCGGCCGCAGCCGAACTGCGCGATGGTCTGGCGCGCTGCGCCGGCCTGCAGGACAGCGAGCAACGCCTGCAATGTTATGACGAACTGGCGGCGGTCAACAGCCGTGACTATGTCACACCTGATGCGTCGTTCCTGGCGGCGCAACTGCGGGTGGATGCCAGTCGCCAGGACTATCGCTTGACCATGCGGGACTTTATCTCTATGGTGAATGAGGCACGGGTCGACGAGAAAAAGCCGGTGCTGGTCTACGGCTGGACACGGCGCGATGACAGGTATGCACTGCACCTGAAACTGCACGAACCCCTCACCGTGGAATTCATCCATGTGCGCGACGGCGACGGCAATTATTGCGTGTTACAGCCGGTAGTCACCCGCCGCGGCATCACCGATCCGGATCAGTTCATTACGATTCTGGCGGCGATGACTTATCGGCAATGAAGTTGCGGGCGGCCTCTGCCTGCTGGACGTTGGGAAGGGAATACCGTCATGACTGAAATTGTCTGCTGGCGTTGCGGTCAACCGCTGGCTGCCGACCACGGCCGGATCAGTCGACGCGATCAATGCACCGCCTGCGGCGCCGACCTGCACGTCTGCCGCCTGTGCGGGTTCTACGCCCCCGGTCGCAGCAAAGCCTGCCGGGAAACCGTGGTGGATGAAGTGACGGTCAAGGACAAGGCTAACTTCTGTGACTATTTTCAGGCCCGGCCCGCGGCCCATGACGCCGGGGTCGCGGAGCGGGAGGCGGCGGCGCGGCAGGCCTTGCAATCCCTGTTCGGAGATACGCCGGCGCCCACCTCGGCAACGGAGGCCCGTGACGCGCTGGAGCAATTATTCGCGCCCGTAAAAAAGCCTGACGGCGATTGAGCGCGCGCCCGGGGGTTCAACCCCAGTCCTGTTTACCATCCAGATGATTGATGATGCGCTCCATGCCGTCGAGGCCCTCATTGATCATGATGCGCGCCGGCGTGATATCATCGAAAAACAGGTTGGGAGTGGTCACCCACAGGCAGGCGGCCTGGTTGTTGAAGGGGAACAGGCTGTCGACGGCGTTTTTGATCGCCAGCAGTAATTGCGCCCGCTGCAGAAAATCATCATCCAACGGATGGTCACCATGCAAGGCCAGGCGATTGAGCGCGCGGCCTTTGGTGCTGGCCGGCAGACCCAGCAGGACGACCTGCTCCGCATCGTCCAACTGCCATTCCCTGAGCAACTTGACCACGGTGCTGACCAGGTCACGGGCTGTTTCCGAATCGGTATAATCTATCATAGCCGCGTATTATAACCGCAACCGCTGACGGGGGGTACCAATGATGGCGTGTCCACGTTGCCACCCGGCGCCTGCCGGGCATCAACAGGCTGCAGAATTTACGCCCCGGTCGGCGGTATTGCCGCAGCGCTAGGTATGGACAGCGGCGCGATACAGGATTTTCTCCACCGCTTGTCGCGGCAGGCCGCGATCGCCCGCTGGCGTTTCCCGGTGCTGCTCAGCGGGCAGCGGTCGTGGTGTCTGCAGGTCGCCAGCGGTTTCTGTGGCGCATCCGCCGGCGGCGACGTGGCCTGGCTGGGGGCGGACGCGCCGGCGACGACCCATGACTTCACCCGGGTGAAACCCGCGCAGATCATCGGTCGTGAATTCATGCATGCGGTTTACGATCTGCACACCGGGCTGGCGCCGGATACGCTGGCGGCGCTGGCCGGAACGGTTCGCGGCGGCGGCCTGCTGCTGCTGCTGACACCTCCCTGGTCGAACTGGGGAGAGCACAGCCGATTTCTGCGGCGTTTCATGCAGCGGGCGGCCGCGCATGCCCATGTCTATATCTGCCGGCAGAACTCCACTGTGCCGACCTTACCCGATCTCGTCACAACTAGCGCCCCGGCGGCCGAGGTTGCGGCGCTGTACGCCAGCAGCGATCAGGAAGACGCGGTACAAGCCGTGTTGCGGGTGGCCCGCGGTCACCGGCGCCGTCCGGCGGTCATGCTGGCGGACCGCGGGCGCGGCAAGTCCTCCGCCCTGGGCATTGCCGCGGCGCTGCTGTTGCAGGCTGAGCCTCAGGACATTGTCCTTACCGCCGCCAGCAGCGAGGGCGTCGCCGCGGTGATGCACCATGCCCAGCGTCTGTTACCGGCCGCCATGCGCCGCCAACATACTCTGCACGCGGCCGCGGGTGGCATGCTGCGCTATATCGCGCCGGACAGTCTGCTGCAGGCGGCGCTGACACCGCACTTGCTGCTGGTCGACGAAGCCGCCGCCCTGCCGGTGACGATGCTGGAGAAACTGCTGCAACGCCATGCGCGGGTGGTTTTCGCCAGCACCGTGCACGGTTACGAAGGCACCGGTCGCGGTTTCGTCCTGCAGTTCCAGCAGCTGTTGCAGCGCTGCGCGCCGGGCTGGCAGCGCGTCACCCTGCAGACGCCGGTGCGCTGGAGCGACGGTGACCCGCTGGAAGGTTTCTGTTTCGATGTGCTGCTGCTTGCGTCGGATGGGGAGATCCCTGTAATCGCGGCTGGCGCTGACCCTGCCTGGCCGGCGCCGGCATGGTTGAGCCAGGACCAGTTGAACGTCGACGAGCCGCTGCTACGGCAGATTTTCACTCTGTTGTTGCAGGCGCACTACCGCACGCGCCCGGCTGATCTGCAATCTCTGCTGGATGATGCCGACATCCGGCTGCTGGTGCAGCGCCTGGACGGCGATATCGTCGGTGTGGTGTTGCTGCGCCTGGAGCCGGCGCTGCCGCTGGCGCAAGCGGAGGCGGTGTATCTGGGGCGGCGACGGCTGCAAGGTCGGATCACCAGCCAGATGCTGTCGGCGCAGCTGGGTGTGCCGCAGGCGGGCGCGCTGGCCTGCGCGCGGGTGATGCGCATCGCCGTGCTGCCGCCGTGGCAGGGGCGTGGCGTGGGCCGGCGCCTGTTGCAAACGGCGGCCGACTGGGCGCGGACGCAGGCCTATGACGTGCTCAGCGCCAGTTTCGGGGCCAACCCGCCGTTGCTGGCGTTCTGGCGCGGCGCCGGGTTCCAGCCGGTCTATACCGGTTTGACCCGCGACCATGTCACCGGCTACCACAATGTCAGCATGCTGCTGCCGCTGAGCCCTGCCGGCGGCGACGTGGCCGCGGCGGCGCGACGGCGCATGGCGGAATTGTTTGCCTGGTGGAGTTGTCGGCGGCTGGTGGATATGGAAGCGGATCTGGTTTGCAGCCTGTTGCAGCAACTGCATGCCGATAGCCCCCAGCCACCCTGGTCGGCGGACGAATGCCGGGAAATTCATGCTTTGTGTTACGCGCAGCGACCGGTGGACAGCTCACTGCCCTTGTTGCAACGCCTGCTGCGCGATTTCATGGTCAACCATGACTGGCGTCAGGCGCTGACTGCGCAGCAAAGAAGCCTGCTGGTGGCGGTGATCCTGCAGGACAGGGACTGGGCGCCGCTGGCCGCGGACCATGGCTTGCCCGGTAAAAGCGGCGCCGTCGCCGAATTTCGCGCCGCCCTTGGCGTCATCGCCGCGCACTGCCGGCTGCTGGCGCCGCCGCCTGAGCTCCCGGCTTGAATCCTTTATTGCCCCGCGGTGTCGTCCACCAAGCCATGCAAATCGCGGCGCAGCCAGCGATTGCACAGGGTGTTGCTGGCGATCAGCAATGGGGACAGCAATAACATGCGATACACCCAGGCGCGATTCACCTTGACCCGCTGCTTGGCGTGCGGCCAGTGCGGATCGGTCGCCAGCAGGCGCAGTGTACGCAGGCCGATGAGCATGGGCCAGAGCACGGCCAGGCGCAGACGTAGTTGCCGGCGGGGAATGGCATTGAAGTAGGCGATGGCGGCGGTGTACCAGTCGCAGGCGCGCCGCAGCCAGCTGTGCAGCAGCGGCCGCAGAGTGGCGGCGGACTGCGGCTGCAGCAGATCGGACGCGGTCAAACCCAGGGCCTGCAGATCCTGCAGTGGCAGATAACAACGTCCGTTGCGCAGATCCTCGGGCAGATCGCGCAGCACATTGGTCAGCTGCAGGGCCTTGCCGAAATCCGTGCCCAGACGGCACATGGCGTTTTCCTGCCAGTGCGCCAGCGCGGGGATGCGCCGCCGGGCGATCCGCGTCCAGAATTCGCCGACGCAGCCAGCCACTTGATAACAATATTGTTCCAGTTCCGCGGCGCTGCCCAGGGCGCGCAGCTGCGGCTGAGCGTCGGCGGGGAAGTTATGCATGTCCAGCAGCATGCCGTCGATCAGGCTGGCGACGACGTCGCGGATCAGCGGCTGCAGTTGCGCATCCTGGTCGGCCAGCAGCGCGAACATCGTCGGCAGTTCGGACAGCAGGGCGGTGTCGGTGGGTTGCGCCGCGGGATGCAAGCGCAACGGCGGCGCGGGCTGGTCCGCCGTCAGGCTGTGACGCAAATCCCGTAGGGCGGCCGCGCGCTGCCCGGCGGGCAGTACAGCGGAATCGGCCATGGTGTCGGCGGCGCGGGCCAGCAGGTAGGCGAGGGCGACCGGCTCCCGCATGGCGGCGGGCAGCACCCGCAGGCTGAGATAAAAGCTGCGGGACACTGCCCGCAACTGGCGGGTCAACAGGTGGTGTTTCGCCGCCGGCGATGGCAGGTGTCGCGGCCGGTGCGTGCTGCTGTCCAGGCCGTGGGCATCCATTTATTTGACGGCGTAGTGTTTCGCCATGGCTTGCAATTCGGTCTGGCTCAGGATGGCAGTCATCTTGTGCATGGTCGAATTGTCGCGATTACCGCTCTGGTACTGGGTCAGCACCTTCAGCAGATAGGGATACACCTGGCCGGCAATGCGCGGCGTCTTGGCGTCGCTGATGGATCCGCCTTCGCCGTGACAGCGATCGCATTTGGCAGCCAGCTGCTCCGGCGCTTCCGGCAGGCGTGGCGCCGCAACCTGCAGCGTGAGCGAAGCGTAATAGGCCGCCAGCATCTGGATTTGCTTGGCCGTCAGGTCCTTGGCTGCCGGCCCCATGTCATCATGCTGGCGTTCACCATTTTGATAGGAGCGCAGCGCCGCGCCGATATAGGTGGCGTTCTGTCCGGCGAGGGAAGGAACACTGGGATTGCTGCTGTTTCCGTCCGCGCCATGGCAACCGTTGCAGGTGCCGGCATTGTCTGGCGCAGCCACGGCGTCTTTCTTTTCTTCGCTGTCGACGGCGGCTTTGAGATAGTCCGATTTGTCCATCGCCGCCGGCGCTTTGCCATCGCGCGAGGCGTAGTAAAAAGCGATTTTTTCCACGTCCAGAGGATCGAGAAACTTCACTTGCAGCAGCATGGTGTCGTTCTTGCGCTGGCTGCTGCGGTACGCGTCAATGGCGCGGGTCAGATATTCGACGCTGAGTCCGGCCAGACTGGGTATACCCGCCTGGCTGCTGATGCCGTTGTTGCCGTGACAGCCGTTGCAGGCGGCGGCCAGCTTTTTACCTTCGCCGACGGGGTCGTAGCCCTGTTCCCCGGCCTTGATCACTTCCAGGGGATTGATCGGCGTTTGCTGGGCGAAATACACCGCGATGTCGCGGATGTCGGCGTCGCTGAGTTTGCCAACGGCGTCGCGCATCAGTGGGTTCTTGCGCTCGCCGGCGCGATAGTGCAGCAGAGCTTTCTGCATATAGGCGGCATTCTGTCCGGAGATACTGGGGAACGCCGGATTGAAGCTGTTGCCATCGTTGCCGTGGCAGCCGAAACAAGCGCGGGCTTTTTCCCCGCCCGCCTTGGCGTTGCCATCGATGGTGCCAATGGTGCTGGTGCGTCGCAGCTGATTGCTGAAAAATGCCGACAGTTGCTTGATATTGGTTTCGGTCAGGGCCAGCTTGAAATTCTTCATCACATCGGCGCCTTGCCGGCTGTCGTCAAGATAGGATTTGAGTGAGGCCACGAAATAATCCGGTTGCAGCGCCGCCAGGCTGGGAACGCCGCTCTTTTCGCTGTTGCCGTCCATGCCGTGGCAGGAGCCGCAGGGTTGTGCCACCGCCTGTCCCTTGCTGATCAATTCCGGGTCGCGGAAGGTTTTCATGCGTTTCTGGTCGACGGTGTTGCGGCCATCCCATTTGTCCGGCAAGGACGCATAATAGGAGGCTATCGCTTCTTTTTCCTCGGCGGACAGACCGGCCATGATACGTTGCTTGTCGTCGTCCTTGCGATTGCCGCTGCCGTATTCGTCGAAGGTGGTCAGCAGATAGACTTTATGCTGCCCGCCGATATAGGGCGTTTCCTGGCCGGGTTTGCCGGCGCTTTCATCATGACAGATGGTACATTTCGTTTGCGCCAGGGTTTTGCCCCAACGCACGGATTCATCGCGCATGCGGTTGTCCAGCTCGGCGTTTGCGCTTTGTTGCGCCGGTGCGGGCTTGTTATCGCAACCCGTCACCAGGAGCAGGCTTGCGCACAGGGGATAAATCAAATGCAGGAGAGATCTTTTCATAAGTTCCGCGGTTATTATTTTTCCAGAGTCGATTTAAAGTTAGCGTGAGATGCCGGTTTTTTCCCGCCGTTGGAGAGGATGGAACCGTGCTTCTTTTACCGCTTTGAAAACATCACCAAAAGTACGTAGTGAATCCGTATTCTCAAGATTGGAGACATGCAGTCGTTTTCCCGTCTTTTCATCATAGTCGAAGGAGCCGGTAAAACAACTTCGCCACTGGCTCAGCGGTTCCTGTTCGTCGATCAGCTCAGAGTCTTCGTCGGCGCGCCACTCGCCGCTGATGGTCTGGTCTATGATCAGGCTGTTGGGCAGCGAATCGGACTTGATAACCATGTTGTAAGAAAGGGTAGAGTCCTGCAACTGCACCATTTTACCTTGAGCGCTCCACGGTTGACTCCACTTGATGACGCGTTCCGATACGCCGCCGATGGCGACGGAAAATTCCTTTTCTCCGGATTGGTGGCGGCTGGCGGCAATTTCGAAGGATTTATTCACCCAATGGATGCTGGGGCCGTCCGGGTAAGCTTGGGAGAGTACATAGAGCACGATTTGCGCTTGCAGATCGAGTTGTTCATAAATATCCGGTTTGCATCCCAGCTCGCTGTTGACGTTTTTATAGAAATAACCGGCACCGGGAATGAACATCACGGAAAAGGCCAGGTAGCGATCTCGCGTGACATCGATCCTTACGTCATGTACGTGTTTCTGGTAGCGAAACTGTACTTTTTCCCCTTCACGTCGGCCATCGGCGCGGATGGTGAACGAGGCATAGCGATCCCAGAGAACGCAGGCCACGCAACCCAGATCGCTGGTGCGAATTTCCCTTTCCTTGCTGCAACCGGCAATGACGATGGGGAGGAGTAACAGCAGTGCGGTGGTAAGGACGGCACGGCTTCGTTTGTCAGGGGCTGTCTTGATGAAAGAGTAAAGCCACATTCTCTTGGTAATTGAAATTGTCAGGCCACCCTATGATACCGAATTATTCGCCGCCCGTGGTGGTAAAGTCGGCCCGGCAAATCATTCAAAGAATCAAGTATAGCCGGTAAGTTCATGGGGCTCAAAGAGAAACGCCCGGTAGAGCAGGGCTCCTACCGGGCGTCGCGGATCACACATGCCAGCTTCCCAGCGGTGCAGTGAGTCCTGTTTTTTACTGGCCCCACATCATGCCAGCAAAAGCAATAGCGATCAGACTAGCGAACAGAATTGCGACTAAAGCCATGGTAAACCCCCCGGAAAAGTTAATTAAAACGCTTGGATTTTTCCAAACGGCGAAAGGGTAGCGGAAAAAATACCAGAGGTCAACACTGTGTTTTTATCATATCGCCAGCTAAGAGCGGTCCGGTTTATACGCAAAAATTGCTTTAACGACATTCTATACTCTGGCGCACCCGCTCTCGGCCAGGGGAAACGGGGTAGGAGGTATAACCGCGACGAACCCGGCGCGGCCGTAATGGATGATGCCCCGCCGGCGGGGCGTGTTGCCGGCGGGGCAGCAGCGAGGATTATTGAATGGCTTGTAATTCGGTTTTCTGTTCTGCGGACGCTTTGTGGTTGTAGCTTTGCAGAATTTTTGCGAGCTGGCTTTCGCCTGGCGAGGCACCGGATGCGCTGGTGATGCCGGTCAGTTTCTGCTTGTCACCATCGGAGACGCTGTGCTGCATGGTCATGATGGCGTGCGCCAGGGTGCGGGTGTGTTCATCCGCGGATTTGTCGTCGATGATGGCTTGCAGCTGCTTTTTCTGGGTGTCGCTTGGATAGTGGTTGATGTCCAGTAGCATGCTGGCCATGGTCTTGACGTAATTGTTGCTGCTGTCGGCCATGACGCCCGGGCTGCCGGCGACGGCCAAGGCGAAGAAGGTGGCAATCATAACTTTATTCATTTTCGATCTCCTGATAACAAGTGAATACACCGTATGCAAAGCAGATCCAGCGTGATGACAACCAACGGGCTGACGATACGCTTGAATTTATCGTTTGTCTCCTGGTAGCACGCTCAGGATCTGAAAAAAATACGACAATTACTTGAAATTAGTAATTTATTGATGCCCGTCAAACCCGCAGGCGAGGGCCAACGCTGGGTGTTTTCTCGGAGATATCCGCATGATTTTACATAAAGAATCCGCGCAGGCGCGGTAATTCCAGGGTGGCGCGCTCTACTGTTGGCAAAAGTCTGGTAAAAAAACGGGAAACGCAGCAGGAAATATTGTCCTGCGCGGAGGAGCGCAGAGTATAATGGCGGCCTGGTCAGTCAATGCGTCGCAGCGCGCAGGCGCGGAGGATAGTAAGGTGACTACGAGTCCGGAAGGTTTGAGCTTGGCGGCGCCAGTGGGACCCTATTCACCCCCTGCAGCGATCAAAGAGTGGGTGACGCAGTTGCAGGCCATGTCAGACTCCGCCGATGTGGCGCCCTTGATCGCCGAGGCCCATCGCTGGCTGGAAATCCAGGAAAATTATATCAACATCGTCTGAGAACAACGCGGGTCCTAGCTTTTGGGCCGGCGCCATCGCAGTTCGCATCCGCTTCCCGCCGCGCTCGCAGCACAGATGCTTGCCGCCACCATCGTTTCAGGCGGCTGGGTCTTCGCCGTAATCGACAGTGATTTCCACACCCGGATGGATAGGGCGGGTGGCATACAAATCAAAACCCCAGAATTCGGCGCAGGGTTCGTTGCTGTGATTGATGTAGCGCAGAATGTTTTTGCCATCGCGCGCGATCCAGCGATCGTTTTCGTCCTGCGTCCACAGCACATAGGTGTCGACTTCGCGGGACGGCGGTCCCCGATATTCGCCCAGAAAGCTGCCCG
Organism: Proteobacteria bacterium UBA6920; assembly: GCA_002448875.1. Lineage (GTDB taxonomy): Bacteria > Pseudomonadota > Gammaproteobacteria > SG8-11 > SG8-11 > UBA6920. Next base: position 846 of record DKAS01000060.1, on the reverse strand, counting down.
GTTCGATATGCACGCGGGCGAACAGGCCTCTGCCATGAATGGGTGAGTGGCTGACATAAAACAGGCTTGATAGTTTAATGCGATTGCTCATCGATGCGTAACCGAAGACTGCGTTTTTTTCCGTGCCTCACTGCGGCGCCACGCGGCAGCACTGACAGCAAGCCAGGGCGCGAGGGAAGCGAATTTTATAAGAGCCCTGGCAGCAACTCAAGTTCCCGTGAGCACCTTATGCGCGTATCTGTCGCGGAGGCGTGTGGCGGAAACCATTGTTTGCAAAACGCCGCAGGAAGGTAAACGCGGTTCTCGCCGGTTTCTTATAATGAAACCCCTCAGTTGAGCGGCCACGATGGGAGGTGGCGTTCGCGGCCGATAGCAGGCAAAGACGGTCCGCTGACCAGGGTGCAAATGCGGCGGCGAGAGGTGGCTTTCCGCGGGCGCTTCTTAGTAAAATACGCGGCAATGAATCTGTGAATATAGAGGTGATGCGTCATGCCTACTTACGATTATCGCTGTGAAGCCAATGGCAAGGTTGTGGAAGTAAAGCACGGAATGCAGGAAGTCATTAATACCTGGGGGGAATTGTGCGGCCGTCTGGGCATCGGGCCGGGCGACACCGCGCCGGATGCTCCGGTAGCCAAACTGGCGAACGGCGGTCAGGTAGTCAAGAGCGGCAGCCTGGGTGAGTCCAAACATGCTTGTGGTGGCGGTGGTTGCGGCATGTGCGCATTGAATTGAGTTACGGTAACTTCTCGATGTAAGCGCGCAATACCTCTTCCTTGAGTTCACCCAGCGCGATAGCGGCGATCACGCCTTTGCGGTTTACCACCACACTGTAGGGCAGAACGC
>DKAS01000195.1 GCA_002448875.1 Proteobacteria bacterium UBA6920 | reverse complement strand
CAGGTCGGAGGCGTCCACCACGTCATCGTGCAGCAGGGTGGCGGTATGGATGAACTCTATAATAGTAGCCAGGTTGATATGCAGCCGGCCCTGGTAGCCCATGGCATTGGCGCTGAGCAGGTTCAGCACCGGACGCAGCCGTTTCCCACCACTATTGACGATGTAGGCGCCCATTTGATTGATCAGGGCCACGTCGGAGCGCAGCCGCTCCATGATCATGGCGTTGACCAGCTGCATTTCGTCGCGGACCAGGGCGTAAACGTCGTCGATCTCCCGCATGGCGGTGCCGTTGCCTTGGGTCAAGGGGGGGGAGACCAGTGCTGAAGACATAGTAAAAACCTACATTATTCGTGCTTATTGTTCCTTCGGGCGCCACCGACCGATACAACTTTGGCCCGCAGGCATATTATGATGTTTGACCTGCGTATGCGCAAACGCTAAAATCCGCGTTTCCTCGGGAGAGGACTAAATTCTATTTATTCGTGGAGCACATCATGTACGCGGTTATCGAAACGGGTGGCAAGCAATATCGGGTTAAGCAGGGTCAGTCCCTGCGCGTGGAGACCCTGCCGGGCAATGCCGGCGACGCCATTCAGCTGGACAAAGTATTACTGGTAGGCGAAGGTTCCGCGGTCAAGGTGGGTTCCCCCTATCTGGCCGGCGGCAAGGTTTCCGCTACCATCAAGGCCCATGGCCGTGGCGAGAAGATCAAGATCGTGAAGTTTCGCCGCCGCAAGCATCACCAGAAGATCACCGGTCACCGGCAGAATTACACCGAGATCGAAATCACCGGGATTTCAGCAGCTTAATTTAAGGTAGGATACAGCAATGGCACACAAAAAAGCAGGCGGCAGTACCCGTAACGGCCGCGACTCAACGGCTCAACGCCTGGGTATCAAGCGCTTCGGCGGTCAGGCCGTCAAGGCCGGCAACATCCTGGTGCGTCAGCGCGGCACCCGTTTCCATCCTGGCGTCAACGTCAAGCGCGGCCGTGACGACACCCTGTTCGCGGTAGCCGATGGTGTGGTGGAGTTCTCCATCAAGGGCCCGAAGAACCGGAAGACGATAAGCGTCCGGGCCGCCTGAAGGATATCCAGGTCGATATCGCAAAAAGCCCCGCACTGACGGGGCTTTTTCATATGCGGCCGGTACAGCGTTATGAAATTCGTCGATGAAGCGAAAATCCGCGTCGAAGCGGGCAAGGGCGGCAACGGTTGTGTCAGTTTCCGTCGCGAGAAATTCATTCCCCTGGGCGGGCCCGACGGCGGCGATGGCGGCGACGGTGGCAGCGTCTACCTGGTGGCCGACAACGGCCTCAACACCCTGGCGGATTTCCGTTACACCCGCAGTTTCAAAGCCGAAAATGGCCAGGGCGGCATGGGCCGGCAGATGACCGGCAAGGGCGGTGAGGACCTCACCATCCGCGTGCCCCTGGGCACCGTGGTCAAGGATGCGGACACCGAGGAAGTGATCGGCGACGTGGTCGCCGCCGACCGGCCGCTGCTGGTGGCCAAGGGCGGGCGCCACGGCATCGGCAATATACATTTCAAGAGCAGCACTAACCGCGCGCCGCGCCAGAGCACCCCGGGTCAGCCGGGCGAGGTGCGGCACCTGCTGCTGGAGCTGAAGGTGCTGGCCGACGTGGGTCTGCTGGGGCTGCCCAACGCCGGCAAGTCCACCTTCATTCGCGCGGTGTCCGCCGCCCGGCCGAAAGTGGCCGACTATCCCTTCACCACCCTGTATCCCAATCTGGGCGTGGTGCGTATCGAGCAGGACAAGAGCTTCGTGGTGGCCGATATTCCCGGGCTGATCGAAGGCGCCTCCGAGGGCCAGGGGCTGGGCATTCAGTTTCTCAAGCATCTCACCCGCACCCGCCTGCTGCTGCACATCGTCGATATCGGCCAGCCGCAGGAATTGGGCGATCCGGTGCACGACATCCGGGTGATCGAGGGCGAACTGCGCAAGTACGATGCAGCCCTGGGCAGCAAGGAGCGCTGGCTGGTGTTGAACAAAATCGATATGCTCACCCCCGAGGAAATCGCGCAACGACGCGAGCGCATCGTCGCCGAACTGGCCTGGCAGGGGCCGGTGTACGAAGTGTGCGCCCTCAGCGGCAGCGGCACGCCGCTGTTGTGCGGCCGTATCATGCAGCATCTGGGGCGGGTGGCGAAGGACGTCGACGAACATGAGCAAGCGTAAGCAGCTGGGTAACAGCAAGCGTTGGGTGGTGAAGATTGGCAGCGCTCTGCTCACCGATCCGGGGCGCGGCCTGAATCTGGCCGGCATCCGCGACTGGGTGGGGCAGATCGCCTACCTGCGCAGTACCGATGTTGAAGTGGTGCTGGTGTCTTCCGGCGCCGTCGCCGAGGGCATGAAGCGCCTGGGTTGGAGTAAGCGGCCGCGGGAACTGTTTTCTCTGCAGGCGGCCGCCGCCGTCGGCCAGATGGGCCTGGTGCAGACCTGGGAGAGCTGTTTCGCCCAGCACGGATTGCACACCGCCCAAGTGCTGCTCACCCATGACGATCTCAGCCATCGCCGGCGCTACCTCAACGCCCGCAGCACCCTGCGCGAATTGCTGCGCCTGGGCATCGTGCCGGTGGTCAACGAAAACGACACGGTCGCCATGGACGAGATCCGTCTGGGCGACAACGACACCCTCGGCGCCCTGGTCACCAATCTGATCGAAGCCGACGTGCTGGTCATTCTCACCGACCAGGATGGCATGTATGACCGTGATCCGCGCGGCAACAGCGATGCACAACTGATTCACGAACACGCGGCCAACGACCCGGCGCTGTTGCAGATGGCCAGCGGCGCCGCCGGCGCTTTGGGTCGCGGCGGCATGCTGACCAAGGTCAAGGCCTCGCAGCTGGCGGCCCGCTCCGGCGCCAGCACCCTGATCGTGCCGGGCAAGGCGCCCAATGTCCTGCGCCGGGTGCGCGAAGGCGAGCAGGTGGGCACGCTGCTGCTGCCGGCCACCGCGCCCATCGTCGCACGCAAGCAATGGCTGGCGGGGCAGCTGCAGGTCAAAGGCAAGATCACGCTCGACGCCGGCGCGGTGCGGGTGCTGCAAACCTCGGGCAAGAGCCTGCTGCCGGTGGGCGTGCGCCAGGTGCAGGGCGAGTTCCTGCGCGGCGAACTGGTGCTGTGCCTGGACGAAAGCGGCCAGGAAGTGGCGCGCGGCCTGGTGAACTACAGCGCCGAGGAAACGCGTAAGATCATGGGCCAGCCCAGTGACCGCATCGAGTCACTGCTCGGTTACGTCGACGAGCCGGAACTGATTCACCGCGATAATCTGGTTGTGGCTTAGGACGTGTCGCAGATACCGGGCGATGCCGATAGCCGGTGGCATCCACCTGCGATCCCGACGATAGAATTTTCATTGCCTTCCCGCCATCGCCGCGAAAAGCGGGCGGGAACGCCACACCGACCCCGCACTCCCGTGTGATGTGATGTTGTCTGCACGTGGAGAAAATTTCCCACGATAAACTGGCCGTCGATCGGAAGCTCGGCATTACGCCGCGGCCGCCCGCTGATGCACCGGCAGGCTGATGACGAAGGTGGCGCCGCCGCCTTCCGTTCCCTGGGCGACGATGCCGCCGCGATGGCGCTCCACGATTTTCTTGCATACCGCCAGGCCGATGCCGGTGCCATCGTATTGGCTGCGGCCGTGCAGGCGCTGAAACATGCCAAAGATGCGGTCGGCGTATTTGTTGTCGAAGCCGATGCCGTTGTCGGCGACGGTGATATGGCACAGGCCCTTGGCGTCGATGGCGCCGGCGTCGATGCGGATCTCCGGCGTCACGCCCTCGCGGGTGAATTTCAGCGCGTTGCTGATCAGGTTCTGGAACAGCTGGCGCATCTGCGACGGGTCGGCATCCATGGCGGGTAAATCACCGATAATGACCCGGGCGCCGGTTTTCTCCATGCGTACGTGCAAATCTCCCAGCACTTCTTCGATCAACGGCCGCAACTCGACACGCTCGAAGGGTTCGGTACGGGTGCTGACCCGGGAGTAGATCAACAAATCGTGGATCAGCCGCTGCATGCGGTCGGCGGCATTGCTCATGCGGTCCAGGTAGTCGCGCCCCTGGTCGTTGAGCTGGTCGCGGCACTTGTCGCGCATGCGCTCGGCGAAGGTCTGGATCTTGCGCAGCGGCTCCTGCAGATCGTGCGAGGCGACATAGGCGAATTCCTGCAACTCCCGGTTGCTGGATTGCAAACGGCCGGTGTAGTCGGTCAGCGCTTCCTCGGCTTCCTTCATGTTGGTGATGTCGCGAATCACGCACACCTTCTTCTTGTCGATGCTGTGATCCTTGTCGTCGATGGAATAGATTCTGACGTCATTGATGCGTCCCTGGTAGCGGTGTATGCATTCGCCGTAGCCGGTGGTGTCCAGGGTGATGGTGAGGCCGCAGCGCGGCTCCATGCAGCCGTCCAGGATCACGTCCATGTAGGAGTGGTTGATCAATTGCTCGGGCTCGATGGCGGTAATGCGCGATACCCTGGCGTTGACCGCGGTGATCAGCCCCTTCTTGTCGATCAGCAGCATGGCTTCCTGCATGGCCAGCAGCGCCTCCCGCCAGTCGCCGTCCGGACCTCCGGCGGAGGCGGTGTCGGCCGGGGCGGTGGCCGGCACCGCTCCGGGGCGGCGATGGCGCCACAACCAGAGGGAAAGCAGCGCATTGAGGCTGAAAAAGAACGCGATCAGGCAGGCGCTCAGGCTCAGGCCCAGGGCCAGGTCATCGCGGGTGGCAGTCGTTTCCAGCACCGGGCTGGCAGCCGCGCCCAGGACGCGCCACAGCGCCCACAGGGCGGCGCCGGCAACGACGCCACAGGCCAGCAGCCAGAGCATGCCCAGGGTCCGCGGCATAGTCTGGCGCGGGCTGGAAGCTTGCGGTTTATTGGCTGCGGTCACGATGGGCCCCGGAAAAACAGGTGACGGATATGCAGGGTATCGTGTTTATTTACAGCGACTTTAAACCGTGACCGGCAACGACGCGCTTTGCGTATATGCATGTCATGAATTGTTATATGCGGAGAAAATTTCCCAGTCGTTTTTGCGGTTGAAATGGCCGATAACTAAGAAAAAATTCCCTTCCGCATTCGAGGACGGTGGCATGCAAAATTCGACGAAATCCATAACCATATTGATGGCCGACGACGACGAAGACGATCGGATGATGACCAAGGAGGCGCTGGAAGAAGAGGCGCGCCTGCGCAATACCCTGCGTTTCGTCGAGGACGGCGAGGAGCTGATGGACTATCTGCACCATCGCGGCAAATACAGCTCGACGGCGGACTATCCGCGGCCGGGATTGATCCTGCTGGATCTCAACATGCCGCGCAAGGACGGCCGCGAAGCGCTGCGCGAGATCAAAAGCGACCCCGATCTGCGCCACATCCCCGTGGTGGTAATGACCACGTCCAAGGCGGAAGAGGACATTTACCGGTCCTACGATCTGGGCGTGAATTCCTTCATCAAGAAACCAGTCTCCTTTGAACGCCTGGCCGAGGTGCTGCGCGAGGTGACCCGCTACTGGTTCGAGATCGTGGAGCTGCCGGGACGCTGATGGTGGAGCATTCTCCCATGGCAGACAAAGAAATCATCCGGTTGCTGCTGGTCGAGGATGACGAGGACGACTATTTCATCACCAGCGAACTGCTGGCGGAAGTTCCCGGTTTGCAGGTGGATTGCCAGTGGGCCAGCAGCTATGAGCAGGCACGGGCTGCCATCGCGGGCAGCGAGTACGATGTCTATCTGTTCGATTACCGGTTGGGTGAACACTCCGGTGTGGAACTGCTGAAGGAGCTGCGCGCCCTGGGGCGTAGTGGTCCCTGTATCTTTCTTACCGGCCAGGTCGGCAGCGATACGGATATGGAAGTCATGAAAGCTGGCGGCGACGACTATCTGGTCAAGGGGCAGATCGACGCGCCGCTGCTGGCGCGGGCTATCCGCTATGCGCGCGAACGCAAACGCTCGGCCGACCAGGTCGCCTACCTGGCCTATCACGACAACCTTACCGGCCTGCCCAATCGAGTCATGTTCAAGGAGCGGCTGCAAAGCGCGGTATCGAACACCGTGCTGCAGGAAAAGAGCTTCGCCGTGCTGTTCCTCGATATCGACAATTTCAAGCGGGTTAACGACAACCTCGGCCACAAGGCCGGCGATGAGCTGCTGCAGGAGGTTTCCAACCGGCTGCGCGCCTGCGTGCGCACCAGCGACACCATTACCGCCATGGGCGCGACCGAGCAGAAAGCGCCGGGCGGCAATACCATCGCCCGGCTGGGCGGCGACGAATTCACCATACTATTGATGGATCTCAAGGATCCCTTGGTCTCGACCCTGGTGGCGCAGCGGGTGATAGACACTATTTCCCGGCCATTCTACCTGTCTGGCATCGAATTGTACGTAACCGCCAGCATCGGCATCGCCATTCATCCGCGCGATGGTCGGGATATCGACACGTTGCTGATCAACGCCGATGCGGCGATGTACCATGCGAAGAAGATCGGCAAGAACAATTTTCAGGTGTATCGCCAGGCGCTCAACAGCAGCGACGCGGAGCATCTGTCGCTGGTGCGCGATCTGCGCCACGCCCTGGAAAACAATCAGTTGCAGCTGTATTACCAGCCGGTGGTCGATATTCGCGACGGCGGCACCTGCAGCGTGGAAACCCTGTTGCGCTGGCGCCATCCCACCATGGGCGTGCTCGGGCCCGATACCTTTATTCCCCTGGCCGAGGAAACCGGTCTGATCGTCGACATCGGCGACTGGGTACTGCGCCAGGCGACAAACCAATTCATGGTGTGGAGCCGGGACGGAGTGCGACTGCAAAGGCTGTCGGTGAATATTTCCTGTCAGCAGATCACCCATCCCAAGTTTCTCGTGCAGCTGCTGGATGTGCTGCGCAGCAGCGGCATTCCACCCGCCTGTCTGGAGCTGGAAGTGACCGAGAGTGTGGCTCTGGAGCATACGCTGGAGAGCGCGCAAGTGTTCGAGGAAATGCGCTTGCTGGGGGTGCGGGTCGCCATCGACGACTTCGGCAGCGGCTACAGTTCGTTCAATATGCTCAAACGCATGCCCATTCACACCATCAAGATCGACAAGAGTTTCATTCAGGACATCGCCGCCGACACGCAGAGCGAGGCCATCACCGCGGCCATGATCGCCATGGCCAGGAGCCTGGGCGTGGAGGTGGTGGCCGAAGGCGTGGAAACGCCGCAGCAGCTGGAAATCGTCCGTAAATACGGCTGTTACAACGTGCAGGGATATATATTCAGCACGCCATTGTCGGTGCAGCAGATGTCGGACTACCTGCGCCACACGCCTAAAATGTGGCAGCAGGCCGGCGCCTGAGCCGGGGGCGGGCGATCAGGCCACTGCAGCCAGGATGGGGGGCAGGGGGCAGGCCAGTGCTTCGGCCACCAGGCGCAGCAGTTCACCCTCGGCCACATTGATCCTGCCGTCGGCGGCGATGACTTCGATGCAGGCATGCAGCACCTTGCCGCGTGGCGCCGGCGCCAGCAGTGCCAGCTGTTGCAGGCCGCGCTCCACTTCCTCCAGGTCAACCGCCGCCGCCGGCAGCACCGTCGGATGGTTCACTCCCAGATGCGCCATGCCCTTGGCGAAGGCGGCTTGTATCTGCACGGGATCCCGCTGACCGCTGTGCGCCAGCAGGGACAGCAGCTGCGCGCAGTGCCCGCGCACGACGCTTAGGTTCTGGTACTGCGGTCGCGCGTAATTGCCATCGGCGACGTCGAATCTTGCGCGGACGATGTTTTTCAAGGTAAAGCGGCGCAGCGATTTTTTGCCATCCAGATTAATTACCTTGTCCAACACCGCGAGGAATTGCAACCGCGAGCGCCCTTTGATCGGTCCCAGGCCGGGCAGCGCCAGTTCCAGTATGGGCAAACGAAAGATGTCACCCAACGGCTGACAGACGGCGAACAGGTTGCGGGTCCAGATGGCCGCATTGTCGCCGGCGCCGTCGGCTACGCACTGCAGCTGATGCTGGCGCAGCGCCTCGTCCTTGCGGTCCAGGGCCAGCGCATAGATCACGGCGCACACACCATCCGGATCATCGACCGCGCCGGTCACTTCCTTTGGCATGCGGGCGCGCAGACGCATGGCGAACTGCAGATGGTGGTGCAGCGGCTGGCCGACGGAGGCGAGCAGCTGACCGGCGCTGATGGCGACCGCCGCCGCCGTGGACTGCTGGACGAAGGACAGATCCGCGTTCTGCTCGACCGCCGCCGCGCTTTGCGGTTTGGTCCAGGCCACCGGTGGAATCGGCGCGTCGAGGTCGAAACGCGGATCCAGGCGTTTGATGCGCTGCGCCAGCGGCGGGTGGGTTGACAGCAGCCCGGGAAAGAAATAGTCGGCGAAGCTTTCGGCGAAAAACAGGTGGCTGAGCGTTTCCGCGTGCTGATCCTTGACGCGGGTGCCGAGGATATGGGCCCGCATCTTGTTGAGGGCGCCGACGATGCCGTCGGTGCTGCGGGTAAACTGCACCGCCGAGGCGTCGGCAAGAAATTCGCGCTGACGGGAGATATGGCTCTTGATCAGCTTGGCGATGAACAAGCCGCCGTAACCGGCGATCATCAGCAGGATGCCGGCCGCCAGCAGCAGGGGATGGGTTTGCACTTCGCTGCTGCTGTCGCCGCGTACCACCCGCGGATGGGCGGGAGAGCGCCCCAGTCCCAGGCACAGGCGCGCGCCGATGGCGCCGATGATCTGAATACCGTTGAGAATGCCCGCCAGGCGGATGTTGAGGGTCATGTCGCCGTTGAGAATATGGCTGAATTCGTGGCCGATCACCGCCTGCAGCTCGTAGCGATCGAGCGCCACCAGGGCGCCGCGGGTAACGACCACCACGGCGTTGTGCAGGTGCGTGCCGGCGGCGAAGGCGTTGATGCCGCGTTCGGCATCCATGATGTAGATTCCAGGCACCGGCATGCCGGCGGCGATGGCCATTTCCTCGACGACGCTGATCAGCGTACGCTCGGCGGCGTCATTGCTCAGACGAAACGCCCGGCGTCCGCCGACCATGGCGGCGATGGCGGCGCCGCCCTTGTTCAGTTGCCACATGCGGTAGAAGCTGGCGCCGAGGATCAGCAGCAGCGTCGCGCCCGATACCAGCAGATAGGTGCGGGGTGATATTGCCGGCAGCTGCAGGGTGGCGGCGTGTTGCGCTTTGAGGCTGAACAGCCAGAAGGCCAGGGTGGCCGCGGCATTGATCACCAGCAGTATGACGCCCAGGGCGGCGATGAACAGCAGAACCGCGACCCGCGTTTTCCGCCGGGCATCGTCCTGGTGCGCAAAGAAGTCCATGGGGTATTACATTTGGATGCGCACGGCTTTGCGCTCCACGGGGTCTTCCATATCCCACAGGACGGCGGTTTTGAAATTGAACGGGCCCGCCACCAGGTTGTCGGGAAAGCTTTCGACGGTGGTGTTATAGGTCATGACCGAATCATTGTAGGCCTGGCGGGCGAAGGCCACCCGGTTTTCGGTGGAGGTCAGTTCCTCCATCAGGGTATGCACGGTCTGGTTGGCCTTGAGATCGGGATAATTTTCCGCCACCGCGAACAGGCGGCCGATGGCGCCGCTGAGGGCGGATTCAGCGCTCATCAGCTCGCGCAAGGCGGCACCGTTGCCGGGATCGCCGGCAGTGCGCTTGCTGACCTCGGCGGCGTGATTGCGCGCCTGGATCACCGCGGTGAGGGTCTGGCGCTCGTGCTGCAGATAGGCCTTGGTTGCTTCCACCAGGTTGGGGATCAGGTCGTAGCGGCGTTTCAGCTGCACATCGATCTGCGAAAAAGCGTTTTTGAAGCGGTTTTTCAGGCCGACGAGATTGTTGTAAATCGATATGACATAAAAGAAAAACGCGACGAAAATGCCGAAAAATGCCAGAAGTCCCCAGGTCACGATGTTGCCCCCGAAAGCGATTTAGCAGGAATAGTCTTGAGAAAGCCACGGTTCGCAGCTGCGCGCCCTCGCCGCCGCAGGGGCTGGGAAAAGGGGGCAGGTCCGTTTTGCTATCCGTTCACAGGGTTAACGGCCGGGGTGCAGTGAACTAAAGCGCGGCGCCGGCAATGCTTAAGCAATGCCGGCGCCGCGCGCTGGATGGGTTGCCAGAGTATCAGCGGTGGCGGAAGCGCGAGTGCGAGCTGCGGTTGTTGGCGCCGCTGCTGGCGTGATCGGAGCGCCGATCGCTGTGGCGATTGCGGTGGCTGTCGTCGTTACGGTGATGACCGCGATCGCCGTGGCGCGTGCTACTGGTGGTCGATCCACTACTGCTTTGGCTGGAGCTGGAACTGGAATTGCTGCTGCCCGTAGTTTTGGTGGTCAGGTCATTGACCGTAACCGCCAGTGCCGGACCCGCAAAAACCAGGGCGGCGAACAGAGTGGCTGCAGCGGTGATTTTTGCTTTTATCATACTTGCTCCTTTAGCATCTAATCCGCGAGTGGATACTCACACGGCAAGGCCGGATTGGCGCGATCCCGCCGGCGTTGTCGTTGTGACTATCACCTGGATGTACAGCGATTTGGTTTTACCGTCGTGCTCGATGCGCGCCACCAGTTGTCCCTGGCTGAGTTGGTGCGCGGTCAGGGGCAGGGCGAGCACATTGTTGCCCTGCCGGATATTTTCCGTCCAGCTTATGGTGCGTTCGCCGGGGAAACCCGCCAGATCGACATGGGGCGGCAGATCGATGGAAATCCGCGCGTCCCGCAGATCCGCCGGCGAATTGAACAGCAATTCGATTTTTTGCACGTTATACAGGCCGATGCTGACGTTGTGCACCGTGGGTGTCGGTACCGTCAGCGCCACCGTGTCGCCGAATTCTGTCGTATCGCTGGCCGATGGCGAACCCAGCCAGATCAGAAAACTCGCCAGCAGCAGTCCCACCGCAGCGGCCAGTAGTTCCTGGCGGCCGCACAACGGCCGGCTCATCTGGCGCAGGCGTCGCTGCCATTGGCCGCCGCAGGCTACACGGCCCGAATACGACGGCAGGCTGATTGCGTCTCCTGCCAGGCTGGGCAGGATGCGCTGCGCTATGCGTTGTGGTCTGAAGTCTTTCATTACGTCGGTCTTGCCAACACCTTTGGTTTCTCCGGCGGCGTTTATCGCTGTTTCGTATATGAAACTAAGCGCATATCGTCATGACCCGGAACAGCTGTCGCCACGGCAACAGAGACCGGCACGGCCTGCTTTGCCATGCCTGTTTGTTACCAGATACCATTGTGTTGGTTTGTGATGCAGATTTGAAATTATGTCGGTTGATAAGAATATTCCGCGACCGGATATGTCCCGGGCGGCGGGGCATCCCGCGGCAGTCGCGGGCGGTTTGCGTTTGCGGTGATATGTATAGAAGCGGCGGTGATATCGCCGGTGGGCGCGGCGGCTGCCGACGCCTGAGGCATGAAAAAAGCCGGCTTAGCGCCGGCTTTATTTTTTCAGGTCGCGGTTGCCGGCCCTGTTCAGGCCATGGCGCGGATACGGGCGTTCAGGCGGCTCTTGTGGCGGGCGATCTTGTTGCGATGGGCCAGGCCTTTGTTGACCATGGAATCGATCACCGGCACGGCGGCCTTGTAAGCGCTTGTCGCTTCTTCCTTGCGACCTTCTTCGATGGCTTTAACGACTTTCTTGATGGCGGTGCGCATGGTGGAGCGCAGGCTCATGTTGTGATCCCGGTGCTTGAGGGCTTGACGGGCGCGTTTTCTGGCTTGGGCTGTGTTGGCCAATGTCGTTACTCCTGAAAAATCTGTTCGATAGTGTCCGCGAAGGCCGCATACTATGCTGATTTTACCGGCGTTTGTCAATGGTCTGGCCGGGCGGACCGGGGCAGGGCTGATTTTAAACTACGCCACAGTCCGGCGCCAAACCGGCTATCATAGCGGCGCCGGGTGTGACGGCGGCCAGGCGTGCAACTGATTGTAAACTAAGGCGAATATTATCGAAATGAAACACAGGCTGGTTAAATCGACGGCAGTGGTGAGTGTCCTAACCTTGCTTTCCCGGGTTTTTGGCCTGCTGCGGGATGTGGTTTTTGCGCGTTTTCTGGGGGCATCCCAGGGGCCAGGAATGGATGCGTTTCTGGTGGCCTTACGTCTGCCCAATTTCGTTCGCCGTTTGTTTGCCGAAGGGGCTTTTTCCCAGGCTTTCGTTCCGGTCTTTGCCGATGCCCGTGCCCGCGGCGATCTGGATCAGGTCCGGACCCTGGCCCGGGACGTGGCCGGCACCCTCGGCCTGACCCTGACGCTGCTGACCCTGCTGGCCATGCTGGCCGCCCCCTTGCTGGTGGCGATCTTCGCTTTCGGCTTTCTGGGACAGCCACAGAAATTCGATCTCACGGTGGAATTGCTGCGGGTGACCCTGCCCTATGTCGTGTTTATTTCCCTGGCGGCCCTGGCCGGGGGGGTGCTGAATACCTACGGCCGCTTCGGGATTCCGGCGTTCACGCCGGTGATTCTGAACCTGTGTCTGATCGCCTGCGCCGTGTGGCTGGCACCGCGCTTCGCCCAGCCGGTGGAGGCGCTGGCCTGGGGGGTGTTCGCCGCCGGGCTGCTGCAACTGGCGGTGCAATTGCCGGCCCTGGCGCGGTTGCGCCTGCTGGCGTGGCCGCGCTGGGCGTGGCAACAACCGCAGGTGCAGACGATCCGGCGTTCGATGCTGCCGGCCTTGTTTGGCTCGTCGGTCACCCAGGTGAACCTGCTGTTCGATATCGTGGTTGCTTCCGCCCTGACCACCGGCAGCATCTCCTGGCTGTACTATTCCGATCGCCTGATCGAATTTCCCCTGGGGGTGTTCGGCATGGCCATCGCCACCGTCATCCTGCCGGAGCTTTCCCGGCATTTCGTGGCCGCCGAGCGCGAGGATTTTTCCCGCTTGCTGGACTGGGCGCTGCGCTGGGTGATTCTGCTCGGCCTGCCCGCGACCGTGGGCCTGATGGCCCTGGCCATGCCCCTGCTGGCCACGTTTTTCCTGTACGGCAAATTCACCCTGCAGGACACTCACATGTCCGCCCTGAGCCTGATCACCTACGGCCTGGGCCTGCTGGCCTACCTCATGATCAAGGTACTCACCCCCGGTTTTTATGCTCGCCAGGACAACCACACCCCGGTGCGCAGTGGGGTTGTCGCCATGGTCAGCAACGTGGTTCTGGTACTGCTGATCGTTGTTCCCTGGGCGTACTGGGGCATCCCCGGACCTCACGCCGGCCTGGCGCTGGCGACTTCCCTGGCGGCCTATATCAACGCCGCGTTGCTGCTGCGGGTGCTGCGCCGGCAGGGGGTGTACCGGCCGGAGTCGGGGTGGCGCCGCTTCCTGCTGCAGGTGGTGGCGGCCAGTGGCGGGATGGCGGCGTTGCTTTTGGTGAGTGTCCCAACATTACAAGAATGGGTGGAGTGGGGGCTGTGGATGCGGGTGTCCCGGCTTCTGTTCTGGGTGGTGGCGGGGGCAGGGTGTTACCTTATGGTTTTACTGGCTTTGGGGTGGCGGCCGGCGGCGATGAAGCTGCGGTGAGGCCGGGTGTACGGCGGGCCGCCAGACTCATGCAGGCGGGCGGCCAGTTGGTTATAATGTCTGCTTTGTTCGCGACGCGCGCATGGAACTGATTCGGGGTATTCATAACATCAAGCCGCAGCACCGGGGGTGCGTGGCCACCATCGGCAATTTTGATGGCATCCACCTGGGGCACCAGGCGGTGATCGGGCAGGTGGCGGAGAAGGCCCAGGAATTGGCTCTGCCGGCGCTGTTGATGTTTTTCGAGCCGCAGCCGCAGGAGTTTTTCGCCCCGCAGGCGGTGCCGGCGCGGCTGACCCGGTTGCGGGAAAAACTGCTGACCCTGCGCCGTTTCGCCGTGGACCGGGTGTTGATGATACAGTTCAACCGGGCTTTCGCCGCTCTCAGCGCCGACGATTTCATTCGCCAGATCCTGGTCGACAAGCTGGGGGTGCGTTATCTGGTGGTAGGCGACGATTTTCGCTTTGGCCGCGGGCGCAGTGGCGATTTCGCCCAGCTGTGCGCCGCCGGCCGGCACTACGGCTTTACCGTGAGCAATATGCATTCCTTCCTGGTCGGCGAGCGCCGGGTGAGCAGCACCCTGGTGCGCGAGGCGTTGCAGCAGGGGGACCTGGCGCGGGCGGAGGTGCTGCTCGGCCGGCCCTACCGGATGGCGGGCCGGGTGCGCCATGGTGATAAGCGCGGCCGCACTATCGGCTTTCCGACCGCGAATCTCTATCTGCACCGTCGCGCCACACCGCTCAATGGGGTGTTCGCGGTGGAAATGTTCGGCGTGCCCGGCGAGCCGGTGGCGGGGGTGGCCAATGTGGGCAACCGGCCCACGGTGGACGGCAGCCGCACCCAGCTGGAAGTGCATTTGTTCGATTTCGATGCGGATATCTACGGCCGCTACGTGCAGGTGAGTTTCCTGCACAAATTGCGCGACGAGCGGCGCTTTGCCTCGTTCGCCGAACTGCAGGCGCAGATCACCCGCGACGCGGCCGCCGCCAGAGAGTTTTTTGCCGGGCATTACCGGAAGAATTAGCGTTTAGTCCATAACGAGGAACCCGTGGCTGACTATAAACACACCTTGAATCTGCCGCAGACGGATTTTCCGATGAAGGCCAATCTGGCACAGCGGGAACCGGCAGCGGTCAACCAGTGGCAGGAAAGCGGGCTGTATGCCGCGCTGCGCGCCGCCTGCGCCGGCCGGCCCAAGTTCATCCTGCACGACGGTCCGCCCTACGCCAACGGCGAGATTCACCTGGGGCACGCGGTCAACAAGATTCTCAAGGACATCATCGTCAAGTCGCGCACCCTGGCCGGTTTCGACGCGCCCTATGTGCCCGGCTGGGACTGTCACGGTCTGCCGATCGAGCTGCAGGTGGAAAAGAAGGTGGGTAAGGCCGGCGTCAAGGTGGACGCCAAGACCTTCCGCCAGGCCTGCCGCGACTACGCCCGCCAGCAGGTGGAAGGCCAGCGCACGGATTTCATGCGTCTGGGCGTGCTCGGCGACTGGTACCGTCCCTACCTCACCATGGACTACAAATTCGAGGCCGACATCATTCGCTCGCTGGCGCGCATCGTCGCCAATGGCCACCTGCAGCGCGGCGACAAGCCGGTGCACTGGTGCATCGAATGCGGATCGGCGCTGGCGGAAGCGGAAGTGGAATACAAGGATAAAACCTCGCCCGCCATCGACGTGCGCTTCGCGGTGCTGGACGAGGCGGCGTTGCTGCAGCGCTGCCACCACGCCGACGGCCATGCCGGCCAGGGGCCGATCTCGCTGGTGATCTGGACCACCACACCCTGGACCCTGCCCGCCAACCAGGCGGTGGCCCTGAACCCGGAGCTGGAGTATGCCCTGGTGCAGTGTGACAGCGGCGGCCGCCAGGAGCGCCTGCTGATCGCCGAGGCCTTGCTCAAGGATTGCATGCTGCGTTTCGGCATCGACAATTATCGCGTGGTCGCTTACGGCCGCGGCGATGCCTTCGAAGGCCTGAAGCTGCAACACCCGTTTTACGAGCGCGAAGTGCCGGTGATTCTCGGCAATCACGTCACCACCGACGCCGGCACCGGCGCCGTGCACACCGCCCCCGGCCATGGCCAGGACGACTATGTGGTGGGCAAGCGCTACGGCCTTAAGGTCGACAACCCGGTGGGTGGCAATGGCTGTTTCCTGCCGCAGACGCCCTTGTTCGCCGGCGAGCATGTGTTCAAGGCCAACGAGCATGTGATCGAGGTGCTCAAGACCCATGGCCGGCTGCTGCACAACAGCGGCCTGCAGCACAGTTATCCGCACTGCTGGCGGCACAAGAC
>DKAS01000140.1:1479-4071 GCA_002448875.1 Proteobacteria bacterium UBA6920 | reverse complement strand
ACCATGCGTACCTTCCATATCGGTGGCGCGGCGTCGCGGGCGGCGGCGGTCAACAACATCGAAATCAAGAACAAGGGCACGATCCGTCTGCACAACATCAAACTGGTGCAGCACAAGGCCGGCCACCAGGTGGCGGTTTCCCGCTCCGGTGAAGTCATTATCCACGATACCCACGGCCGTGAACGCGAGCGCTACAAGATTCCTTACGGCGCGGTGCTCAGCGCCAAGGACGGGGATGAAGTCGATGCCGGCCAGGTGATCGCCAACTGGGACCCGCATACCCATCCTATCATCACCGAAGTGGCGGGACGGGTGAAGTTTTCCGACTTCCAGGACGGGATCACGGTACAGCGGCACACCGACGAAATCACCGGTCTGTCCAGCATGGTGGTCACCGATCCCAAACAGCGCGGCACCGGCGCCAAGGACCTGCGACCGATGGTGAAGCTGCTGGATGCCGGCGGCAAGGACCTGTGTCTGGCGGGTACCGAAATTCCCGCTCACTACTTCCTGCCGGCGGGCGCCATCATCAGCCTGGAGGACGGGGCGGAAGTGGCGGTGGGTGACGTTATCGCCCGTATCCCGCAGGAATCCTCCAAGACCCGTGACATCACCGGCGGTCTGCCGCGCGTTGCCGAGCTGTTCGAAGCGCGCAAGCCCAAGGAGCCGGCGATTCTGGCGGAAATCAGCGGTATCATCAGCTTCGGCAAGGAAACCAAGGGTAAACAGCGTCTGGTGATCACGCCCTCGGAAGGCGAGACCTACGAAGAGCTGATTCCCAAGTGGCGGCATGTCACCGTGTTCGAAGGTGAACATGTGGAAAAAGGCGAAGTCATCGTTGAAGGCGCGCCCAATCCCCACGATATCCTGCGCCTGCAGGGCGTCGAGGCGCTGGCCAATTACATCGTCAACGAAGTACAGGACGTTTACCGTCTGCAGGGCGTAAAGATCAACGACAAGCACATCGAGGTTATCGTTCGCCAGATGATGCGCAAGGTCGAGGTCAAGCACCCCGGCGGCAGCCGTCTGCTGGGCGGCGAGCAGGTGGACCGGGCGCGTATCGCCGCGGAAAACGAAAAACTGCTGGGCGAGGGCAAAGAGGCCATTCGTTTCGAGCCGCAGCTGCTGGGCATCACCAAGGCGTCCCTGGGTACCGAGTCGTTTATTTCCGCGGCTTCGTTCCAGGAAACCACCCGCGTGCTGACCGAGGCGTCGGTCCATGGCCGCCGCGATGACCTTAAGGGTTTGAAGGAAAATGTCATCGTTGGCCGCTTGATCCCCGCGGGTACCGGTCTGGCATACCATGCAGAACGTGTGCGTAAACGTCAGAAAGAGCAACAGGGGCTGACTTCCATGGATCTGGGAAGCTTCGCCTCCAGTGATTCCGGCGCTACCGAGGAGTTTGCCTCGGAATAGGCTGAGTTATGGGGTGGTTTTTCCACCCCTTTGGCCCTAACGCCAGGAAATTAAAACATTAGTCAGGATGTAGAAGTCTTGACAGGTTCGGGGCATGTGCCTAAAATGCCCGACTCTTTGACAGGCAGGACTTCGGTCGCTGCCTGTCGTTTTATATGTACATATCGCCCGGAGAAATCCAAAAATGGCAACAGTCAATCAGTTAGTGCGCAAACCCAGAGTGCGGATGAAGAAGAAGAGCACCGTGCCGGCGCTGGGTTCCTGCCCGCAGAAGCGCGGCGTGTGCACCCGTGTGTATACCACGACACCGAAAAAGCCGAACTCGGCGCTGCGTAAGGTTGCGCGCGTAAGGCTTACGAACGGTATGGAAGTGACTACCTATATCGGTGGTGAAGGCCATAACCTGCAGGAGCACTCGGTAATCCTGATTCGTGGCGGCCGTGTCAAGGACCTGCCCGGTGTGCGATATCACACCGTACGCGGCAGTCTGGATACCTCCGGGGTGGAAGGCCGCAAGCAGGGTCGTTCCAAGTACGGCAGCAAACGGCCCAAGGCATAACCTTTACCGGCACTGAAACGAGAATTTCACACTAAGGCTTAATCCATGGCAAGAAGACGCTTAGCACCCAAACGACCCGTGACTCCGGATCCGAAATTCGGAGACGCTACTCTGGCGCGTTTCATCAATGTGATCATGCTGTCCGGCAAGAAGTCGGTCGCGGAACGCATCGTATACGGCGCCCTGGACCAGATTCAGGAAAAGAAGAAGTCCGACCCGCGCGACGTATTTACCGCCGCCCTGGAAAACGTACGCCCGGCCGTGGAAGTAAAATCCCGCCGCGTCGGTGGCGCTACTTATCAGGTGCCGGTGGAAGTGCGTCCCGAGCGCCGCATGGCCCTGGCGATGCGCTGGCTGGTGGATGCCAGCCGCAAGCGTGGTGAAAAATCCATGGCCAGCCGGCTGGCGGCCGAGCTGATGGACGCCTCTGAAAACCGCGGTTCGGCGGTGAAGAAGCGTGAAGATACGCACCGCATGGCGGACGCCAACAAAGCGTTTTCCCATTACCGCTGGTAAGCGGCTGGTGCAGGGCATTATTAAACTAATTAGCGAAATATCGAGGTCAGTGTGGCGCGCAAGACTCCCATAGAACGTTATCGCAATATCGGCATCATGGC
>DKAS01000140.1:0-1467 GCA_002448875.1 Proteobacteria bacterium UBA6920 | reverse complement strand
AACAAGATGGACCGCGCCGGCGCTAACTTCCTGCGCGTGGTCAAGCAGATCAAGGAGCGTCTCAACGCCAATCCGATCCCGATCCAAATCCCCATCGGTGCCGAGGAAAATTTCAAGGGCATCGTCGACCTGATTCGCATGAAAGCCATTTACTGGAACGAAGCCGATCAGGGCATGACCTATGACGCCAAGGATATTCCCGCCGAGCTGAAAGACCTGTGCGACGAATGGCGGGAAAAGATGGTGGAAGCCGCGGGCGAAGCCAATGAAGAGTTGATGGAAAAGTACCTGGAAAACGGTGATCTGTCGACCGAGGAAATCAAGACCGGGTTGCGCATCCGCACCCTGAACAACGAAATCGTGCCCTGCCTGTGCGGTTCCGCCTTTAAGAACAAGGGTGTGCAGGCGATGCTGGACGCGGTCGTCGAGTTTATGCCGGCGCCCATCGACGTGCCCGCGATCAAGGGTCACCTGGACGACGCCGCCAATACCGAAGCCGAACGTCATGCCAACGATGATGAGCCGTTCTCCGCCCTGGCGTTCAAGATCGCTACCGATCCGTTCGTCGGTACCCTGACCTTCTTCCGCGTCTATTCCGGCGTGTTGAATTCCGGGGATTCGATCTACAACCCGGTCAAGTCCAGAAAAGAGCGCGTCGGCCGTATCGTGCAGATGCACGCTAACAGCCGCGAGGAAATCAAGGAAGTGCGCGCCGGTGACATCGCCGCCGCCGTCGGTCTGAAGGATGTCACCACCGGTGACACCCTGTGCGCCCTGGATAAAGTCATTATCCTGGAACGGATGGACTTCCCGGATCCTGTTATCTCCGTGGCCATCGAGCCCAAGACCAAGGGTGACCAGGAAAAGATGGGTATCGCCCTGAGCAAGCTGGCGCAGGAAGACCCGAGCTTCCGCGTACGCACCGACGAAGAGTCCGGCCAGACCATTATTTCCGGCATGGGTGAGTTGCACCTGGAAATCATCGTCGACCGCATGCGGCGCGAGTTCAAGGTCGAAGCCAATGTCGGCGCGCCGCAGGTGGCTTATCGTGAAACCATTCGCAGCAAGGTGGAGCAGGAAGGCAAGTTCGTGCGCCAGTCCGGTGGTCGCGGTCAGTACGGCCATGTCTGGTTGCGCATCGAACCCCGCCAGCCGGGCGAAGGTTATGAATTCGTCAACGGTATCGTCGGCGGCGTGGTGCCCCGCGAGTACGTTCCGGCGGTGGACAAGGGCATCCAGGAACAGATGCAGAACGGCGTTATCGCCGGCTTCCCGGTGGTCGACGTCAAGGTCACCATTTTCGACGGTTCCTACCACGAAGTGGATTCCAACGAAATGGCGTTCAAGATCGCCGGTTCCATGGGTTTCAAGGAAGGCGCGCGCAAGGCCAATCCGGTGCTGCTGGAGCCGATCATGAAAGTGGAAGTGGTGACGCCGGAAGACTACATGGGCGACGTCATGGGCGAC
>DKAS01000003.1 GCA_002448875.1 Proteobacteria bacterium UBA6920 | reverse complement strand
GGTAATCAGGTAATCAGGTAATCATGCAATCAGCATTTCCCAAAGAAATCTGTCAAACTGCCTGAACTGGAACGAGGAACAACATAGCATCTTGCGGGCAAGGTCCGGCGCTGTAGTAAACAACGCCGGACCGCGACGAAAACCGGCTAATGCACCTGATCGACCGGCGCGGGATCAGGAGCGGGTAGCTTGGCCGTCTTTGATGGCAGCAGCCGCTGCCCCAGGGCGAAGAAGGTTTCACGCAGCACCTGCCGGCCGATGGCCTTATTACTGAGATGGACCGCCTGCCACCACCAACCGTCTTTTTCCATCGCCTCCGCCGCGGCGACAAAGCGCAGCATGACCGCTTCGTACTCCGCGTCCGTATAACTGTGGCTCATGATAAAGCGTCCGCTGCCCACCCAGCTTATGGCCAGGCCATATGCGCGCAGATAGAACTGAAACATCCAGTTGTAGCGACTGGGACGCGTATAAAGCACGGTCCAGATGGAGGCAAGATTTTCCACCTTGATCGGTAACTGCTTGCGCTGCAGGCGATTATTCAAATCGGCCACGCGAGCGTTCCATACCGTATCGACGCTGGCATAGGCATCCATGATTTCTTTGCTCTCGATCCGGGTCAAGAACTCGTTCATGGTGGCCATGACGCAGGGATGGGAATTGAAGGTGCCGCGGGCAAAACTGACATCCAGCGGCGCATGCTCCTTGAAGCGTTTCATCAAGCGGTGCTTACCGCATACCACGCCTATCGGCAGGCCGCCGCCCAGGGTTTTGCCGTAGGTCACCAGATCGGCGCGCACGCCGAAATATTCCTGTGCGCCGCCGCGGGCGAGACGGAAGCCGACGAATACCTCATCCATGATCATGACGATACCGCGCTGGTCGCACACCTTGCGCAGCTCCTGCAGCCACTGCCGGTACTGCTCGCGTTGATAGTTGGCGCCGCGGCCGCTGGCAACCAGCATGGAATCGGCGGGCGCATTAGCGTTGGGATGCATGGCCTGCAGAGGGTTGATGAGTACGCAGGCTATGTCCTTGCGGGTACGCAGCACACGCAGCGTATCCTTATCCATGTCTTTCAAGGTGTAGACGTCGCTGGTTTTGCGGGTGTTACCGATGCCAGGTTGAACGCCGTCCCACCAGCCGTGATAGGCGCCGCAGAACCGCACCAGATGCGTTTTACCGGTGTGATAGCGCGCCAGGCGTACCGCCTGCATTACCGCTTCGGTGCCGGACATATGAAAAGACACCTCGTCCAACCCCGAAATGCGTATCAGACGATCGACGTTGTCCACGATCAAGGGATGATAAGGACCGAGTACCGGCCCCACGTCCTTTACCCTCTCCATGCCTTGACGCAGACAATCTTTATAGAATTCAAATCCAAAGACATTGACACCGTAGGAACCCGACAGGTCGTAAGACCAATTGCCGTCAAGATCCTTGACCTGCGATCCCAGGGTTTCGGTGACGAACGCCGACAACTTGATATTCTCCCGCACATAGCGGGCAAACTGATAAGGGACGCGGTAATTATTAGTGAACATCAGATCGGAAACGGAGTTTTCCAGATGATTACTGAGCGCCACCCCGCGGGGCGCCTTATCGCGAAAATGGGCTGCCAAGGTGTGAAACGCGTTGCGCCGTTGCTTGACGACTTCCGTCGGCGCACCATCGCTGCTGAAGAATACCTGTTCATTGAATTCGTAATAGGGAACCAGACGCGCCAATCGTCGCGCCATTTTCGAGTGCCCGGTCAATGACGGATGCTTGGCCTTGGACAATTGCAAGCGGCGCCACGTTTTGTACAGAACGTATAACGACAGACCGGCGGCAACTAAATAGATCGGGACTAAGTTAATCATGATCGCAATACCCTTGTAGCTGAATAGCAGCGAAATCGCAGGAAACATTCCACAAACAGGCTGATTTTCAGCCACAAATGTGACAGCAAAGCGTTTACTGCCATCAATTTTTCACAAATACGTCATCAAGCCTTCATAGTCCTACCGAATACTTGGGGAATTATGAAGCGCGCGACCGCTGACAACTCCTGCCGCACTGGACGATGACTATGAAAATCGCTTTGGTTACCGAGACTTACTGGCCTGACATCAATGGTGTGGCTATGACCCTGCATCGTCTGGTGACCGGCCTGGCCGGTCGCGGCCACCAGGTCCAATTGATCTGTCCCGCGCAGGCGCAACGGGACTTTTCCGAGCTTCCTCTGGGGGTATATTACTGCCCAATCCGGGGATTTCCTGTTCCCGGTTACAGCCAGGCGACGTTCGGTCCACCGTCGGGCGGCAAATTGAAGCAGTTATGGACTATGTTCAAACCTGATGTCATCTACGTCGCAACCGAAGGTCCCTTGGGCTGGTCCGCGGTACGCATGGCAAAAAAAATCGGTCTGCCGGTAATCAGCGGATTTCACACCAACTTTCAATCCTATTGCCATCACTATAAAATTGGATTCCTGTCGGGCCTGATTTCGCGTTATCTGGTCGCTTTTCATAACGACACCCTGGCCACTATCGTCCCTACAGACAATCAACAGACGCTGCTGCATCGCATGGGCATCGCCAATGTCACGGTGATGGGTCGCGGCGTGGATACCACGCTGTATTCGCCTACAAAACGCGATTGGCAGTTGCGCCGGCGATGGGGCGCGGAAAAAGGCGACCCGGTGATGATCTACGTTGGGCGTATCGCCGAGGAAAAGAATCTTGCCGCCACCATGCGCGCCTATGAGGCGATGCGGGTGCACAATCCACGGCTCAAATTCGTACTCGTTGGCGACGGACCGTTACGCGAAAAACTGCGCGCACAACATCCGGAGTTGATCATGACCGGCCAATTGAGCGGTGAGGACTTAGCCTCCCACTACGCATCGGCGGATATATTCATTTTTTCCAGCCTTACTGAAACCTTCGGCAATGTGGTGCTGGAAGCAATGGCCAGCGGCCTGGGTCTGCTGGCGTATGACTACGCCGCCGCGCGCCTGCATGTCACTTCGGGCCACAACGGTTTACTGGCTAGTTTTTCCCATGAGGAAGAATTTGTGGTCAAGGCCGCCAATCTGGTCAAAAACGAATTGTTGCTGCGCAAACTGCGTAACAACGCCTCCCTGTACGCCGGCCAACACGGGTGGGACAGTATCGTCGACAGATTCAGCGAAATATTGCAAATGCAGGCACGGCGCTTTGGCGGTGAAGCCGCGGTGCGTTCGACCCTGGATGGAAACGCCGCCTGAAATCTGTGGCGAAACTACGCCCAGTCTGCAGCTCAACCCACAAGAAACAAGCTTAGCGCTGGTACATAGGTGATTATCGCCAACGCGGTGATAAACACCAGCATGAACGGCAGGGATGCGTGGTAAAGCTCGATAATTGACCGATTGAAGCGAAAACTGGCGATAAACAGATTCATCCCTACTGGGGGAGTGAAATAACCGATTTGCATATTGGCAAGAAATATCACCCCAAGATGCAGCGGATCGATGCCGTAGCCTACCGCCACCGGCAGAATCAGGGGTGCGATGATCACCAGGGCGGAGAAGATATCCAGAACCGTGCCGACCAGCAGCAGGAACAGATTCAAGAGCAGGAGAAACGTCACCTTCCCCTGCACATGCTGCTTTATCCACTGAAAGAGTAAGTCCGGTACCTGCTGGTCGATGAGAAAATTGGTCAACACCATGGCCGCCGCAAGTATCAGCAAAATGCCACCGATCATGGTCATAGCTTCCACCGCGACAGCCGGCAGCTGCTGCGGCCGGATATCGCGATAAACCAGCAGCTCTATAAACAACACATAGAGCACCGTTACCGCAGCCACCTCGGATATCGCCAGCACGCCGCTGAAGATGCCGGCGAAGACGATAAACGGCAAGGGCAGGTCCCAGGCCGCCTGTTGCAGCGCCTGACGTATTTCGGCGCCGGAAAACCGGTAGTGTGGTTTGTGCTGGCGACCGCGCACCAGGTAAACCGAGAGCGCGACCAGGATTATCATCAGCAAGGCCGGACCGATGCCCGCCACGAACAGATCATCGAGCTGGTAGTCGGTACCGATATGCATTTGCTGCATGATGATGCCGTAAATGATCAGCGGTATTGACGGCGGTAATAAAAGCCCCAGGCTGCCGGTGGTGGTAATCAGGCCAAGGCTGAGTTTCTCGCCATAACCTTCCTTGACCAGCGCCGGATAGAAAAGAGCGCCCAGCGCCAGAATCGTCACCCCGGACGCGCCGGTAAACGCCGTAAACAGCGCACAGGCAATGATAACCACCAGGGAGGTACCACCAGGCACCCAGCCAAGCAGTGCATTGCTTAAAGCGAGCAGCCGATGCGAGGCCCTGCCCTCGCTCAGCAGGTAGCCTGCGAAGGTAAACAAGGGCAGCGACACCAGCAGCGGCATATCCACCAGGCGGTAGATTTCCACCGCAACCGCTGTCAACTCCACGCCATTGGCATAGAAACCGGCAATGGCAGCGATAAGCAGCACTGCATAAATTGGCAAGCCGAGCAAAAGCAACGCCGGCAGCACCAGAGAATAGATCAGAGCACTCAGGGTCACGCGACTAGTTCACCGCGGGTGACTATACGTTGCGCCACGTCCGCAAAATAGCGCAGCCCCATGATCATAAAAGCGATAGGCATAATGGCGATGAACGGCCAGTTCGGCAGATTTGCAAATGAATAACTGGGGTCCTGGTACTCCAGCACGAGGAACCTCGCTCCCTGCAGAGACAGCAACATACACAGGCCGGCGCTCACCAGGTCGACGATGGCCGCAGTAACTCCCTTGAGCACTTTTGGCGCGTATCGCTGAACCAGATCAATGCGTAAATGCCTGTGCCCGCTCACTCCCGCCATGGCACCGACCATTACCGTCCAGAATACCAGCAGCCGTGTCAAGGTTTCCGACCAGACAAGGCCGAATTCGAAAAAGTTACGCAGTATGATTTGCACCAGGGCCAGCATCAGCATGGTGAAAAACATGGCGGTCAGCATGTATTTCTCGATCACACACATGGCGCGTTGCGCCTGGCCGAGCAGGCTGGTCACACTATCTGACATGACCCGTGTCCGGTGCGCTGCCGGGCACCTGAGTCAAGCGTGTTTGCCGAAACTCCGTCAGCAAGGCATCCAGCTTAGCGACAAGCTCTCGATCCAGGTTACCGTGATTGATCACGTTGTCATTGGCGTCTTTGATCAGTGTACGCAGCTTGGTGATCGTTCCTTCGTCCGGCTTGATCCAGACAATTCCCTGTTTTTTCATCGCATCGATCGCGGCGATATTGTCCTGACGGGTGACCCCGTCAAGATCCCGCGTCACCTTCGCCATGACCTCCTTTACGACCGCCCGATCCGTGGGCGACATCGCCGCCAGCGCCCCAGTGTTGACGGTCAGACCGCCATATACATAGGCGATGGGCAAGTCGGTGACATAACGAATCTTGCGATGCCACTGCAGCATCAATGCGCCTACCGGCGATCCGGCGACGGCATTTATCATTCCTGTTTGCAGGGCGAGCAAAACATCCTTGATTGGCAGGGGAATAGGCGAAATGGAAAATGCACTAAGCGCCTCAGCAGCAGTTTCATTGTTTTCAGGCACCCAGGCCTTCTGCTTCTGCAGATCCTGCAAGGTGGCCACGGGCTCGGTCGACATAAGATAGGCGAAGCCCAGTTCGCTCAAACCGAGCACGGTGAGACCAGTGTGATTTATGCCATCGATAATGATAGGATCGATTTTTGGCCTGACGAAATCGATCTCTTCATAGGAATTGAACTTTAACACCAGATTGTAAACTTCCGACCCCGGAAAGATGTTGTTCAGGGTGCCATTGGAAAATATCGCCCCATCCAATTGCCCTACCTTCATTTTGCGCAGAACGGTCTTGTCCTCACCCATCACACCGCCGGTATAAAACCTGAACTGCACCCGCCCGGCTGTCTTATCGGAAATTTCCTGCGCTCCCTGCTCGAACTTTTTCATCCAATTTGAGCCGTCGGGGGTCAGGGTTGCGATCTTGAGAGTCTGCGACAAGGCATCAGTCACCCCGCCGAAAAGCAGGAACAAAGCAATCGTGTACAACGGCAGATATTGCTTCACTGCCGCGAACATACCATCCCCCCGACTCCCGGCCCTAGATTGCATATATCTTCCTCGCTCATTCAAAATAGTGATCCGCGGTCGCCAGCAATTGCGTTGCCTTCTGCTTGGCAATGGCGTTCAGTAGCGTCATATCCCCTTGCTCGGTGGGCGACATCAGCACCTGCTGCAATAATTCATCGTGTAATTTGCGGTCAAACACCAACCTGGCGTAGCGTTCGGCATAGACGACCTTGGCCATGGCATTGCTGCCAGCAGATACTTCTATGGCACGCTCGAAATGCGCCTTCCCTTCCTGTGGATGCCCTCCCATGGATTCAGGTTGCAAAGTAGCGATCACCCCCAGATAGACGTGGGCGCCGCCATGATCATAGGTTTCATCCACCGCAATGACTTTTTGGAAAATAGACGCCACTTGAGCCAGCTTCGCCACCGCGTCCCAATTATCGCTGTTGGCCTGGATCCAGGCTGCCCAGGCGGAGGCCAGAGTGTAGTAAACGGGTAAACTGTCCATGTCCATCTTACCCAGCAGCTGATCAAGATGACTCAAGGACATCGTGGTAATATCGCAGGCATGACGGTCGCTGAGGCAGGCGGCGCGCTCGGCATAGTGCAGTGCCTTATCGGAAACCAGCTTGCGCCTATCGGACTCGCCGACAAACAGATTCGCATAGGCGCTATTGAGCAGGGCAGCGGCGCGCAGCAGTTCGATATCGTCATTACCTTCGTATATCATGGCGTCCAGCAACAGCAGATAGGATGGCAACGCAACCTTTACGGTATCAGGTTCCTGTTGCATTTGTATGGCATGCGCCATACTTGCACCAAACTGGCGCGTCATCGACCTTGCGTAGGCATCGCAACCCGACAAGGCAGCGATACCCAGCAACACGACCACGAGTACAGCATGCCTGTATCGCAACACACAATCGTCGTAACGCCAGGGTGACTCGCTCAAGCAGCTTCGCCCACCGCCTGCAACTGCTGCCGGACCGGGCCAGGATGCAGCCTGAAAAGCTCCATACGGCCATCCATATGCTCGACGATGGCTGAGCAGTTTTCCACCCAGTCACCGGTGTTCATATAGAGAACGTCATCGTCCTGAATAAAGTTGGCATGATGAATATGCCCGCAAATCACGCCATCGAATCCGCGGCGGCGGGTTTCATGCAGAACCGCTTTTTCATATCTGTCGATATAGGTCATGGCGTTCTGCGATTGACTTTTCACGTAACTTGACAGCGACCAGTAAGGAAACCCCATTTTGCGCCGAAAATAGCCCACTACCTGGTTCAAACGCAGGAGCACCTCATAGGCGTGGTTACCGATGAACTTAGTGAAGCCGTTGCACTGCACCGCGCTGTCGAATTGATCTCCATGAGTCACCCAGAAACACTTGCCATCGCGGCTTACATGCACGGCCTCGGACACCAGTTTCACGTTGCCGAGCAGCATTTCACCGTGGTGTCTTATGGCCTCGTCGTGATTCCCTGGCACGTAGGTTACCGAGGTGCCGGACTTTGCCTTGTCGAGGACGCATTTAACCACGTCGTTATGAGCCTGCGGCCAGAACGGAGTGCGGCGCAGACTCCAAAAATCTATGATATCTCCAACCAGGTAAAGATGGTCGACCTGAGTCTTCGCCAGAAACTGCAAAAGGAATTCCGCGTTGCTGTTCTTGTATCCCAAATGTGTGTCAGATATCCAGATTGATCTGTATTTCATGGCACGTATCTTCGTTGGTTTCGATTACCGCGTATTCTGCTGAGCCAATATGACATTATTGATATTTTTATGTGACGATCCTGTTACCTATCAGCGCGGTCACAGTGACGCCATTCGGCTGCGTTGTTGCGACGGGCTCGTGGCTGCCGGCCAGGAGCAACTGCCAGTGACGGATCACGTCCACTGCCACCTCTCGGCCCGATTCATAGGCCCGCAGCACGACCCCGGCGCTGCCGGTAAACCGGGCCATGACCAGATCGGACGGTGGGCATATTTCAAGAATCGCAGTGTTTTGCGGCGGGTTGGCTAGGTTGTTCAGCGTGTCATTGTAAAGAGGTACACGTTTAGCCATGGTGGATACCAGCGCCGGATAGGCACGCATACGCCAGCGCATTAAACGATGGATTGGCGTGTCCTTTTTTCTATATTGGCTGGGCCGGGCCCGCACCAGCATTACGGTCCTGGCGCCTGAAGCAAAAGCCTTAAATACAGGCAGGGCATCGGCGATACCACCATCGGCCAGGGGCTGGCCGGCGATACGCGGAAATTCCTTATATAGCAGGGGCAAGGCCGTTGACGCCCGTAACAGCAATCCAATCTCACCATTTTCCACGCCGAGATACTCGGCCTGGCCCGTACTCACGCTGGTCACCCCCACCCGCAACCGTTCGCCCCCGCCGTTGAGGGCGAGCTTCGCTGCCAATTCGCCGTCCAGCGCCCCGCTCAACCAATCCAGATCGAACAGAGGGCGACCTGATAGCAAATGCGTCACGTCGGTAATTTTCCTGCGTTTGGCAAATTCCAGATACAGCTTCAGCGCCAGACCCTGGCAATTCGCCAGGTAGGCAGCCAGATTACAGGCACCCGCCGACACACCGATGCAGGTATCGAAAGGATCAAAGCCTCGCTCCAGAAATGCGTCGAGCAATCCTGCGGAGAACGCGCTGCGCATCGCTCCGCCCTCCACCACCAGCGCGGTTGGCACCGGCTCTATTGTGCGCTGGTGCATGCAGTGAATCTGTAGCAATTTTGTAATAAATACTGCATATAGTTACATTCCTGAAACATTGCGGCGGCCGTCGGAGAAGCGCGGCACTCTCTTTGTACCCGCCGCACGTTAAGGCTGCAAGCGCGTGGCCCTTCAATTTCGAAATAAATCAACTTTTATTGAGTCATGTTCATCTCTCACGACAATCAACAACCATGGAATAATCAGCTATGAACTCGATGGTGAACATTTGGTGGATCATGCTTTGCGTGCTTTCCCTGGGCAATCTCATGGCCTGGTTTGTGTCCGCAAGACGATTTAATAAGAAAAAATCCACCAGCAATCCCCGTTACCACTCCTGGCGCCGAGTTATTCTCTGGCTTTCGGGTATTTATGCTGCGGGTTGCGCCTTTCGTTCTTTCCTACCACGTATCGATGTCGAGCGCATTTGCCTCGTCGATTCCTGGCTCTCGAGCATGATGGTTGGCCGGTCGGTGGCCACCATCGCGGAAATTTGCTTTATTTCCCAATGCGCCATTTTACTGCTGGAGGCAGGTAAAAGTGTCGAAAGCCGCTTCGCCACCCTGGTGGCGCTGGTACTGGTACCCATGATCCTGACCGCCGAGGGTTTTTCCTGGTACGCCACCCTCACCACCCACTATCTCGGCAGCGTCGTCGAGGAATCCTTGTGGACCGGCGCCGGCATACTGCTGATCGCCAGCTTTATCGCCCTTTGGCCGCACAGCAAAGGGGTGCAACGCTCGTTCCTGCTGGCCATGATACTTTTTTCCGCGGGCTATGTGGTGTTCATGGTCACCGTCGATGTCCCCATGTACTGGCTGCGCTGGCAGGCCGACACGAGCATCGGTGTTCAGTATCTGAGCCTGCAGCAGGGCGTGATCGACGCACTCAAACGCTATGACGTCAGCTTTGCGTGGACGGTCTGGCGGCAGGAAATTTCCTGGATGACCCTTTATTTCACCCTGGCGGTATGGGTCAGCCTGTATCTGGCGCACGCACCCAATTTCAAGCCCGCGCCCACCACCTTGCCGGCGCGCTGACAGCTATGCCCGTTAAATCGATTCTCCGTCAGGTAACGCAATTGGAGCAGGTCAACTTTCTGCTGACCAATCGCATACCCCGCCGTTACGCAACCCTGTTCATGGGCTGGTTCAGCAGGATTGAACACCCCCTGGTGCGGGACCTATCGCTGGCGATCTGGAAACTACTCGCCGGCGATTTGCATCTGGAGGAAGCAAAGAAAACCCATTTCACCAGCCTGCACGATTGTTTCATTCGAGAACTGCAGGCGGGCGCGCGGCCCGTGGACGCGGACGCTGGCGTCGTCACCAGTCCCTGCGACGGTATTATCGGTGCCCACGGGCGCATTCGCGGCATCGAGCTTATCCAGGCCAAGGGCTTTCCCTATACTCTCGTGGATCTGCTGGGGGATGACTCCCTGGTGGCAAAGTACCGGGACGGAGTCTACGCCACTCTGCGTCTGCGCTCCACCATGTACCATAGATTCCACGCCCCCTATGCCTGTCAGGTCAAACGCGTAAACTATATTTCCGGCGATACCTGGAACGTCAACCCCATCGCGCTCAAGCGCATCGAAAGGCTGTACTGTAAGAATGAAAGAGCGGTAATCGAGTTGGACCTGCCGACCGACCGGGCAGCTCTTGCACTGGTGCCGGTGGCTGCCATTCTCGTGGCCAGCATACGCCTGCCATTTCTTGACCGGACGTTCAGTATCAAATATCAGGGGCCTAACCGCATCAATTGTCATCACGCTTTCGTCAAAGGCGAGGAAATGGGCTACTTTCAACATGGTTCAACCATTATCGTCTTCGGCAGCGGTGATCTTTCTCTGGCCGAAGGTATCGTGGAAGGAAGGGAAATCCGCATGGGCCAGCCCCTGTTGCAATTTACTTGACAAATATCAATAAACTGTAAAAAAGCGGCTTGTTTTAACCATGCCGTCATCGCGATGTCATGTTGAAGCAATATAAATAGCGCGTTCAACCATCGCACAGGATAAAACACATGAAATTTCTAGCTGAACTGAAACAACAACGCTGGGACGATCACCGCTATTATCATCAGAGCCGGGTCAACCAAACCCTGCATCTGTTGAGCGCGCTGAATTTTCTCGCGGCTTACGTCTTGTTGTTCATTTCCCCCGCGGTGGCGGTATTCCTTGGCTGGCTGGTGGCGATGCTGCTGCGCCAGGCGGGGCACTTCTTTTTCGAGCCCAAGGGTTATGACTCCGTAAACGAGGCGACACACGAACACAAAGAGGATATCAAGGTCGGTTACAATCTGTTCCGCAAGGTGGTACTGCTGGCGATCTGGATTGCCATCCCGGTCGTGCTCTATTTCGTCCCCGGTTTCTTCGGTTTAATGGCGCCTTTCAGTGATATGCCGGAATACCTGGACAATCTCGCAATCCTCTGGTTGGCCCTGGCCGTCGCCGCCCTCATCTTTCGTACTTTTCACTTGTTTTTCATTCAGAACGTACAAGCCGGCCTGGTCTGGGCCACCAAGATCCTGACCGATCCGTTTCACGACGTGAAAATGTATTACAAATCGCCGTTTTTCCTGCTGCGCGGGCAGAAACTCGATCCCATGACGCACGTGCACTCCTGAGCGCACGCATAATCCCTGCGTACCGGCCCCCGATGGCGGGGACCGGCTGCGCAGGGATTGAACTCTAGCAACTCACGCGCTGGCTGGAGTAAGCCGCCGCCGCCACGACCGCGGCCTGCCCCGAAACCTCCTGCAAATACTCGCTGCGCCCGTATTGCTCGCGCAGTTCCCGTTTGAACGCAGCGAAAAATACCGGAAAAATATCCGCACCGCGGGTGCCGATCGCGCTCACGCCATTACTGCCGGCATCGTATTCCAGGGTGATCACGGTCAACGCCTGCAATGCTGGGCCACCGAGCACGGCACCCTCCTGTGCCGGATCAAACGCACTGCCGTGCAGGCAACAGGTAATCGCCTGACCGCGACCGGCGGTACTGCTTTCCCCAGGATGGTAGTTGAGAGCGCTGAGACTGGCGCTGGGATAGGCGAACTGGTGCGGACAAATGGCGGCGAAGGCAACGATACCGCCACTGGGCCCCACGCCGCCAGGCACCTGGCGTCCAAGATCAAGCAGCAGTGCCGGCGTGCTGCGGTAAGGATAGTGAAAAATGTATCCGTCGGAGTCCGCCAGCTTGTCTACGGCAAACGGCTGGCCGTCACTGTCAACCAATGCGACACGGGCATAGGCTTTCACTTCCCCTGCCGCGACCGCCAGCAACTGCGGGCAGGCGCTCACCAGCGCAGCGGCGCCCCCGCACAACTTTACAAAGGCTCGACGTTCCATGCAGCCTCCTCACGCGAACATATCGCGGTACAGCGCCTTGGCCCAGTCCAGGGCCGCCGCGCCACGGGCGGCATCGCGTTTTTCGAACATCTTCACGCTATCGAAGGCAAAACTCTTATCTTCCGGATGGTAGACATAGTGCGCATCGACGCTGATCGCCTCCAGGGGATTACCATTGACCACCGAATAGCATACGGTGTTCGGACTTTCCCAGGCCGGCGCCGGTTTGCCCTGGGCTCGGGCGGCGATGATTCGGGCCACAAATTTTGCTTCCGAATTCGCGGTGTTACCGCTCTTGGAAAACGGCATGGGACGGGCGTCACCCGCCACATAGACTCGCTCATCGCCGATCACGTTATAGGTCAGCGGATCGATCCTGGCTTCCAGTTGCGGAGACTTGCCGTCAGCCAGCCCTAAAGTTTCAATGAGGCGCGCAGCGCGCACCTTGGGATAGATCGAGGCTTCGGCAAACTGCACTTCGCCGAACTCGGATTTCACCCGTTTATTGGCCAGGTCGACACCGGTGATTTCGAACGAAGGATGGTACTCCAGAACATCCTTGAACAACTCATCGAAGGCGGCATGAAATCCTTCTTTCTTGATGGTGACATCGGGATTGGTATCCAGCAGAATTACCTTGCCCGCGATCTTTTCCTTCTTGAGATAGGAGGCAATCAGGCAGGCTCGCTCATAAGGACCCGGCAGGCAGCGATAATTCCCTCCGGGAACAGTTACCAGGAACTCGCCACCGTCAAAATCCTGCAGCTTGTTGCGCAGGGAAACATGCTCCGAGCCCGGCATAAAGCCGGCCGGAAAGTGATTACGCAAATGATATTCTTCCGCAGGATCCGTGACGCCAATGGAAGCGTAGTTGTAGTCGATACCCGGCGCCAGCACCAGATAATCATAGTGCACACTGCCCTGGTCCGTATACAGAACCCGCGCGCCGCGATCCAGATCCACGACCGTGGCATTGAAGAACAGATAGCCGTTGTTGCGCGCCGCATCCAAATAGCTGTGGGTCAGAAACTCCAGATCGACCAGCCCGGTCAGCCACAGATTGCTCATCGGACAGGACATGAAGGTGGCATTTTTTTCCACCAGTACCACATCCAGTCCCGCCCCCGCTTTTTGCAGATACTTGGCTGCGGTCAAACCAGACCAGCCGCCGCCTACGACTACCACTCGTTTGCCCTGGGTCTTAGGCAGTGCGGCTGGCTTGTCGATACCCGCATGTACAATACGTTTTGCCGGCGCAGCCTCAGCCGCCAATGCGCCGCCCAGGGCGCC
This sequence comes from Proteobacteria bacterium UBA6920, assembly GCA_002448875.1. GTDB lineage: Bacteria > Pseudomonadota > Gammaproteobacteria > SG8-11 > SG8-11 > UBA6920. The sequence continues at coordinate 2,442 of DKAS01000003.1, read as the reverse complement.
GGCGCCGATCCCCGCTGCCGCCGCCGTGGTTCCGGAAAGTTTAATGAATTGACGGCGTGAAATCTTTCCCATCACACACCTCCAGGACTCGTGAAGATCACGTGAAATACCATAACTCACCCTGCGAGCCGAGCGGTGAATTCTATGGCCTCATCGTAGCGGCACGCTGGAGAAAAAGGAAAAAGGAATTGTTCTTATTACAAGACAAATATAGCTCATAACGCGCACGCCTGTCGTACAGCGTTGGTGCCGGTAAGCTATTTTTAATGGAAAAGAGGTGCAAAAACGCAAAAACGCTGGCTCATATCCGTGCTGTCATCATTCGTTATTCGAATACGCATCGGCATACCGTATTATTACTCATTGACCTTCTCGCTATCGGGTCACCCGTACCGGCGCACACTTGCTTGCGATTTTATATCACTTACCTGAAATCGCTCGACGTAACGTTTGCGCTTATGCGCTTTCATCAAACGCGAGTCCACCAGCATGAACCCGTCAATGCAATTCTCGAAATCACGATCGACACCGAAGTCCAGAAAAGTAGTACCGCCTTCCTCGCAAAGTTCGGTGTATTGTTTGTAGAGCGTGGGAATAGCCACGTCCATGCTGCGCAAACGCTCCTTCAGCAACTGCAGGGCTTCGTCTTTGCCGAGACCGGCAAACAGCTTCTCACTGCTCCATGGTGATTCCTCCGGCGCGTGATAGGTACATCTGGCACGAACCCCAAGTATGGCGCCCCCAAAGTAACGGCGATAGTAGGTCACCAATAATGCCTTTGCCGCTTCCGGCAGCATACCGCTGATACTTACCGGACCGAACAGGTAATGCACCTGCGGATGGCTGGACAGATAGGCGCCGATACCCTGCCAGAGATAATCCAGCGCACGCGTTCCCCAGTATTTCGGCTGCACGAAACTGCGCCCCAGCTCCACCGCCTGCGGCAGCCGGCCGATAAAATCGGCACTGAAATCAAACAATGTAGCCGTGTAAAAACCGCTGACACCATGTGCCTGCATGATTTTTTCACCCTCGCCCAGGCGGTAGGCGCCGGCGATTTCCAGATCTTCATCATCCCAGACAATGATGTGCCGGTAGTACGAGTCAAATCTGTCCAGATCACGCCGCGTACCGCTGCCCTCGTCCACCGCGCGAAACGCTACCTCCCGCAACCGCCCTATTTCACGCATCACCGCCGAATCAGGGAACGCGTCGAACAACAGAATTCGCTTGCCATCCATCGTCATCCCCAGCAGGCGCGCGTGTCGTAATTCCTGCCGCAGCGCCCGTCGGTCTTCCGGATGGGCGATGGACTTGACGCTGTTATAGATGCCGCGCCGCCCCCGGCCGATCCGCTCCAGGTGCTTGTGTAGCAGCTTTACCTGGGTTTTCGCCTGGATACCTGGCATCGCCAGAAAGCGATAGGGTATCAGGCCACCGATACGGAAGCGCAGCGTCATTTTGCGACGCGCGAACATGGCGTGCACCAGCAGCAAGGTTCCCAGCGTACGATGCAGCATGGAGGCCAGGTAAAACAGCAACGGGTTACGGGCGTCGATATGAACCGGTAGCAGCGGCGCCTGGGCGCGCTTCGCCATCATCAGGAAGCCCTTGTTCCAGCGCGAATCCCGGATACCGTTCCAGGAAGCGCGTGCCACTTCGCCCGCCGGGAAGATTATTACGGCGTGGCCGGCAGTCAGTGCAGCGATGACGTTTTCGATGTCGCGACGCGGCGTTTTACCGCCGAAATTGTCCACCGGCAGCAGAATGGGACGTAACGGATTCAGTCGGGCAAGAAATCCGCTGGCAACGACGCGGATATCGCGCCGTACCTCGCTGATCAGCTTGACCAGGGCCAGCGCGTCCAGCGCGCCCAATGGGTGATTGGCGACGATCAGCACCGGCCCATGGGCGGGAATATTTTCCCGATCGCAACCGGACACTTCGTAGCGAACGGCGAATAATTCCAGCACCTTTTCCGTAAATTCCACCGCTCCCAGATGGCCATTGGCGGCCACGAACTCATTGACCGTTTTCTCATGCACTACCCGGCTGACGGCCATCAGCAGAAAACGGCGCAACGGCGCGGCCTGCCGCCGCAACCACGGCGAACTCGCCAGTAACTCTTTCGCTACATCCAGCATAACATCCCAAAGATTCGCTGCGCGCCGCAGACCCAATGACAAGGAAATCAGGCCGCCGCCATGACATGGCGCGAACTATACTGCCGACCGATGGAAACGTCGGCCACGGTGTCACCTGATAGATCCGGGAAATATAGAGTGCAACGGTGACAAGGGGATGAAAAAACGATGACAGTTCTCTGACATCGCACCCTACCGGCGGCGCCGATGCGAGCGGGGTGAGCCGATCGACGGGTAACGCAGGGGCCGGAGCAACCCACCAACACTCGCGGCCGAACCAAGCATCAAATCACCTTCC
>DKAS01000253.1 GCA_002448875.1 Proteobacteria bacterium UBA6920 | reverse complement strand
CTCGCCGGCGCGCATGCGCGCGAAGATATCGAGGTTTTCCGCCACGCTGCGTTCCCGCCACGGGCTGTTGCGCCCGACTTCGGTCAGCGTGCCGCGATGTTCGCGGATCTGCTCGGCGGTCAGATCATCCACATAGGCCTTGCCCAGCTTGATCAGCTGCACCGCATAGTCGTACAACTGCTCGAAATAATCGGACGCATAGTACAACCTGTCCTGCCAGTCATAACCCAGCCAGCGCACGTCGGCGATGATGGCCTCGACGAATTCGAGATTTTCCTTGTGCGGATTGGTGTCGTCGAAGCGCAGGTTGCAGGTGCCGGCGTAGTCTTCAGCAATGCCGAAATTCAGCACAATGGATTTGGCATGGCCAATATGCAGGTAACCGTTGGGCTCGGGCGGAAAACGCGTTGCCACCTTGCCGCCGTGTTTGCCATTGGCAAGGTCCTGATCGATGATCTGGCGTATGAAATTGCTCGCTGGGGGTGTCTGCTCGGTCATACCCTTTACTTTCCTTAAACTACTTATGGTATTGGTTTTTCAGTGTCGCCGCCCGATTCTTCATCCGTGCAACGCTGTTTGAAATCGGCCCCGGACCCGTGGCTGGCTGCCATGGCGTGGCAAAACAATGAGCATTGTACATTAAGATGAAGGTCTTACCAGCGCCGACAGGCAGAGAAAGATCCGACTTGATAGTGCAAACTTCGGGCCGATCAGAAGCGGCTGCCCAGGGTGTCGGCCAGGGCGGCGCGCGCGCCGCCCTTGTCCACCAGTTCGGTCAGCCGGGACCAGTATTTGTCCCGGCCGCCGGCCAGTCGCCACTGGGCAGCCAGGATGGCGACGTTCTGGGCAGTGGGCATGGCCCGCAACGTCAGAATCTCCAGCGGGTGACGATCCACCGCCACGAACTCGATCCTGTCCTTGCGTTTGATTTCCACCTGGATATTGCCCGCCTCCTGGCTCATGGGATCAACCGCCACCAGGCGGCGCAGATCGCTCTCATCCAGATAGGCGGGTACCCGGTTGCGAGTCGAGGCGCCGGTGATGCTCAGGGGGTAAATGCTTTGCTGCTTGCGTTGCAGGAACAATAGCGGAGTGAAACCGGTCGCTCCGTCACGGCCGCGCCAGTACAAGATTTTTTCCAGATTCGGCGCCAGCCTCGTCACCCGCTGCAATTCCGTCTGCGTGACTTCCACCGCCACGGCCTGGGCCCCTTCGCTCAAAGAGCAACTGCCGCGCAATTCTCCCTGCCCGACGCCGCGACGCAAGTAGTCCAGGGTTTGCATGGCTGCGTCCAGGCTGGGGCACTGCAGAGCGCCCGGCGACAGATAGAGAACCTGCGGGGCGGCGGCCTGGGCGGGTGCCGGCGAGGCCGGCGTCGACGCGGTCTGCGGGTCGCCGCAACCGCTCATTGCCAGGACCAGCAACAACGGCAAGTGCCGCGTGTAGGTGCGCAGAATTCTTGTTTCCATGCCTGTACATCGGTAATACGGCAGCGATCTTGAATGGAGTATCGCCCGTGCCGGAATTGCGGCTGTCAATCCAGCCAGGGGGTGGTGACGCAAAACCGCTGCTGCAGAATATCCACGGCGAACTGCCGTACCACCGGGTCTTCATCACGCAGCGCGGCCACGACCAGGGGCAGCACCCGGGCGTCCTGAAACTCTCCCAAGGCAGCCACCGCCAGTTGCCTGACACCGGCATCACCAGTACGCAGCGCCTGCCCGAGAAACGGCAGGCACCGGTCGAGCTGAGCGCAGATCCGCCCCAGCGCGGCAATGACCGCCTGGCGCAGTTCCACGTTACCGTGGCTGCCGGCAGCGATCAATTGCGGGACGGCAGCGCCCGCGATTCCACCGAACTCGCCCAGACGCCGCGCCGCCCTCGCCGCCTGCTCGCCGTCTGTTGACAGCAATTCCCAGCACAACAAATTCATTTCATTGCCGACGACACCCTCGGCCAGCAGAGACACGGTTGGACCAGCGGAAATTTCCGGTTTATTCTTCTTCATTGTCGACATTTTCGCCATGTAGTGACCCTATCACCCGTTGCAACAGACTGGCGAGTATCCTATCGGTACCGCGGGACCGACGCTGTGCGCTATGTCAGGTCGATAGTTGGTAATATTCCGCACGCGGCGTGCCACATTGCACGATCAGGCGTTCCTTTTCCCGACGGGACAGCTTGCGTAACTGGTGCTCCCGTTTGAGAGCGCTGGATCGGTCGGCGACGGTTTCCACATAGGCCAGTCGCACCGGGCGGCGCGCCCGGGTATAGCGCGCACCGCGCCGCTCCTCGCCGTTGTGCTCCTGCATGCGTCGCGCCACGTCGATGGCGATGCCGGTATATAGAGTGTCATCGGCGCAGCGCACCATATAGACATGCCAGCGGCCGGTCATCGCGGCTCCTGCGTGCGGGGATCAGTAAGCAAGAATAGCAGAGAATATGACCACCGGCGGCCGCCAGGGCCGACGATGGTCAACGGTGAAAACTCAGGAATTGATGCTGGCGCCGCCGACGTGCGTCACCATGCCGCTGTTGTCGATAAAGCGGGCTTCGCTGCGCACCAGGTGCTCGCCTTCCTGACGCCACAGCAGAACGATAAAGGGGAAGTAACCGGTGAGTTCCTGGATCGCCAGTTGAAACACCGTGCCCCAGTGAGCGCCCTTGGGCATAACCCAGATGACGGGCGAACCGGCCTGCTTCTCGATGTCGGTGCGCAGCAGATTGCGACGGGCGATACGCAGACGCTCGATGATGTTCTCGTCATAGGAACCGTCCTCGCGCGGCGCCGGCAATACCGCAGGAACGCGAATTTGTCTGATGTCATCGAAGCACAAGCCACCATGACGCTTCTTCAAGGTGGTTTTGATAAACCCCAGCTCCGCTTCATTGAGCGCGTAATCCAGATAGTAGATATTCATTTACCCAACCCCTGATGCCCATTTTTTGACTGGTCAATAGACCGTACCCGTATATGATTATAAGAAGATGCGCTGTGGAATTCAGCAGTCAAACCGAGAGTTACAGTGTTTCCCCCATTTCAATGCACGGCCTTTTATAAGCAATACGTTGCTTGCTCGCCGCCAGTCTCTCTATCTTCTATAAGCCAGCGGGCAACACACGCCTCTGGGCGAATTTTTAGCGCTGCCACCTTAATTTATCCTGACACTGTCACAGGGATTCAACCGCGGCGGCAGGGAGGACTATCATGGTCACTCGCCGTCGGTAGCCGCCTCAGCGCATATCAGCGGAATGCGCGGGGGTGTTATACTCCGCCACGAATTTGCTGATTCGGCTGCGGGCGGCGCCCCCGCCGCGACCCGTTCAGCACGGTCCACGCAGCGCAGCCCACTTTGTCAATACATGATACTGACCCAACTTGAAAATGTTTCCCTGGCCTTCGGCCCGCAAACCCTGCTCGACCGGGTAAATCTGCAACTCAGCCGCGGTGAACGCGTTTGCCTGGTGGGACGCAACGGCACCGGCAAATCGACTTTATTCAAAATCATCGCCGGCCAGATGCAGGCGGACGACGGCACTGTCTGGCTGCGTCCGGGGGTCAAAGTGGCGTATCTGGCGCAGGACACCGGCGAACAGGCGGACCTGAGCAACTACGACATCGTCGCTTCGGGTCTGGGCGATGCCGGTCGCCTGCTCAGCGCCTATCATCACGCCGCGGTCGATCCGGATCTGGACAATGCGCAACGCCTGCAAACTCTGTCACGCCTGCAGCAACAGATCGAAGCGCAGGACGGCTGGAGTCTCAAACACCGGGTCGATACCGTGATCGATCGCCTGGGCCTGCCGGGCGATCGCCAGTTCAAGCACGGTTCCGGCGGCATTCGCCGGCAGGTGTTGCTGGCCCGGGCGCTGGTCAGCGACCCCGATATCCTGCTGCTGGACGAACCGACC
>DKAS01000174.1 GCA_002448875.1 Proteobacteria bacterium UBA6920 | reverse complement strand
CGAAGTTCGTCGACTTGAAGTCGGATGCCGAGGCGGCGGCGATCAAGGGTGTCGCCGGGGCGGTGTCTTCGGCCTTTGCAGTCAATATCGGAGCTTATCAGGCGAATACCGCGAAAGGCGTTGCCATTTCCGGTGCAGCGGTAAACGTTAACAATGCTGCCGGCAGTATAATGCAGGGCGGAATGCCGGTCGGCTACACCGTGACTGCTGCTGCTGCCACGGTTGCCTGTGGCAGTATTGCTGCCAATAGCACTTATGCGGGTTCTGCTGGTGTTGCGCATTCTGTTACGATCAGCAATACGAGCTTGGGCAGCGCCAGCCAAACTGCTTCTGCGACGCTGATCTGCACCGGTTAATTGTTAGCCTGCTTTATGCGAGGCGCGTTTGAAGCGATTTCAACGCGCCTCGTTTTCGTTTGTCTACAGGAAAAATACATGGAAAAATCGCCAAGTCGGGTTCAGGTGGCCAGTGCCAGACTGAGCGATGAGTTTCAGCGCCTCGTTCCGCTTCGTCCCGACAAGAACCAGCGCGGCAAGCGCCCCTCCGAAAAAGAAATTGCATCGTCCAGCGAAACGGGTTTGAAAAAGTTCTATGAAATCGCCCTGGCCGAAAGGCAGAGCCACCGTCTAGGTGTGATTGGCCGGGCGCGGGTCGCCTTCAATTTACAGCAACGCCTGCTGCAAGCAGGTTATCCATCACATCTCGTTAAACAGGTGCTGTTTGCGATGCTGACCTCGTCATTTATCGGCGGAAAGTAGCAGCCCTCCGGCGAGCAAGCAATTGGCAGCGCGCAATTCCTCAGATCTCAATGAATCAAAAAACCGCAGTTGTTCCGCTGTGTTCCGCTATGCCGGCAGGTGCGAATTCATTCGCACATGACTGGCTGTACGTGCGAATGAATTCGCACCTGCTACGCCATCAACGGCGGTTTACAGGATGAATAATTCACCCTCGGCTCGCAGCCGGATTGGAGCTTCGCTGTGGCTGCATATGGGCCGTTGGCTTGCGCGCAAAGGCCTGGTTTCGCTGGCCGAGACCTGCTACCGCAACGGTGCGACCGGCGGGGGAGACAGTGCGCAGCAAGCGGCGTTCCAGCTCAGCCAGCAATTGCTCGCCAGGGGTCGCGATCAGGAGGCGGCGGCGGTCTGCGAGCAGTTGCTGCGCAGCAATCCAGACTACGCAAAAGCCTGGTGCGCCTTGGGGGCGGCACGCAGGCGGCTCGCGCAGATGGAGGCTGCGCGCGAGGCCTATGAGCGTGCTATCGCGCTTGAGCCGGGCTACGCACAGGCATGGTGTAACTTGGGCGAATGGTGGATGGTCAAGGGCGAATTTGAGGCCGCATTGGACCAGTTCGATCAAGCGCTCAAGCTGGATGCGCGCCTGCTCGAGGCCCTGAATAACCGATCCGCCGTGCTTTATGAACTGGGGCGGTTCAAGGATGCCGAAGCGGATGCAAAAGCGGCGATCGAGCTTTACCCGGATGTGGCGGCGCTGCATGTCAATCTGGGCAATGTGTTGCTGCACACTGGCAAATCCCGGCTGGCCGTCAAGTCGTTTCAAAAGGCTATCGAGTGCGACCCTGCATGCCCTGAGGCGCAGATTGGGCTATCCACCATTCTGGGCGAAAGCCATCGCCGCGCCGAGACGCTGGCCTTTTTCGAGCATGAAATTGCCACCAAGGGGGAGAATGCGCAGCGGCTCGTGTCGCTGGCGCTGGCGCAGCAGGCCAAGGCCGATTGGGCTGCCACAGAGGCGAGCTGCCATAAGGTGCTGAAGTTGCAACCCAATAATGCGGCCGCATTAATCACGCTGGCCACTTGTTTGGGCAACCGCGCCGATCATCAGGGATCAATCCGGTTGCTCGAACGGGCGCTGGCGGAGAACCCGCAGATGCCGGGAATTCGTTCGAACATCGCGTTCGACTCTACTTATCTGCCGGATATATCCGCAGACGAACTCTTCGCTTATCACAGCGATTGGGCGGATCATTTTGAAAAAAACAGCGGCAAGGACGACGGGTACAGCTACGGCCAGACGAAACAATCCGATCGTCCGTTGCGGATCGGCTATGTGTCGGGTGATTTTGGCACGCACCCGGTGGGTTTTTTGTTGCGCGATGTCATACGCTACCATGACCGGAAACAGTTCCACATCCATTGTTATTCGATGATGCGCAACAATGTCGACCCTATCACTGCTGCCATCCGCGAATATGCCGACTCGTGGATCGATGCGCTGTTAATGAGCGACGACGAACTGGCGGAGCAAATTCATCAGGATCGCATCGACATACTGGTCGATCTTTCCGGGCATACCGCGTACAACCGCTTGCCGGTGTTTGTCCTTAAGCCGGCACCGGTGCAGGCGACGTGGATCGGGTATTTTCATTCGACTGGTTTGAAGAGTATCGACTACTACATTACCGATCCCTATACGACCCCGCCTGACAGCGGCCAACTGTTTTCCGAGATACCCGTATGGTTGCCCCATTCGCGCTTCTGTTATGCGACGCCAGACTATGCGCCGGATGTTGTGCCGCCGCCGGTGCTGCAGGCAGGGAGGATCACTTTCGGCTGCTTTAATCGCATCGAGAAACTGGTTGACCCTGTGATTGCGGCATGGGTAAAAATTCTCCAGGCCGTGCCTGACAGCCGCCTGCTGCTAAAGGCAGGCACTCTGGCAAACGAAGATGTTTGCAACGACTTGCGCCGTCGCTTTGCGGCTTGCGGTTTGGCTGGCGAACGACTGGAATTGCGTGGCCCATCGCCCCATCAGGAAATGCTGGAACAATATGGCGAGATTGACATCGCGCTCGACCCCTTCCCTTTTAACGGCGGTATGACCACGCTTGAGGCGTTGTGGATGGGTGTGCCGGTAGTCACGCTGGCAGGGCATACGGTGGTCTCGCGGCAGTCAGTATCGTCGCTTTCCAACATCGGGGTAACCGAGCTGATTTTCGACGGTCTGGATGCTTATATCGAAGGTGCCATTGCACTGGCTGGCGATGCCGAAAGGCTAACTGCATTGCGGCGCGAGATGCGCGGGAAAATGAAAAAGAGCCCGTTGTGCCAGCCGGAACAATTTACCCAGGATCTGGAGATGCTTTACCGGCGGATGTGGCAGGCGTGGTGCCGTGGCGAAAAGCTCGGCGCCGAGGTCGTGCCGGGTGTTCCTGTGATCAGGAAGACCGTGCTGCATGTTGGTTGCGGCGCAGCGGATATCCGCTCATTGCCCCGGTTGTTCCAGCGCCGTTGGCAGGAAATACGCCTCGATATCAACCCGGACGTTACGCCCGATGTGGTGTCCAGCATGCTGGATATGTCGCCCGTTGGAACCGCCAGCGTGGACGCCGTTTATTCATCCCATAATATCGAGCATCTCCATCCGCACGAGGTCGAAGTGGCGCTCAGGGAATTCAGGCGGGTTCTTAAACCGGATGGCATGCTGGTGATTACCTGCCCCGATCTGCAATCGGTTTGTGCGCTGGTGGCCGAAGACAAGCTGGAAGAGGTTGCCTACGTTTCGCAGGCAGGCCCGATTTCGCCGATCGACATCCTGTACGGCCACCGCGCTTCGATGGCAGCGGGCAATCTTTATATGGCGCACAAGACAGGCTTTACGGCAAAGAGTCTTGATCGGGTTTTGAAGGAAAGTGCTTTTCAGGCAGCTCTCGTGGAAAGAACTGAGGGCTACAATCTTTGGGCATTGGCTTATCCGGAAGAGCCATCGCCCGAACGCATCGAGTCGGATCGCGCTGGCTGTTTCCCCCCGCGCCCCGGGAGTGTCAGCGCGCAAACAGGAGACACTCCGTGAAACCGGGTGGCTCTTTGACAGAGCGCTATCTGGCGCTGCTGAAAAAAAGCTTATTGAATGTGCTCTACCTGGAGAACGAAGCCAGAATAGCCTACTTTGTGATTCATGCGCTCCGGGGTAATCTCCCGCCGGCTACCCAGATAGTCAGCGACTTTCTGGGGATCAGGCGCAGCGAAATATTCCATTTGCTGAAAGAGGCTCGAAAGGTTGGGGGGTGGCTGGTCTATGGGGGCGCAAACAATGCAGGCCACCCGGAAGAAGCGGCAGCCAGGAATTTCTTCTTCACTGCGCACACCATGATCGGGGAGGCTCGGCTCGATAATATTCACTACTGTCTCGATACGATAATCCGGGACGGCATTCCCGGAGACCTGATCGAAACCGGGGCATGGAAGGGAGGCGCCGCCATTTTCATGCGAGGCTATCTCTCCGCGCATGACATCCATAACCGTTTGGTCTGGGTGGCCGACTCCTTTGAGGGATTGCCGAGGCCAACACATGAGAAAGATGAAGGCTGGGACTTCAGCAAGGATATATTTCCTTATCTCTGCGTCAGCATTGAAGAGGTCAAGGAGTTATTCGAGCGTTACGATCTGCTGGACGACAAGGTTCGCTTCCTGAAAGGCTGGTTTTGCGACACGCTTCCCGTTGCACCTGTCGAGCGCCTGGCCCTGCTGCGGATGGATGGCGATCTCTATGAATCCACGATGGACGCACTGAACAATCTTTATCCAAGGCTCTCGGACGGCGGGTTTGTGATTGTCGACGACTTTAACGCGCTGCCTCAATGCAGGGAAGCCGTGAACGATTACCGGCGTGACCACGGAATCGCAGATGAGATCATTCCAATCGATCAGGACTCGGTTTACTGGCGCAAGTCGGGAAGCAGGTCTTCGAACCCATCGACTCAGGGGCATTCAATGCGGAGCCTGTTGAAACTCCTCTTCAGCCCGCGTCGCGTGCAATAACCATCGGGCCTTGCACCCGCAAGAGGCAGGTTGCGGTTGCGCCAAAGGAAGCCAATCCGCTGATGGAGTAACCAGCCTTCCGGCTAAGTGAGCAAAATACGCTCGCTGATTCGCCGGTTATCCTGAATTCCGTAGTTGATGGTGAGAGTTGCGTTACTTCATGGGGTGCAGCCTATTTAAGGTGCGAATTCATTCGCATCTACAAGCCAGTCAACCGAGGAATTCGAGTTTGTTTATCGGGGAATGGCCCTGCCGGATTTGCGTTAAAATCTACACCACTCTGTCGATAAAACCAATCATGCGCCTAAATTTAACCAGCGGGTTTTCAAGATGAGTCATGTTGCAGGCCGCAGATTTCTCCAGCCAGGCTTCACTCTGGTAGAGCTGGTGATGGCGATAGTCATCATCGGGATACTCGCTGTTGCCGCCGTGCCGCGTTTCTTCGATAGCAGCGTGTTTCAATCGCGCGGCTTTGCCGATCAGGTTCAGGCTTCGTTGCGTTTTGCGCAGAAGGCCGCAATTGCGCAGAACCGTTTTGTCTGCGCCACTTTCACCACGAACAGCGTCACCTTGACGATCGGCACGACCGCCGCCTGCGGTACGGCGCTGCAATCCCCGGCTGGTGGGGCGTATGTCATCACGGCGCCATCCGGCATCAGCTTTGCCGCAGTACCGGCTGCTTTCAATTTCAGCGCGCTGGGCGTGCCATCGGTGGCGCAAACGATCAACGTCACAGGTGCGGCGAACACCATCACCATCACCATCGAAGCGGAGACCGGTTATGTGCATTAGCTCGCAATTGCACAGTCATGCAGGAGCGGGCCATGCCCGCGATTGCCCTTGTGTGCAACGCGGCATCAGCCTGGTCGAGCTGATCATGTTCATCGTGATCGTCAGCGTCGCGCTGGCGGGAATCCTGCTGGTGATGAATACCACTTCCAAAAGCAGTGCCGATCCGCTGGTGCGCAAGCAGGCGATTGCGGCCGCCTATTCCCTGCTGGAAGAAGTCCAGTTGCAGGACTTTACTGCGGCTGCACCCAACGTGGCAGTGACGCAGTTAAACCGGGCCACTGTTTATCATATCGCCAGCGATTACAACGGGTTTGCGACCACCGGGATATACGCGGTGAATGGAGTTGCGGCGATAACGGGTCTGGAGAATTACAGCGCGGCTGTGGCCGTGACTCCAGAGGCTGCTGCATGGAATGGCATCCCGGCAGGTAATGTGCTGAAGATCGACGTGACGGTGGCGTCGCCGAATGGCGATACGTTCACCGCAACCGGATACCGGACCAATTACTGATGCACAGGATCGGTCAAAGCGGTTTTTCATTGGTTGAGATGATCATCGTGATCGTCATCACCGGGGTATTGGGCGGCATCGTCGCGGTGTTTCTCAGGACGCCGGTGCAGCAGTATGTGGATGTGGCGCGCCGCGCCGAATTGACCGACATCGCCGATACCGCGCTGTACCGGCTGGCAGGCGACATCAGTACTGCCGTGCCGAACAGTGTACGGGTCGCCGGTTGCGGCGGGATACCGTGCGTGGAGTATTTGCCGATCAAGGACGGCGGGCGCTACCGGGCCGATGCCACCGGCGGAGCAGGCGGTTGCGGGGTGGCAGGCGATGAGCTGGATTTTACGGTGGCCGATACCTGTTTCGAGATCATCGGGTCGGCGATCACTTTCGCGGCGGGCGACCAGATCGTGCTGGGCAGCACGCAATCGGATGGCAATCCGCCCTACGACAACACAGTGGCAGGCATCCTGCGTGCCTATACCGGCGCGGCCGGCGCGCAGACCAGCGTGAATTTCACCGCGACGCAATTCCCGGCCTTCGCAGAGTTGCCTTCGCGGCGTTTCGACGTGGTGGACGGCGCGCAGCAGGCGGTGACTTATGCGTGTGAAGGCACTCTTGGTGCGCTGGATGGCAGCGGAAACGGGCAGGCCAGCCTGATGAGGCGCTGGGCATACGGTTTCAACCCCGCGCAGGTTGCGCCAGGCGTGCTGGGAGGATCGAGCGCCATCCTGGCCAACAATGTCAGCGGCTGTGCCATTGACTATGCGCTGCCCAACCAGCGCATGGGTTTGCTCGGCGTCCGGTTGACGTTGACGCGCGGCAGCGAAAGTGTGAGCCTGTACCAGGAGATACATGTGAATAACTCGCCATGATAAAGACGGCACAAAATGGATTCAGCCTGGTTTCGGCGATTTTCCTGCTGGTGGTGATCGCCGCCTTGGGCGCGTTCGCGGTGACGCTCTCGACTGCGCAGAACCGGAGCCAGACGATGGAAATAAGCGGCGCACGCGCTTATCAGGCGGCGCTGGCAGGTGTAGAGTGGGCTGCATACAACGTCAAGCAAAGCGTCCCAGGGGTGCAGTGGGCGGGTTGTGTGGCCGGCGCGCCGGTTGTCGCGGGGGGTAATCTCGCGGCATACACGATAATCGTGGACTGCACCCCGAGTTCCTATATGGAGGGCGCGGCAACGGTGTGGATTTATGATGTCACGGCGAAGGCGACAGCCGGAGGCGCTATGGGCGATGTCAATTATGTGGAGCAAGTGGCAACGGCGAGGTTGGGCAGATAAAATGCGGGGACATCGCAACGCCAGGTCCGAACTGCGTGACTGCGTTGCGCAGCAGATGTCGGTACCCATTACCCAATGATGATGGGAGCATGAGCAGATGAAATTAATATATGCGTTATTGGTGGGGTGGGTGTTGTTGTCTGCTGCTTCAGTGGCACAAGCCGCCGCCATCACCATAAACGCCAATACAAATTGGAGCGCGATCGTCACGGGAAGCGGAGCGGGAGGACAGCCCGCTGCAGCAGACACGATCACGGTGCAGAACGGCGCGACATTGACCGTTAACGTGGCCAGCGGCGTCTGCGCTGCAATGCAGCTTGGCGGCACCGCCGGGGGTGGCGGCGACGGCACGCTCCGTTTTAATGCGGCGTCGGCAGCTACCGTATCCGGTATTATCACGCTGGGTGCATCGGGTGGTGGTGGGCCCCGGAGCGGCAGCATCGTCATGACCAGCGGCGGCACGCTAAGTCTTCAGGGATTTAATGTGGCCAAGCTCGGTACCTGGACGGAGGGAACTGGCACCGTTGTTTTTACTGCGACCAATACGCTGCCGAACGAGACCGGCATGGTCACGTTCTACAATTTGAATGTCAACGGCGGAACCACCACCCTCTTTAAAAGCCCGACGATGATCAAAGGCAGCCTGACAGTGTCCGCTGGCGCAACGATTGATACCAGCAACCGCACGCTGAGTGTCGTCGGGAATTTAGTTGTCAACGGGACCGTGAGCGGAACTGGTGTGATTACCCTGGACGGCACTGCCGCGCAGACGATCAGCGGCGCGAATCCGGCCGCTTTTACTAACCTTACCGTCAACAATGCGGCCAACCCCAATATCACGCTGGCGACCAATGTTACGGTGAGCGGGACGCTGGGCGGCACCGTGATGCTGGCCTCGACCTGCCCGGTCGATTACACACTGACCTCAACTACGCCGGCACAAGTGTTGCATAGCTGCTCGGGGGGGCCTGATCATCTTGAAATACGGCATGGCAGCGGTACCGGCCTGACTTGTGCTGCCAGCACCCTGACCGTAAGGGCATGTGCCGATGCGGCTTGTGCCACGCCATATACTGCCGGGGTGAGCGGCACGCTGAGCGCGACCGGTGCGCCTACGGTGAACTGGGATGGCACGACCGGCGGCGCGGCGGGCGCGGGATTCCTGATCCCGAGCGGCAGCAGCAGCGTGACCAAGAATGTTCAGGTCGCCACGGCGGGCACGGTGGTGTTCGGCATCGTTTCGCCGTCACCTGTGCCGACCGGTGCGACCACCTGCAATTTCGGCACACCGTCATGCACGTTCACGGCGAGCACGGCCGGATTTATATTCTCCAGCACCACCACCGGCGGCACCTACACCATCCCGCCCCAGGTTTCCGGCATTGCCACATCCACACTTTATCTGCGCGCGGTGCAGGCTTCCACCACCAACCCGGCAGTCTGCACCCCGGCGATCGTCGGCCAGACGACTGCGGTGAATATGGGTTATACCTGTAACAACCCGGTGGCCTGCCAGGCGGGCAGTCTCGCCACTATCAATGCAACAGCCATTGCCAGCGGCGGTACTTCAGTCACCCTCACGTTTGATGCCAACGGTTCGGCGCCGATTACCGTGCGTTACGACGATGTGG
>DKAS01000047.1 GCA_002448875.1 Proteobacteria bacterium UBA6920 | reverse complement strand
CCAGTAAAATCAGATCGTCCTTGCGGGTCAGGCTCAACTCCTGGACCTGCCGCACCGGACTGTGCGCCTGGCAGGCCACGGCGCGAAACGACGAAAAATCATGCTCCCCCACCAGCTGGACCGCCCCCTGACGCATGCGCTCCACGTCCAGCGGGCGGTATTCCCAGGCCACCCGCCAGGCCAGGACACTGGGCCGCACCGGCCGGTTACAGATCACATAGCGGTAGCGGCGCGCCTGGGCGCTGAAGCGGGCATGAAAGTCCGGCGCCATTTCCTGCGCCCAGGTCACCACGATGTCTTTGGGAAGATTGCTATTGGCGCCGTAGACCCAGGCACGTTGCGTACGCTGCGCTGCACAGTCGAAATGCAGCACCTGCCCAAGCGCATGCACGCCGGTATCAGTGCGGCCTGCCGCATGCACCCGCACCGGCTGATCGGCCACCCGGCTCAGCGCCTGTTCCACCGCTGCTTGAATCGATGGACAGTGATCCTGAAATTGCCAGCCGCAATACTGCCGGCCGTCGTACTCCAACCCCAAAGCGATGCGCATGCAAGACTTATCCGTTTATGTGGTCCCCATTCCAGGCCCCGCGCATCAGCGCCACAGTCCCGGCAACCAAAGCAATAACACCGGCGGCAGTAAAAGGTAAGACCACTGCCACCAGGGCGGCGCGCCGATGTCCGCGACGGTCAGCACCGGCGGCGAGAGCCGGTCGGCCTCGAGCAGCGCCAGGCGATAGCGCCGGGCGATGCGCTGCGCCACGCCATCCAGGGTTGACGAGGCGACAACGGTGGTATCGTCCGGCCGGGCCGCCAGCACGGATTCCATCAGGTGCAGCACCAGGGTGACCCGTACCGCCAGGCGCGTCGACGCCACTCCCAGACGCTGCAACGGCGCCGCCAGCCACAGAATCGTGCCTATCATCTGCTCCTTGCTGGTGGTGCGCTGCAGCAGGTGCACCGCCAGAACGATGCTTACCAGGATCAGGATGCGCGCCAGGGCTTCCTCCGCGCCGGCCGCGGTGGGCGACCAGACGCCTAACCTTGGCCACAGAGGCTCGCCCGGCGTCAACCAGAAATAGACCAGCGCCAGGGACAGAAAGAGGAAACGCAGGCGCCGCAACAACGCGCCGGCGGATAGCAGGCAGCGCCAGCGGGAGCCGAAATACAGCGCCAGCAACAGCAAGCCGGCGGACGGCAGCGCGGACAGGCCACCGACACTGAGCGACAAGCCGAACAGTACCAGACCCAGCACGCGGATCACCGGATGCACCGCGGCACCCGTGGCGGTGGCAGTCAATTCAATACGCTGCCGATGATGCTCTCCAGCAGCGCCGTTACCTTCGCCAGCGCTTTACGGGTCGCCTCGTTACCGGTGATTTCCGGCTTGCGATAGGCCACGTACAGCTCGCCCGGTGCGGCCGCCAGCTCATAAATATAAATAATATACGGACACAATACGATGTTATTGGGATCCGCTTCCATCATCTCCCGGGAAATCACGGCGCTGCAGAACTCCAGGGCGTTGGCGTTGGCGTAGACCTCCTTGCCAGTGCCCACCGCCTCGGCGGTACGCTGCAACATCTTACCGATATAGGATATGTTATTGATTTTAATGCCCTGATCACCAATGGCGGCCTGCAGAAACTCGAAGGTTTCGGCAAAGTCGCCCTTGACCTTGTATACCTTCAGGGCGCCATTATCGAGCACCACCGTGGCCTGTGCCATCGCCCCCAACGGCCATAACAGAAGCGCCAGCACCCATCCCATCCGCGCACGCGCCATAATTTTTCCTCCTCTTGTCCGGCCCTGCCGGGGATAAATAAAGATTAATTACTACCTTATTACAAAAAACCAAACTAGAGGTGAACGCACCTGCTGCCCCGGATTCGCAGGGCAGTCGACTCTATATTTTTCCGGTATTTGGCCGATAACCCCGGTATCGAATGAGATACCGCACCGCAGCAAACTACCGTCCGCGGTCATCGGCTTGTGCCGACGGAGTGCCATGCTGGATAAACTTAGCAAGCTTCTACACAGGTATCGCCGATTCATCCGTGACCCGAATACCGCGCCGAGCTTCCCGCCCGCAGCGCGCACCGGAAATCATCAAATTGCCGGCGGCGCCGTTCGCGACAACATTACTCCTGACAAGTACCATCGCCTGCTCGAAGACTATAACATTCGCGGGAAATTGCTGGAAGTAAGCAATCAGATCCTGGCCAGCGGCTACGGCACCTCCACCCTGGAGGAAGCCTTCACCTCAGTGATTAAAATATGCATGGATGCCATCGGCGGCGATACCTCGGTCATCGAACTGCATGACGCGCAGCGCAACATGCTGGTGGGCGTCGCCACCGACTACGGGCCCTACAAACCGGAAGGCTACTTTCAGTTGCCGGTAAGCGAGCAGGCCCTGTCGACCCTGGCGTTTCACGCCGGCCATACGGTGGCGATCCACGATGTGGTCAACGATCCCAGAGTCAGCCAGCGCATTCGCCAGATTTTCGACGCCCGTTCCGGTATCGCGGCACCGCTGCTGGTGGATGGCAAAGTCATCGGCGTGCTGCTGACCATGTCCAAACACAAACAGCTGAATTTCGACAAGCGTGACGAACAGCTGATGGAAGGCCTGGCGCGCCTTGCGGCGCTGGCGGTACATACCCAGCGCCTGCAGAAACAACGCATTCAGACCGAATACCGCTTTCAGCGCCTGATCGAAAATGCGCCGGCGGCCATTTTCCTGCTGGATGGCGAATTGCGCATCGTTGAAGCCAATCGCACCGCCGAACACCTGCTGCAAATGCACGGCGACCGCCTGATCAATATCAATTTTCACGATTGCACCGCCGACGGCAACGACCGGCCCCACTGGCAGGAACGCATTGCCGCCAGTCTGGACGGCCAGGACCTGTATTTCGAAACCCGGCTGCGCCGTAGCGACAGCAGCACGGTGGCGGTGGAATTGAACATCACCACCCTGACCATCGCCGGCCGAACCGTCTACCAGGTATTCGCCCGCGACATCACCCTGCGCAAACAGGCGGAACGGGACCTGCGAGAGGAAAAAGAACGCGCGGAAATCACCCTCAACTCCATCGGTGACGCGGTCATCACCACCGACCACGAGGGCATCTGCACCGGGATGAATCCGGTCGCTGAAAAGCTGTTCTCCCATGAGCCCACCAGCATCATCGGCCGGCCCGCCGACGCTGTTCTCAGCATCGTCGATGAACACGACCACCAGGCGGTAACCAACATCGTCAGCGGCTGCCTGCAGGGACAGAAATACATTTCAACCGGCGACCAGGTGCTGCGCACCGCCGACGAACGCGAAATACCGGTGGAAATTTCTGCCGCGCCGATTCTCCATGCGCACGGCGAGATCAGCGGCGCAGTCATCGTTATTCGCGATGTCGGTTCCGCCCGTGAATTTATTCGCGAGATGTCCTATCTTGCCAGCCACGACACCCTGACCGGCCTGGTCAATCGCAGCGAATTCGAAAAAAGAGTGGCGGCGGCGATCGAAACCGCGCGCGAAAACAACATTACTCATGTACTGTGCTACATCGATCTTGACCGGTTCAAGGTGGTAAACGACACCTGCGGCCATGTTGCCGGTGATGAGCTGTTGCGCCAACTTACCACCATGCTGCATGAAAAATTTCGCACCAGCGACACCTTTGCCCGCCTGGGCGGCGATGAATTCGGCTTACTGCTGGAAAACTGCCCACTGCATAAGGGACAGTCGGTAGCGGAGGAGGTACGACAGGCGGTACAGGAATTTCGCTTTGCCTGGCAGAACAAGGCGTTCGATATCGGCGCCAGCATCGGCGTCACCGACATCACCGGGGACATACCTCTGGAAAAACTCCTGAGCACGGTCGATGCCGCCTGCTATGCCGCCAAGGACGAGGGCCGCAACCGAGTGCAGATTTTCTCCTCCAGCAGCCTACCGCAGAGCAAGAACAGGCAACGCACCAACTGGCTGCTGGAAATACAGGACACCTTGCACGAAAACCGCTTCGAACTGTGGCGCCAGGAAATTCGCCCGCTGCACCTGCATCTGGATCACCCGCGCTATGAAGTGCTGCTGCGCATGCGCAATCGCGCCGGTGAAATCATCTCTCCGGATGCCTTCATCCCCACCGCGGAACGGTTTCATCTGATGCCGGACCTGGACAAGTGGGTGATAGATAACACTCTACGCCTGGTTAGCACCCGCGACGACATCGGTGCCGGTGACGATCACTACAGCCTTAACCTGTCAGGACAATCGCTCACTGACAAATCCATACTGTCATTTATCATCGAAGCCAGCGAACGTCACAGCATACCACCGGAGCGGATCTGCTTCGAAATAACGGAAACCGCCGCCATTACCGATCTCAGCCATGCCAGTCAGTTGATGGCCACATTGCACGGCTTGGGTTTCCGCTTCGCCCTGGATGATTTCGGCAGCGGTCTCAGCTCATTTGCCTACCTGAAATACCTGAAAGTCGACTACCTGAAAATCGACGGCAAGTTCGTCCGCGAAATCGACCGTGACCGGGTCGATTATTCCATGGTGGAAGCGATAAACAAGATAGGCCACGCCATGGGCATCAAAACCATCGCCGAATTCGCCCAGAACGAGGAAATCGTCAAGCGCCTGCGCGATATCGGCGTGGACTATATTCAGGGCTGGGGCGTAGGACGGCCGCAACCTTTTCTCACCGCACCGACCGACGACAGCAAAGGAACCTGACCCGTGCAGGCCATCTACAACCGGTGGACGCAGCTGTTCATTCTCAGCGTCGCCCTGTTGCTGGCGATGAGCCTGTGGTTTTCCGCCAGCGCGGTCATTCCGCAGCTCAAAGTGACGTGGCAACTGTCACCTGGCGTGCAAGCCTGGCTGAGTATCAGCGTGCAACTGGGCTTTGTCGTCGGCGCCCTGCTCAGCGCTCTGTTTAACATTCCGGACCGGTTTTCTTCCCGTATTCTCTTCGCCATCGCCTGCGCCGCGGGCGCCCTGGCCAATCAGTTGATAGAAATTCTCAACACCGGGCCGCTGGCGACCATCTGCCTGCGCCTGCTGACCGGCGTGGCTCTGGCGGGCGTATATCCACCGGCGATAAAACTGGTCACTACCTGGCACAAAGAAAAACTCGGTCTCAGTGTCGGCATTCTGCTGGCCGCACTCAGTGCCGGATCAGCGCTGCCACACCTGTTCAACGCCTTATCACCGCTGGGTGAACGCGGCATGCCACCGTGGCGAACAGTACTGCATCTGAGTTCCATCATGGCTTACCTGGCGGCGCTGTTGATCCTGCTGCTATTCCGCACCGGCCCGTACAATAACACCAGGGCGCGCTTTGCCTGGCACTACATTATCCGCCTCTGGCGCCATACACCCACACGGCTGGTCAACCTGGGCTACCTGGGCCATATCTGGGAACTTTACGCCATGTGGACCTGGATACCCCTCCTGCTGGTCTACAGCTATCAGGCCGCCGGCTGGCCGCTGGTGGCTGCCCGCTGGGCGGGATTCTTCAGCATCGCCTCCGGCGCCCTGGGCTGCGTGCTGGCCGGAATTTTCGCCGATCGCCTCGGCCGCACCGCTACCACGTCCTGGAGCATGGGCCTGTCGGGCAGCTGCGCGCTGCTGGTGGGATTTCTGTATTCATCGCCGTTGTTGCTGACCCTGACCTGCCTGCTGTGGGGCAGCAGCATCGTCGCCGACAGCGCTCAGTTCAGCGCCGCCGCCAGCGAACTGGCTGATCCGAACTATGTCGGCACCGCGTTGACATTGCAAATTTGTCTGGGCCTGCTACTGACCACCGTACCCATCGGCCTGCTGCCTATCCTCGCCAGCCTGTTCGGCTGGCAGCATGTTCTGTGGATCCTGGCACTGGGACCGGCTGTCGGCGTGTGGAGCATGCTGCGCCTGCGCAGCCACCCCGAAGCCTATCGCATGGCCCAGGGCAATCGCTGATCCCTGATTACAGAGTCTTTTGCTTTGTTTTATCCGGACAATTTTAGTGCCATAATCGAAGGTTAGTGGGTCAAGCCATGGAACTTCATGGTTGGCGGTGTCGGAGGTAAAAAAATTCTATGAACAATCCCGCAACAGCGAAAAAACTAACCTGGTTACAGTTCCTGGAACTGTGCAAGAAAGCTGGTATAAAAGAAAACGATGAAATCGACAGCATTGATATTTCCTGGGGAGAACTCGATTACTTTGAGTGCGTGCAGGACGACATTACAGGCTGGCAGATTTCGCTGCGCGGCAGATAAACCGCCACTGGCAACACTGAATCCGCCGCAATTACACTTCAGCTGGGTCACTGCTCGCTGTCCAGCGCCTGGCGGCGCAAGCGCAGGTAAAATGTAGTCCCCACCCCTTCCTGGGATTCGACCCCGAGGGAGCCGTCCATTTTTTGCACCAGATCGCGTGACAGCACCAGACCCAGACCGGTTCCGGGTATGCCTTTGACTTCGGCATCCAGGCGGGAAAAGGGCGCGAACAGCTGCTTGATATTTTCGCTGGAGATGCCGATCCCGCTGTCTATGACATCCAGCTGCAGAATCTGCTCCGACATTGGCCGGCAATGCAGTTCAACCACCCCGCCGGGTTTATTGTACTTGATGGCGTTGGACAGAAGATTGATCAGAATCTGCTTCAGACGAACGGCGTCCGCCCAGACATAGTGTCCGGCAAACTCCTCCGACGCACACTGCAGCGCTACCTGCCGCGCCGCGGCCAACGGCCCCATCAGCACCAAAACGGTCTTTATCACCGGCTGCAGCTCGACAATACTCATACGCAGCCCGATCTTGCCCGCCTCGATTCTCGCCAGATCCAGAATGTCATCGATCAGGTGCAATAAATGCTGACCGGCGCTGAGTATCTCAGCGATATTTTCCTGCTGATCCGCCGATAATCCCGCTGCGGTATCCCCCAGCAACAGCTGGCCAAAACCAAGAATCGCGTTCAGCGGCGTGCGCAGCTCATGGCTGACGCCATGCAGGAACTGGCTTTTCAATCGGTTGGCACGCTCCGCGGCATCCCGCGCCACCACCAGTTCCTGTCGGATCAGCTGCTCGCGCTCCTGCGCCCGCTGGGCTTGAATCAGCACGCCGTAGCTGGCGGTAAACGGCTGCAGCAACTCTATTACCTCGTCGCCAAAACCACCTTCGCGATTCATCAAGCTGAATAATCCGACGAAGCGCTCGGCGTAAAACACCGGCACCGTAAGAAAGTTGCCGATTTCCTCATCCTGCCCGCCATCGTCCCGCAATACGCCAACGGCCAGCGCGTTGCCGATCAACACCTGTCGGTATTGCAACACGGGTCGGTACACCGGCTGTAACCGTTGCCGGATCTCGTCGCCGACCGGCAACGGCAGCGACCGCGGCGACTCGCCGGCAGCCTGCACCTGCAACAAGGCATGAATATGCAACTCGGCCGCGCCTGCGCCCGCGTCACTGACCTCGCCCATCAAGCCCAGCGAACTGCCGGTAATCTCCATCAGGCCGCGCAGCAGGTACTGCACGACACCGGCGAACTCCTCGGCGGCCATGAACATACTCATGCCGTTGCGCAGCAGAGCGAGCAACTGACGTTGCTGCTCGATATCACGTTCCATCACCTTGCGTTCGCTTATATCCTGCACCATGCCCAGCAGGTGCACGCCGCCGACCGGATCCGCGCTTACATCCCCCCGGCCTTCCAGCCAGTGTTCGCTGCTATCCGGCCAATAATAGCGGTACTCCACCCTGTATTCGCCGCCGCCGAGCTTGCTCGCGTCGATGGCGGCCAGCAAGCGCGTCACATCCTGCGGATGGACATGTTGCAGGAAATCCCTGAAGGGCAACCGCTGTGCTTCGCGCCGCAGGCCGAACAGCGGCGCGGCAGTATCGGCCAGATGCAGCTGGTAACTGCCGGTATCCAGATCCCAGGTCCCCATATGGGCAAATGTCTGGCTGAGACTTAAACGCTGGCGGCTTTCCCGCAACTCCGCTTCGACCTTCTTCAGCGGGGTGATGTCGGTACGGATCGAAACGTACTGGTATGGCAGGCCATTGGCGTCGAAAAACGGCACGATGGTCGACTCCACCCAGTAGTACTCACCGGATTTGGTACGATTGCACAAGGTGCCACGCCAGACCCGGCCATGGCTGATGGTATCCCACATCTCCCGAAAAAACTCCCGGCTGTGGTGCCCGGAGTTGACGATACGGTGACTCTTGCCGACCAGTTCCTCGCGCTGATAACCGCTGACCCGGCAGAAATTATCATTGGCATAGGTGATGGTGCCATCGACATCGGTGACACTCACCAGGTCATGACGCTCCATCGCCTCGCGCAGGGTGCTGGTTTGCTTGAACGCGCGGGCCAGTTCCAGATTGAGTTCGTTGATGCGGCGACTGCGCTTGAGGCGCGCGGTCACCGCCTGCAGCAGATGCGCGGGCAGGACCGGTTTGCTGATAAAATCATCGCCACCCAGATTAAGTGCGGCCATTTGCTTGTCGATCTTTTCCTCCGACGACAGGAAGATTATCGGCAATCCGGCATTCTCGTCGTCTTGCCGCAGCACAGCGGCCAACTCCAGACCCGTAGAACCCGGCATGAAGACGTCGAGCAACAGCAACTCCGGTTTGAATTCCTTCATCAAGGCCAGCACCTGGTACGGATCGGCGACGGTCCGCACCTGAATACCGGCCTCGGTCAACAAAGCTCGGTAATAGGCCGCCAGTTCCACGTCATCATCGACAATCAACACCCGGTAGGGTTGATCGATCACATGATTCAACACGCTGTACACCGCCCGCAACAGCTGCGTCTCATCCACCGGTTTAGCGAGGAAACGTTTGACGCCGGTACGCACGGCCAGCAGCCTGGCGACCATATCCAATTGCGCGGATAAACACACGACGGGCGGCCGTAAGGCATCGTGATGCAGCAAGTCCAACAGCGCACCCGCGCCCGTGGCCAGTTGCAGGTCGATAATAACCACCGCCGGCTTACGCTGCGCATAAGCATCGCGGAACTCTTCCGCGGTTTCCATGGTAGTAACGGCGAAGCCTTTGGTTTCGAGCACGGATACCAGCCCCATGACCACCACGGGATCGTCATCGACCACGTAGATCAGGCGATTGCTGAGTTGTTCGGCAACGACACGCTCATCGGTGGCTGCCTGGCTGCTGGCTTCCACCAGACCGATCTCATGCAGTTTTTGCAAGCAGCCGAGAATATATTCCTGTTCAATCCTGCTGAAACTGCGGTTTTCAGCCAGAACGGCGCGCAGTGCCGTATCCAGTCCCCGGGCCTGGCTGCTCACCAGGGGGGCACCGAAGGTACCCGCGGAGCCGGCAAGGGAATGCGCCTTGCGCTGCATTTCAACTAGCTTTTCATGGCTATCAGACGCCAGTAAATCGCTCCACAGGGTTTTCAGCTCTTCAATGCGGGAAGGAATGAGCAGGCGGAACTGCTCCTGCAGCAGGGCGATTTTGTCCGAAGCTCGTAGACTTTTTTCCGTCATATCTTACGTTAAATAAGCCGCAGTCTGGGTCTCACCGAATCGGGCACACATCCCCTCGGTAGTGAACATCAGGTAACACCGTTGTTACATCTCCATGTATTGTCGGATTGCTAGCGACGAATTGCAGGTATCTTATTAATAATTCATGTTTCTTTTACTTTTCTCACTGGTACTTAAGTCAGTGGCAGGCCAACGGGGCATAATTTTTTGGTAGATTTCTTTTTTACACTTTATTTAGTGAATCTCCAGGGTAGTATAGTCCAGAAAATAGTAAACACCTCCTTCATATTGATATTAGGCCGCAGGACCCAACGATTCCAGGCCTTTTACCCACCCTTTACGTGCGCTTTTAAGGAATAAGTTATTAATATATAACGAAAAGAAAATTGTCCCCTTCTTCAGCCGACTTTAGTAAAATAATCAGCCAGTTACGAGCATAAGGATACGTGTGTTGCGCCCAGTTTTCTATTTTCTCGGCTGTCTTTTGCTCGTTGCCTGCGATGCAGGCAAAACCCAACTGCAGCAAATTCAGGAACGGGGCGAGCTACGTGTCGTCACCCGGCAAGGGCCCACCACCTATTATGTCGGCCCCCAGGGAGCCGCCGGGTTCGAATATGACCTGGCGAAGATGTTCGCCGACTACCTTGGTGTCAAACTCGATCTGAGCGTGGCCAGTAACACCAATGAATCCCTTAAATCAGTTATAGATAATAAGGCCGATCTGGCCGCCGCCGGCCTGGCCGTTACCAACTCGCGCGCTCTGCAAGTGCGCTTCGGTCCCTCATACCAGTTCATCACCCAGCAGCTGGTGTACCGCAAATCCTCGGGTAAGCGACCGGTATCCTTGACCGGTCTGCATGACGCCACCCTGGAAGTGGAAGCCTATAGCAACCACGCGGAAAATCTGCGGGCCCTGCATCGCGAGCACCCTCAGCTCACCTGGAATGAAAATCAGAACCTGGAAACCAGCGAGCTGATGGGGCTGGTCAACGATTCCCTGATCGACTATACCGTCGCCGACTCCAACGAAGTGGCCCTCAACCAGCGTTTCTTCCCGGAACTCAGCGTGGCTTTTGATCTTACCCAGCCGCAGCCGCTGGCCTGGGCATTCTCCTACGCCTTCGACTACAGCCTGCACGATGCCGCCTATCGTTTTTTCAACGAAATCCGTGACAACGGCGAGCTGGATCGGCTGATCGAGCGCTATTACGGACATGCCGATTACCTCAATTATGGACGCTGGCAGTTGTTCATGACCCATGTCAACTCTCGTCTGGGTCAGTACCAGGCCATGTTCGAACTCGCCGGCCAGGACACCAATATCGACTGGCGATTGCTGGCGGCCATGAGTTACCAGGAATCCCTGTGGAACCCGGACGCCCGCTCGGCCACCGGCGTGGAAGGTCTGATGATGCTCACCCGCAGCACCGCCCAGGAACTGGGGGTAGGCACCCGCACCGACGCCTGGCAAAGCGTCTATGGCGGCAGTCGCTACATGGAACAGCTGTTGAAACAGCTGCCGGCGGAAATCGAGGAACCGGATCGCACCTGGTTCGCTCTCGCCGCCTATAACGTCGGCATCGGCCACCTGGAAGACGCGCGCAACCTGACCCGGGTACGGGGTGACAACCCCAATTTATGGACCCATGTCAAAGAAACACTGCCCCTGTTGCGTGACAAGAAATGGTATATGAAAGTGCCGTTTGGCTATGCCCGCGGCGACGAAGCCGTTACCTACGTGCAGACCATTCGCGCCTATTACGACCTGCTGGTCTGGATGAGCGACAGAAAGATCGTCATGGGTCAGCTGGATGTAGCCAATCCCGCACTCTAACCCACGCCCCTCAACTGCGCCGCCGCTGGAAAAACGCGGTCAGAACCGCGCCACAGGGCGCCGCCAACACCCCGCCCGCCACCTGGATTTGATGATTGAACCGGCCTTCGGCCAGCAAGTTGAAACTGCCGCCCAGGGCGCCGGTTTTAGCATCGCTCGCTCCATAAACCAGGCGCGCGATGCGCGCGTGCACCATGGCGCCAACACACATGGCGCAAGGCTCCAACGTCACATAGAGCTCCGCTCCCGGCAGGCGGTAGTTATCCAATACCGTGCCGGCAGCGCGCAGCGCCAGAACTTCGGCATGGGCTGTCGGATCATGACTAGCCCGGGGGCGATTCCAGGCTTCGGCAATAACTTGCCCCTGGTACACGACCAAGGCGCCCACCGGAACTTCATTTTCGTTCTCCGCCCGCACTGCCAGTGCCAGGGCGCGCTGCATAAAAATCGTATCTCGATCGTGGTCTGCTGGCTCAATCACGACGACCAAACTCCCTTCCCGAAAAATCGCCTCGTATCATAGCGGAAACCGCGCGCTTTTCCCTCCTGAAGACAAGCCGGAATAGCGCGGGCTCTATCCGCATTTTACCTTATGATCAGGCTCTTATTTTCTATTTATACTTGAATTGAGTTTAGATGGTCTCCCGGAGGAGACTATAAAGGAGATGCGCCATGAACTCTATATATCGAAACTGTGGTCCTTTGTTAGCGAAAGTAGGCGTTTTTTCGATAACGGCGTTGCTCGCCCTGACACTGGCTTCCTGCGCGGACGACTCGAAATTCCACCCAAAAAATACACTGACAAGCAAGTTGTTTATCATCGGCTCGCAGATCGACAAAGACAACAATCTGGTGTTTTATGTCAACGGCACCGATGCCAATGGTGAGCCATTGACTTATGTTGAGTTGCAAAAAGCGACGGTGACAGTCACATCCGAGATTAGCTCGGTAGTGTATACCTCGGACGATGCACTCTTGACGATCGACCCCGTGCTACCCAGCGTCGGCAACAATGACAAGATTTTGTCGTTATCATTGATAACCGATTACTCGGGCAGTATTGAGGACAGCGCTCTCGAGTCAGTCAGCGACGTCTACGTAATGATACTGTCCAGCCTGCCACGGCTGTATGAAGCGCAAATCATCAATTTTTCTGACACCTATCATCTGGAAATAGACTGGACCGACGGAGCGACGCATTTCGACAGTCTGGTCGCGGCCACCCGCCTGGACGACAAAATCTGGCGCAATGGTACCGCTTTGTATGACACGATAGGGTTTGCGCTACTGGGCAGCAGCAGCGTGGTGGGAACCCGAACCACGCCGGGGGATGGCCTGATCGAGCGTTGCCGGCCGGCACATATGATGGTTGTATTTTCCGACGGCAAGGAGAATCCGCAGCCGCAGTCGCCTAAATTGTATACCGACATCAAAACACTGGCGGATCTGGTCGCGAGCAGCCAAACGTTTACCATCATGCTGGGCACAAGCAACGCGGACTACAACACGCTGCAGAGTCTCGCAGGCAAGAATGGCGCCGTAGTCCAGGTAAACAAACCGGAAAACATCAAGAGTGAAGTCAATCAATGGGCGCAATCGCTGAATCATATCGTCAAGTTTACCCTGGCGGCGGAGACTTTATACACTGATCATGAGGTCGTCATCAATCTGGACAATCAGGAAATTCCAGTCTCTCTTCCCTTGGATGAATTCTGCAGGGTGGCGCCATAGTCGGACTTCGCGGGGTGCGCTTTCGCGTCACCCCGCTTTCACCTTTCAGGCACTGTCTAACTCAATTGATCATCGTCGCGGCCACGGTCGCGGTCGCGGTGTCGCGGCTGGACAACCACACCTTATCCTCAATTCCACACTGCGGCTCATATTCTCTGATCGCCGCCATCAAGATGCGTCGCGCGCCGTCGCTGTCGAAGCGATCACATGCCGTTCGCAACTCGGCCAGCGTCGCGTCTATTTCCTCTGCCGACAGCTCATGCTCGCAGGCTCGTAGAATACGCGGGTGCTGGGTCGGAGTAATGTTGTCGCCGATCAGCAACTCCTCATATAACTTTTCACCGGGCCGGATCTTGGTGGTTTCGATACGTATGTCACCTTGCGGGTGTTCCTCATCCTTGATCGACAACCCGCTCAGCGCAATCATGCGGGTGGCCAGCTGCTGAATAGCGATCGGTTGCCCCATATCGAGCACGAATACGTCCGCGCCCTTGCACATGGCTCCCGCCTGTATCACCAGTTGCGCCGATTCGGGGATGGTCATGAAATAGCGGGTCATCTTCGGGTGGGTCAGAGTAATCGGCCCGCCGCTGCGTATTTGCTGCCTGAACAGCGGCACAACCGACCCCGATGAATCCAGCACATTACCGAAACGCACCATGCAGAATCTGGTGCTGCCCTGAGATTCATGGAACAGGCTCTGCAGAACCAGCTCAGCAAGTCTCTTGGTTGCACCCATAATATTGGTCGGACGTACCGCCTTGTCGGTGGATATCAACACGAAAGTCTCGACCCGGGCCCTGGCGGCGGCGCGTGCAGCATACCAGGTACCGAAAACATTGTTCACTACACCTTCGATAGGATTGAACTCAACCAGGGGAACATGCTTATAGGCTGCAGCATGATAAACCGTATGCACTTTGAATGTACGTAACACCAGTTCCATTTTTTTTTCGTTGGTGACGTTACCCAGCAATGGGATGATTTCCGGCCGAACCATGTCGTCGGACCATCCTGCGAGTTGATTGCGCAATTCAGCTTCGATTGTGTATAGATTGTATTCACTCAACTCATAAAGAATAAGGCGTTTAGGAGCCAAAGCGAGTATTTGCCGGCACAATTCCGCTCCTATGGATCCGCCGCCGCCGGTGACCAGCACGCTTTTTCCGGTGACACACTGCGTCAACAGTTGTTCATCCGGGGGAACCGGTGGGCGCCCGAGAATATCCCGAATATCGATTTCACGCAAACTGTCTATCCTGGCCCGACCCGCAACGATGTCCTCCAAGGCCGGAACCGTTCGTACGCGCACCTTCAGCTGTTGCAGATAGTCCATGATTTGCCGGCGACGTTCCATGGAAACCGACGGCATTGCCAGCAATATTTCCCCAACGCCCGATTTCTTTACCAACAGCGGAAGCTCGCGCGGGTCATGGATTCGCAACCCCTGGATTTCCGTCCCCTGTAATTCCGGATTGTCATCGACCAGCGCCATGGGCCGGTAATGCACACCGACTTGCAGCGCCTCGACGAGTTGGCCACCCGCGTCTCCGGCACCATAAATGATCACATTGCGCGCATGATGACTGGATTTTCCAAGCCACAAAAGAATTCCGCGAATTATCATTCTGCTGCCGCCCACCAGGGTAAGCGTTACCAGCCAGTAAATTCCGAACGTCGTCAACGGCAATGCCTGCGGCGCGAACACGGACATCAAAAGCACCACAGTCGCAGTGTGCAGCGTCACTGCTACTACGATGGAGAAAAATGCCCGGCTGCCGATGTAAATCATCACCGCCCGGTACAAACCGAAGCGGACGAAGACAGGCACTGCCAACACCAATACAGCGGGTAAGGCCCAGCTTACCTGCAACAGCCGGTCCGGCACCCAGACACCGAATTGCAGCATGCAGGCCATCCACAAGGATAAAGGCAGCAACAACACGTCGAGAAGCATAATCAGCGGCCGCCGCCAATGCAACATAGGGTGCTGGATAAAATTGACGATCAATCGTGACACATATTTGTCCTGCATTTTTCCTCCCATGCAGCGCACTATTACTCCACATGCATCACCGCGAGCGCCCCACCGTTTGCGCGCCTGGCCTCTCGCACTGGTCGATCAGATTACATGGCGCCGCCTGCTTCGCCCCGCCATAGCGCGCGCATTCAGCATCCGGTATAAAACTTCCAGCGCTCGCGGCTTGGTCGCCTCTTGCATGACTGAACTGACGACCGCTGCGATATTTTCCATGTCTTTGTCGCCGAGCGTGGGATGCACGAGAAATGTCAAGCTGGTTTCCCCCAGCATACGCGCTACGCGAAACCGGTGCGGCGGTCGCCAGCCCGTCCCATCAAATGCTTTTTCCTGATAGATTTCCGGACTGATTCCCAGCAGGCACGGCACACCCTGCGCCGTAAGCTCCCTCAGTATGCGATCCCGGCTCCAGGCTTTCTGCAGGCGATTGGGCCTGAGAAAAACCGTATATTTGTAATATGCGTGCTCAATATGCTCCGGCGGCATCGGCATTCTCAGCGCGGGTTGCGCCCGCAACAGGCGATACAGGATCCCGGCATTTCGACTACGCCGCCTGTGCCACAGAGGCAATTTTGCCAGCTGCAAGCTGCCAATTGCCGCTTGCATCTCCGTCATTCGCCAATTGGTGCCTATACTGTCGTGTACCCAGCGAAAACCGGCAGGTTTCTCCTTACTGTAGACCGCGGCGTAGGATTTACCATGATCCTTGAATGACCAGGCACGTCGCCAGATCTCGGCATCATCCGTTACCAGCATGCCGCCTTCACCACCGGTGCTGATAATTTTGTCCTGACAAAAGGAAAATGCCGCGACGTGCCCGAGAGACCCGACCGGACGCCCCTTGTATTTCGCACCATGTGCCTGCGCGCAGTCTTCAACAACCAGGAGATTCCTGTCCCGCGCCAGCTTATTGATCGCATCCATTTCGCATGGCCAGCCGCCAAGATGTACGACAATAACGGCGCGTGTCTTCTCGGTCAGCACCTGCCTGATAGTGTGGGCAGTCAAGTTCTGCGAATGCTTGTCCACATCAGAAAACACCGGACGGGCGCCACAATTGGCGACACTGTCCGCCGTAGCAACAAAAGTTCGTGACGGAACGATCACGTCGTCACCGGGGCCGATACCCGCGGCACGCAGCGCCAACTCCAGCGCAGTAGTGCCGTTACTCACTGCTACCGCATATCTAACCTGGCAGGCGGCGGCAAATTCACGCTCGAATTGTCGACAGACTTCCCCGGTCCAGTAGTTTACCTTGCCTGAACGCAGTACCTGCGCTACCGCTTCGATTTCGTCCGGCGCATAATACGGCCAATCGCGCGGAATCTGCTGCATGGCATCGCTCCCATATACTCGACGAATCGCCACTCTTCTCTTTGTCTAAAAGAATAAGGAGGTTTTTCCACGATCTGCATTCGGGAAATTACTGAAAATTCATACCAATAGATGATCGCTTGAATCGCATTCGGCCGTGCGACATTTATTTACGAGTCATGCGGTGTGGGAAACTCCGGTGTTGCCCAGGGCCACATCACGCATGCCTGGCACCAGCGTTGCGAGGACATAGAGGAGATCTTTATAAAACGAATAGTGTTCGACATAGGATATGTTTATCAATACCTTCGCTGGAAACAACACCTCCTTGTTGTACTGTTCCGGGTCATCCACCCGCGCCAACAGCTCTTCTTCATCGATATAGGCAAGACTGGCTGGCCCGGTAATGCCGGGGCGCACACTCAATATAGCTCGCCCTGCTCCCTGCAACATCTCCGCGTATTCGCGCGTATCCGGTCGCGGACCGACAAAACTCATGTCCCCAACCAGCACATTAAGCAGTTGTGGCAGCTCATCCAGCTTCCACCGCCGCAACGCTGCGCCAAGCGGGGTGATACGAGGATCATTAACGGTGGTAACCACCGTACTGATCCCCGGCACCGGCCGCATGGTGCGAATTTTCAATATCCTGAAGGTTTTGCCGTAGCGACCTACTCTGTCCTGGGCATAGAAGCCATTACGACGAGTATCGACACTCGCCAGCAGCCAGCAGATCAGGATCAACCAGCCCACGGCCAGCAAGCCAAGTACTGCCAAGGTAATATCGAACATTCTCTTTACGAACGCCTGCCGGGAAGTCATTGGTCAACCTCATACTGCGTTCGCCGCAGCTCCTCTTGAAAAAGAACCGCATTAATTTTGTTAAAAATCTCTGAGCGGGAAAAAAGCCGCAGCCAACGTCGTACCGGGTAGAGCACTTTTATGATAAACCTGATATCAGGACGGTACACCACATGCAACTCCGCGTACTCGCGGGCAAATTGAAAATTGAGTAAAAAAGTCTGCATTTGTGTGTCATGGGCAATGGCACGGCTGCCATTGGAAACAGGAATTCCCTGGGTATTAACGTAGTGCTCAAGCAAGGTATGCATCAGGGCATACGCTGCGTAGTCGTGCAGGCCCCGCGGGGTGATATCTATGGTGTGC
Organism: Proteobacteria bacterium UBA6920; assembly: GCA_002448875.1. Classification (GTDB taxonomy): domain Bacteria; phylum Pseudomonadota; class Gammaproteobacteria; order SG8-11; family SG8-11; genus UBA6920. The sequence continues at coordinate 23,269 of DKAS01000047.1, read as the reverse complement.
ATGAACACGCCATTGCTTTCATGCAGACAGACAATATATCCCAGCAGGTCTTCATCATGAAAACTTCCCCAGACGTCAAATATGGATTTTCCTTGCAAGCTGGAAACGAAACGCTGGTAACTCGCTTCCGACATCGGCCGGGCATTATTGTACCGTTGGTAACACGCACGATGGCAGGAATAGCCGTGCTGCGCCAGCCAACCGGGATTAATCTGGCGTATCTGCAACCGTTTCAACCCCCGATGTATTTTCGATCGGGTATTGGCCGACACGGCACGGATATCGTAGTGTCTGCACACAACGTTCCACCACTTGGTGGCACCACGTGTTGGTTGGCGCGTATAGCGCAGAAAATAGGTCGCCGATTTTTTGATAATTTGTTCCGCTTCTTCATCGACCACGTCAGGAAATACCGGCATGGCGTCGGCAGGTATCAGGGCTTGGTTATACACCATCCAATGAACCCCCGCCATGAACCAGACTGGTTTCCCTTCTGCCCGCAGATAATCCGCGTAGGAAGCAATACCCATGAGTATTCCTTTAATAAATCTCCGAAACCTTAACTCCCCTGTCTGATGTCGCTCAAAACTCACTGATAGCTGTTAAATTCCATAGTAGGATCTCGCGAATATCGAGTCAATTCGGCAAACCGCTGCGACTGCAACCTTCCTCGATGCCGCATTGTTCGCACTAACCACGCTGCGGAACAAGAGCCAAGCCAGGGAACGAATCCACCCCGGCACGCATTATTCGTATGCAAACGCGCTGATAATACCGCTATTACTTTTTGACTCCCCGGCATAAGGTCAAACCACATCACTTGCTCTTAATCCGAAACAAGAATCAATAGTGAATATATATTCACTTTTCCTGTTTATTTCCAGCAGCACCAGGGCTGACCGCCCAGCACGAGGAAAACGACGACAAGTCCCAGCATTTTATTGTCAGCTCTGGCATGGGCGGCCCGTTCGCAACTGGAACGGGCGATTTCATAACCAGCATGGCCGTGGAGACGGCATCGCATCCACGGCCCGCGTCAGCAGCGCGGCGTATCATCCTGCGCAATTCCGAGTCACAAAATCCTTACTGAAAAGTCCGGCTAGTAATACTACTGTTGCCGCTTCCCCGGCATGGCTATTTATAATAGACATGAAAATCAACAGCGGTTCTTAACCGAACGTTATTCGCCACGACGTCGGCAAGGTGGTTTACAACGTTTAACTCAGGGCGAGCATCCGACGATGCGAACTGCGGTCATCCTTTCGGCGCACACCATGGCATTGGGCGTGGTTCGTGCGCTTGGCGAACAGGGTGTTCCGGTGGTGGTCGTACACTACGACCCGCGGGACATGGCCCATGTATCGCGCTACGTGCGCGACAGCATTCTGGCGCCGCATCCGGAGAAGAACGCAGCCGCTTTTATTGCCACGCTCTCCGAGATCGCTGCCCGCTATCCCGAGAGTGTATTGTTTCCCGTATCGGATGAATCGGTGGTTGCTGTCGCCAAACATCATGCACTGCTGAGCCATTACTATACCGTTGCCTGCCCCGACTGGAATGTCTGCCAGCGATTCATCGAAAAGAAGTTCACCTATTCCCTGGCGGAACAGCACGGAATTGCGGCGCCACATACCGTGATTCCTCAGTCCGAACAGGATGTCGTCGCCTACGGCGAGAAAGTCATGTTTCCGTGCCTGGTCAAGCCAAGCCAGAGTCATTTGTTTTACGAGAGATTCAAGCGCAAGATGCTGCCCGCGCATGATCTTGACAGCCTGCTGACTGCGTATCGACAGGCAGCGGCCGCCAAGCTCGAGGTGATGTTGCAGGAAATCATACCCGGGCCGGACAGCAACGTCGTAAATTACAACGCTTACATCCACCAGGGGATCGCAGTATGTGAGTTTACCGCACAACATATTCGCAACGCGCCTCCCGTATGGGGTTCCCCCCGGGTGGTGCTCAGTGCAAATATTCAGGAAGTTGTTCCGCCCGGAAGGAAGATACTCAGAGTCATGGGATTTCAAGGCTATGCTTGCACCGAATTCAAGAAAGACGAGCGCGACGGTATCTATAAATTGATGGAGGTCAACGGCCGGCACAATCTGTCAACGCTGCTGGCGGTGCGCTGCGGCATAAATTTTCCCTGGCTGCATTATCTGCATTTGACCACCGGCTCACCACCAACGCGGAAAGATTACGCGCAAAATATCTACTGGATCGACACTGTGCGTGATCTTGGTTACAGCCTCAGGTACGGATTACAGGAGCGTTATGCACTGCGCCAGTATGCCAGACCCTATGTTCGACCGCATGTTTTCGCCATTTTGAGCCTGCACGATCCCGTGCCATTTGCCAAACGCGTCGCCTACCTTGTTAACCAGGCGATCAAATACCTGCTGGCGCGCATCAATCCTGCGGCATGGAGGACACATCATCCAAAATTGAGTACCTGACGGGGCACTGCCATTTCCGCAAAACCTGGTCGCTCACGCACCAGCCTAGGCCCAAGAATACGAAGGACGACGAAAAATGAAAAGCGACTGGATCAGCTGTAACACCTGTGGCGCAGACAAATTCGGTGAACTTTCCAATATCGATGGCTGGCATATCGGAAAATGCGGCAACTGTTCGCAAATTTACCTTAACCCCATGCCGGTATTCACCCCTTCCCGCGAATTTTCCGAAATGTCTCTAGACTTCCAGTATACCCGTTTTCAACACCAGATTACGGAAGACACCCTGCAACACGACAAACGGCAACTCGCATTTCAACTGGCCACGGTTTCTGCCTACGCGGGCCGGTCGTTCGCCACCGGGCGGTTTCTCGACATCGGCTGCGGCTCCGGGTCCTCGGTCTGGGCTGCCGGCACTTTGGGCTGGCAAGCCGTGGGCGTGGACATCGACCCCGCCCTGATAGCGCTGGGCAGGCAACGACTGGGCATAGACATTCGCTGTAATTCGTTCCTGGAGAGCAGATTTGACGCCGGTCAGTTCGATTTCGTACGCCTTCGCGACGTTATCGAACACCTGCCCAATCCCTATGCGGTTCTGCAGGAGGTCAAGCGGGTGCTGTCACCCGGCGGCGTGGTGCTGATCGCCACCCCCAATGAAGACGCGTTGCCGGCAACGGTTCGACTGCTGGCCGGATACAAACGGGACAAAATCGCCACCGTCGCGCCACCCCATCATGTGCACGGTTTCACCCCGAACACCTTACAACGCATAGTTTTACGCGCCGGCCTGCAACCCTACGCCGTCACCACCACGTCACCGGTCGACCCACGCTACGTCACCGCACGCAATATGCAATCGAGTCATGACCGGCTGAAGGTGCTGTTCTGGAATATCGCGAAACTATTGGGCAGAGGCAGCATGCTGATCGCCTGGGCGGGAATTCGACCGGCCGGGGACGCTGGCCCGGTTGCTTAGCCAATGCGGAGGAATATGGCAATGACACAAAAATTCGTCGGCGCTGCTGTCGCTTTGCTGCTGCATGGCTGCGCACTGGCTCCCGGGATGTACATGGAGCCCGCCACATCACCCAATGTGAAAATTCTGCCTATTACCGCCGATCTGGTTTTTTCTTTCGAAAAAACTTCAAAACAGCAGTATTTGAAATCCCTGGTCGAACGTGACGGCAAGGAAAAAGATAGCTACCTGTATCGCATCGGCCCGCACGATATCCTCAATATCACCGTATGGGACCACCCCGAATTGACCATTCCCGCTGGCGAATACCGCAGCGTGGAGGCCGCTGGCCATCTGGTGGCCGAAGATGGGACCATTTTTTATCCTTACGCGGGCCAGGTCAGGGTGGCGGGCAAGACGGTGGCCGAAGTGCGGACCATCTTGACCAACAGTATTTCCCGCGCCATTACCAAACCGCAACTGGATGTCAGGGTAGCGGTGTTTCGCAGCCAGAAAGTTTACATCGTCGGTGAAATCAAAAGCCCCGGCCCGCAACCCATCACCGATACCCCGCTATCCGTGGTGGACGCCATCAATCAGGCCGGGGGCGCCACCGGCGAAGCGGACATATCCAATGTCACGCTCAGCCGCGCGGGGGAGCTGTTGACGCTGAATCTGCTCGCTACCTACGAAAAAGGCGATATCTCCCAGGATATCATTCTGCACGACGGGGACATCGTCCATGTCCCTGATCGCAACCAGCAAAAGGTATTCGTTTTGGGCGAGGTGGCCAGGCCGTCATCGTATCTGATGCATAAAGGAAGAATGTCTCTGGCCGAGGCTATCAGCGACGCCGGTGGCGTGGACCGACTCACCGCGAACGCGGCCCGGGTTTTCGTAATTCGCAGCAAGGCGGAAATTTCCCAAATCTTTCATCTGGATTCCAGCTCGCCGGAAGCCTTGATCCTTGGCGATCGTTTCCAGCTGGAACCCAGGGATGTAGTCTATGTCGATGCCGCCGGCCTCACCCGCTGGAATCGCGTAATCCAGCAGCTGCTGCCGACCACGCAATTGCTGCAAAATATCTCCACCATCGAATCGCAAAGTCTGCGCTGATGGTGTCACCACGCGACACCTGCCTGCCTCGACCCAAGGCGGGACCCAGGATACGCGGGGCTTGAGTCGGCGCTGCGTTGGCAAGACTGCCACTGGTCCCTGATATGATATACGCGCGGGATACGCCGCGGCTTTTCGGCAATCTTCCCGTGGTTCACCCGCGTTTTTGGGTACCGTGGTGATAGTAGCCATAGCCATAGTATCGGCCATAGCCATATCGGCTGCTGGCGGCTTTAACGCCGTTGTAAACCGCTCCCCGCAGATTCGCTCCCGCGTGCTTCAGGCGTTTGATACTCTGCTCGATTTCCCGCAGTGGACTTTGTCCATCCTTGACTACCAGAATAGTAGCGCCGGCAGCGCGCCCTATGATCGCGGCATCGGTAACCGCCAGCACCGGGGGCGAATCAATTATCACGTAGTCGAATTGGGATGCCAGCCCGTCGAGCAGGCTGGGGAAGTTTTCATGCATCAGCAGCTCTGACGGATTTGGCGGCGGAGTACCACTGGTAATCGCATACAGATTGCTGACCGAACAGGACTGGATGAACTCACGGCATTCGTTCGTGCTTCGATGCTCGCCGGCAATCATGTCGGACAGTCCCGGCTGCTGCGCCATCGCCAGGATCTGATGCACTCTACCCTTGCGCATATCGGCGTCAATCAGCAGAATTTTCTTGCCCGCCAGAGCCAGCACCGCGCTGAGATTGACGCTGATAAACGACTTCCCCGCGCCGGGCCCCGAACTGGTTATGGACAAAATATTATTTTTCGCATTGAGTTGGGCGAAATACAACGATGTGCGCAAGCTGCGCAGACTTTCCACCGCCAGATCGTTGGCGGCATCCACCGACAGAATCGCCGCTTGCGGATATTCGTTCTTGCTTGCCTTTTCCAGCTCTACCTGCTGGCGGCTGAAGGGCACGGTCGCGTAGATAGGCAGACCCAGCCGTTTTTCCACCTGATCCGGATCCTCAATGACCCCACGCATGTTTTTGCGCACAAACGCCAGGCCGACGCCGACCAAAACACCGAACAAAAGTGAAAGTACGATGAGAAATGCTTTCTTCGGTTTTACCGGCTCGATCGGTGGTACCGCATAGTCGACGATGCGCACATTGGCTACCGCACCGGCTTTCACCACTTTCAATTCCTGCGCAGTGTTCATCAGGGTGGTATACAGGGAAGTGCTGACTTCCATATTGCGCGTCAGACGCAGAATCTCCTGCTGTGTGCCGGGCAGTCCCTGCACCTTGCTGTCGACTTTCAGATTTTCATCATTCAATGTGGCAATTTGCGCATCTATCGCCGCGATCCGTGGGTGCTCCGGTGTAAAACGTCTGATCAATTCCTCCCGCTCCCGTTTCAACTGGGTCAGCTGGGCATCGATCGATACCATTTTGTCCAGGGTAACCTGAGTTTCCTTGGTGAGATCCACCGACCCTTTCTTCAACCGGTACTTGTTGAGCTCGGCTTCCGCCGTTTCCATTTGTTCTTTTAACACAGGCAATTGTTTTTCCAGAAAAGATAAGGTATTTTCCGCTTCAGCTGACTTTCTCTCCACGCTTTGCCGCAGATAGATATTGGCTATTTCATTGAGAATCTTCGTTATCCGGACGGCGCTGTTTCCTTCCAGGCTCATTTGCAGAATGCCTGACTGCTTACCCAGTTCATTGATGTTCAAGTCCTCGCGCAGATTGTTGATGGTTGCCAGACGCGAGTTCTTGGTCAATTCGAAGCGGGTTCCAGGCCGGCTCCTGAGTTCGGAGACGAACAGCGCCAGTTTTTCTTCGTTTTTCAGCACGGCGGTCAAAGTCTCGCCCACCCTGCCATTGCCAATGACTTCGCCGTCGGGTCCGTAAAGGCGGTAGCCGGTGTCACCCGTAGCGCGCAGGGAAAAAACTTCACCTTCCAGGCGCGTGGGCAAGTCGAATCGTGCCAGCTGCAAACTTTCTCCACCCCAGGCATACCGGCTGAACCCCGGCCAGGGGGAAGCCAGCTCCGTGTCTGCCGACGCCTGCACCCTGCGCAACACGCGGCCCAGCAGCGGGAAGTAGACGGGAGAAGCGGCAACATCCAGTTTGAGATTGTCCACCACAGCCCCCAGCACCATGCGCGACTTGAGTATCTCGAACTCCGCACTCGCCGGTGCGACCTCCTGCAGAATCGTGTTCAGCTGCGCCAGGGCGCCCACACCCTTGGATTTATCTTCCAGCTGCAGCAACACGTCGGCACGATATACCGGCGCCGCGAAGGTCACGTAGATAATCCCAGCGAGCAATGACGCCAGCACAGCACCGGCGATCAGCTGCCAGGCATCCATGACGGTCATCAGCAACTCCGTCAGCTGCACTTCCTCTGTGACCGGGCGTTTGCCAGGCGAGGGTTCCGCAGGAGGTGACCGGTTGACCAGGGGTTCGTCCTTTTCCAGCACATGTATGGCCATATCGGGTCCAGTCGTAGTCTATGGTTATCAGCCAGACGATATTGGCTGAGCTATACAACCGCTGGCTGGCGAAAGCTTTGCCGTATCTACGGGGGAGGGAGGAAGCCATCCAGCCTGTCGCCCCCGGGGGGGCCGGGCAGCGAGCTACTGCCTGCGGCCTTACATTTCAACTACTTCAACGACAATCATCTCGGCCCTCGGTAAAAAAATCTATCGCGGCAAATACCTATGCCCCGCCCTTTTCTCCACGCGCGGCACGGTAACGACCCGACGGCTGGCGGATGTTTCATGCGGGGAAATTGTCTGTCCCGGGTAGTCGACTATCGCTTGGCGATTTTGACGTCGAACCGCATTTCAATGACAATTTCCTGTTTTTGATTACGGGCGATCAACGAAAAGCCAACGGTGCCACTGGTATTTCGCTCTGTCTTGTCGACCACGCACAATTCTGCACAAATACTGTCGCCGGCGTAGACCGGATGGTAAAACCCACAATCTATGATACGGCGCATCGCGATGACCGTCCCCCGGTAGAGTCCGAGCTGTTCGATCAGTCCGGAAAGGCAACTGACCACCAGCAGACCATGGGCGATCGGCCTGGCAAAGCGGGTACGCGCTGCAAACTCACTGTCGACATGAATCGGATTGTTGTCACCGGACAAACGGGCAAACGCCAGAATATCTTCCTGGGAAATAGTTCGTGACGGCGTTAGCAATTTATCGCCGACATTGAAATCCTGGAAATACCGTCCTTGCATTGCCTCATTCCTTCTCGAGCGCGAATAAATGGGCGGAAGAGCTCTACATTATGTAAAAGTGGACGCCGATGCAAGCTCCAAGTGTCATACCGGTCAGATCTCACCTGACCATCGCCGATGGTCATGGCTGTCATATAACAAAGCGCGTATTCCCGCGGGTCCACCCAGGCGGCTGTCAGCATCGACGCGCCCGTCATCCTGGTTGCGCTTGCGCGCGCAACACAGCAGGGGAAGAACCCAGCATGGACCGACATGGCCGCTGGTCACCCGATTGCGCCTATATCACTTTTTGTTAAAAATCGCTGATTCAATAAGTCAACGCGCCAATGACGCACAGGGCACGGTGGCATGCCGGGTTTTGATATGTCATTATATTAATAAAACGACTGCATGGTTTGTCCCGCAGCTTCCGCTGCCGGCAGGCTTTGTTGATTCTGTTACCCGCAGGAGTAAAAACAATTCATGAATCCGCAGAACACATTTGTACGGAACCCAGCAAACCTTTTGTGGCTGGTGCCGGTGTTTTCCCTGCTGATGAGCTGCGCCGGTCTCAGGCAAGCCGAACTCGCCGCCGGCAGTGACCCGGAAAAAGCCGTCGCCGAAGTATCCCAACTCATGAAATCAATACAACAGAAGCAAGTCGACTTACTGGCATACCAGGAATATACCGCCGGACGCCTGCGTCTGGCCGACGCACAGGAAGGTTTGCACCAGGGTGATGCGGCGCCGGACATCGTGGAAAATGCCGCCATCGCCAAAGCCCTGTTCGAGGACGCGGAAAAAATCGCCGTCACCCGTGAACCCTCCGCCCGCCGTATCCTGGCAGCCCGGGGCGACGCGCTGGCAGCCGGAGCCCGCAGCAGCAGCCCGCTACTCACCGATTTAATCGGCATTGACGATGAACTGCGCGATGAGAGCAAGCTTTTCAGCCGGGCACTGTCACCGGAGGATTTCTCCCGCTTCCAAAAAAAATATTTCAAACTGGAGGTGAAGGCGGTCCAGCAGCGGGAGCTGGACGGTGCCAGAGACGCCATCACCACCGCGGCAGACAACGATGCTGGCGAATTGGCGGCAATTACATTGCGCACGGCAAGACTGGATTATGAAACCGCCATGAATACCATCGCCCAGAGCCCGCGCAGCCCGGAATTATACCGGCAAAGCGTCGAGGTCGCGCTTACCAGCGCCACGCAGCTGTTCGATGTGATGAATGTGATCATGGGGTCAAAAGGCACGCCGGAAAACATTGCGGTACAGATCGTCAACCAGAAACGAGCGTTGGGTGAGCTCAACACCAATGTTGGCAAACTGCAGGCCAATCTGATTTCGGCGGAGCAGACACTGCGGGAGAAGCAAGGCGAACTGCAACGTTCCGAAGGCGTTATCAAAACGCAGGAGGAGCAACTAGCCCGGGCTTCGACCCAGGTCCGGTTTCAACAGGCAATGGATGAAGCACAGAAGGTGCTGTCCGCGGATGACGCCCTGGTCTATCAGCAGGGAAATAATCTGGTTTTTCGGCTCAAACGCATCAATTTTCCCAGTGGAACCGCGGAAATACCCGAAGCGTCCAAATTCCTGATTTCCCGGGTTGATGAAATTATTCGTAAATTGGACGCAGACCTCGTCATCGTCCAGGGGCATACCGACTCCGTCGGCTCCGCTGAAATTAACCAGAAGTTGTCGACGGCGCGTGCCACCGCGGTAGCAAATTATCTGTTCAACCTGCGCTCCAACTACCAGATCCAGTACGCTGGTTACGGGGAGTCCCACCCTATCGCCCCCAACAATACCGCGGAAGGGCGTGCCATGAACCGGCGGGTGGATCTCGTGGTTTCGGTAAAACCGTAACCCGCGACAGCGGATGTGCATGCGCGCCCAGTGACCTGGCGCCCGCACCGGCCGAATGCAGCGGACCTGCTCGACCCGGTGTATTGCCTATCAGCGGTGCCTCCACCGTATTACACTGCACTTTCATCGCAGCGGATTCGCCCCCATCAGTGGCCAGAGCAGGCCAATTGCCGCGGCAATCACCAGCAGAACCAGAAGCGTGACGGGTATCCCCAGCTTGAAAAACTGCAGCGGAGTGAATTTCCCGGATTCATAGGCAATAGCATTGGGTGGTGCGCCAATCAGCAGAAGAAACGGACAGCCGGCCGCCGCCAGCGACGCGAATAATACCACTTCCTCGCTGACACCAAGGTAAGGCGCGACTACAAGACCTATGGGCAACACCATGGCGATGGCCGCCACGTTCATAATAACATTGGTCAATAGCAGCAATAAAACCACCAGGCCGATAGTAAACACAAACCAGTGAGATTGATCGAACAACCCCAGCCACAGCACCGCCAACCAGCGCGCGGCACCGGTGTCCCAGAGACAGAACCCCATGCTCATGGCGCCTGCAAATAGAAATATGATATTCCAGGGAAGGGCTTCCAGATCCTTGACATCCAATATATGGAACAGAAAGAAGATAACACCCGCTGCCAGCACGATGCCGGCTTTATCGAACTGGCCCAGCCAGGTAATTTCATGCTGCAGGAACAACCCTAACAGGACGCTAGCCATCACACCGCTGACAAACCATTGCCGGCGGTTAATGGGGCCTGCTTCCAGACGCAATTGCCTGGCTTTCTCCCTGAGCCCTGGAATGGTTTTTCTTTCCGGCGGGCACGCGACCATGATCACAAGCCAAATCAACAACACCAGCGTCCAGCCGACGGGAAACATGAAGAAAGAGAGATCGACGAAATCCAGGGTACGCCCGGTTATATCATGATAAAAACCGACGGCAACGACGGCACGCGCCGATCCGAGCAGGGTAACCATGCTGCCGGCACCGGCGACGAACGCCATGCCAACGAATAAGCCGCGGCCGAATCTACTGGGATTGTTATCCGGATCATACAAGGTATAGATTGCCATAAGGATGGGAAACATGGTGGCAGCCACGGCGGTATGCGCCATCACATGGGTCATCAGGGCGGTGATCAGGAAACACCCGAGATAAATCATACGGGTGTTTTCGCCGATCAACGCCAGCATGGCATAAGCGATGCGACGCGTCAGACCGACGTTACGAAAAGCCGCACCCAGCATCAGCGATCCGATGATGAACAACACCGCAGGATCCATGAAATCGCCAAATGCCACCTTCGCCGGGCGAATCAGCAATAGAACCTGCAATATTCCGACCGCAATACCGGTGACTCCTGCGGGAATGACTTCGAAAATCCACCAGATTGCCACCAGCAGAAACAAGGCAATGGCGCCTTGACCCTGAGCACTGAGAGCAATATTGTTGCCGGCGGGATCAACAGCGACCGGTAGTCCACTGAGCGATTCAAACAGAACGAAAACGCCAACTCCGAGAAAAATATAGAACAGGCGCTTCTGGTCAATCGGCTCACGCAAGTGGAATAGTCGGGCCAGTGGTTGTTGTATTGCCATGGCTGCGTTCAGCTTTCAGCGAAATCCGCGAACAGTGCATCAGCGAGCCGATCGAATACATCCACCAGACGAATTATGCCCGAAACCTGTTCATCTTCGGCGATCGGTAATAAGTAGAGATCCAGCGCCAGCATTTGATGCACGCACTTAACCAAAGGATCCGCCGGAGTGACGGCCAGTTTGAAAGCGGTCATTACCTGGCCCACTCGGGAACGAGCGGCACTGCGTACCTTGCGGTCCAGATTCTCCTGCCACATGACGGACAGCGCCGCTATGTCATTTTCCTGAGGCTCGCGGTTTCGCCGACCGTCACCTCGAGCGCCGGCGGTACCGGCATAGTGCGGATCGATCGCCAACAATAATTCACGCAGCGATACATAGCCAAGCAACAAATTATCGTCATCAAAAACCAGAAGGCTTCGATAGCGATGTCCAGCGGCAAGCCGGCTGCGCATCAACAGGAACGCATCCCTGACCGTGGCGGTCACGGGGATATGGGGATACGTGTCCAGCGGCAAGCTGAGATCCCGGGCCGCCAGATGATTTAAGGAGGTCATATGCGCACCATAATCCGCATCAGCGTGGCGAGCTCGCCACGGTCAGTTGACTCTTGAGAGCATGCATCCGCTTCCAAAGGTATCTGGCGGACTGATGACAGGCGGACAGCATCCTCGGATTACTCATCACCAATACCGTTCCTTTAATCGGGCGACCGCCGTATTGCAGTTTGTAATCGGCCCAGCCACCCATGTTGAATATTTTCATGCCCCGTCCTTTCCAGTAGCGCATGGCGTACCACATCAGATACTCGTTCGGCCGGTAATTCTGAAATTTCCGCCAACTAGCCCCCCCCCAGAAATACATCGTGTCATTGAAAGCCGGAAATATCGCCGTCGCCAAGGTCTCGCCAGCGGAATTTCTGGCCCTGAGCAACAGGACATTTCCAGATGGTAAAAGATGTTTTATCAAAACGCGCACACGATCCAATCCATAGGTAGGGGTGAGGTTTTTCTTTGCAAACACTTCCTGTAACTGTTCATAGTAGTTATTGGCGAATTCGGCATCACCGGCAGGCTCGACGATGACCCCGGACTTTTCCGCCTTGCGAATTCCCTGGCGTTTGGCTGGATGCATGCCTGCAAACACTTCTTCTTCGGGTCTGGACAAATCGATTTCCAGATTGTTGTAGCGTATTACACGATAGGAACCCCTGGAAAAGTCATGGTCGCTGAGACGACGCTCGGAAATTTGCAGGATTCTGCATTTCAATTGCTGGAAGGCAAGTTGCGGCAATGCTTCAAGTATCTGCAGCAGATCCGCACCCGGGATTAAATTCAGCCCCATGTAGGTCGTCGTCCACCCGTCGAACGGGCTACCCAGAATGCGTAACCCGGCCTTGCGCGTTATCAGCCCGCTGAAATAACCCTGACAGCGCCCATTGTCATCGATTCTGGCAATCACAGGCTCCGCGCGCTGCGATTCGGCAACGAATTCCAACCACGATCTCGTCTGAAATACTGAGCGATCCGCATACTTGTCCAGTTCTGCCCAGGGTATCTCTTCCGATGAAAGACGCTTAAATGTAAGCACACCAGCCTCTCCTTCCCTCCGTAATCGACAGACCTCTTAACCGGGTTAGTGATATATTTTTGTCCTTGAAATACTCGCTTTATTTTTTTTTGATAAGCGGTGTACTACTGAAAATATCAGCGCGATCCCTGACAAATTCGCCGCCATATCGATAAGCATGGAGGATCTCGCGATAAAAAACTGCGCGAACTCCGTTGCTATTCCCAATGATGCACATAGTCCGACGGCAAACAACAAGCTCTTGCCGGCCGGATAGGTGGCGAAAAACGCGCGATACCAGACCAGGGTGAGAAAGGAAAACAGCAGGCAATGGACAACCGCTTCCAGCCAGTCAAAAAACTTCAAATCCATTGAAAAAAATGTCTGCATGAAGGAATCGGTGGGAACACTCTTTTCTCCCGGCACAAGCAGCACAACCAGTGTCATTGTGGTGATTGCCAGCGCCGTGAGCATGCTCGATTTCATGGGCCTTCGATAGACATCCTGGTTTGAAAAGAAAAATCTTCTCCAGTTGAACGACGAGCGGCACTCCATAGCTTTTCGTGATATTAGCAGGAATAACGGCGGAGAAATTTCGTATTTTTACCCTTGTTTGACACAGGGAGTTTATCTATATGTAGGGCGATGAAGAAAATATTTTTATTGGGCGGGACAGCGGCCTCACTTGTACATTTTCGTGGCGCGCTGATCAGTGCATTGGTGGCGCGCGGCCATCAGGTAGTAGCCTGCGCGCCCGACGCTTCAGCGGAAATAATCGAGGAAATTCAGCATTTGGGTGCCCAGTATCAAAATATTTCTCTGGAACGCACGGGTGTCAGACCGATGCATGATCTGACAACCGTGGTCGATTTACTGCACGCTCTGCGCCAGCATCGACCCGACTACTTCCTGGGATACACAGTGAAACCCATTATCTATGGGTCGATTGCCGCCAGGCTGGCCAGAGTAAAAAAAATATTTTCAATAGTGGAGGGGCTCGGATTTTTATTTGCGAACTCGCGGGAGAAAAACGGCTTGCTTATCGCATTGGCGAAACAGCTTTACCGGGTAGCCTTGAGCTTTTCGCAAAAAATATTTTTTCTCAATCCCGATGATATCAACGATATGTATGCAGCCGGGGTGTTGACCGACCGCAACAAGGCAGTACTACTCAATGGTATTGGCGTCGATTTGCAACACTACACCCCATGCGCGTACCCCATGGAAATCTCCTTCCTGATGATAGCACGCCTGCTGCGCGACAAGGGCGTAAGTGAATACGCGGAGGCCGCTCGTTTGCTTCGGTATCGCTACCCAGCGGTAAAGTTCCGGCTCGTTGGCAGAATAGACACCAACCCTAGCGCCATAAGCCCAACGCAACTGGCGGAATGGATACGCGCGGGAAACATTGAACACCTGGGGTTGATGCAGGATGTGCGTCCGGCGATTTGCAATTGCTCTGTTTATGTCCTCCCCTCCTACCGCGAAGGCTTACCTGTTACCATCATGGAAGCAATGGCTATGGGCAGGCCGGTAATAACCACGGATGTACCAGGATGTCGCGAGACGGTCGTCAATGAACGGAACGGGTATCTGGTAGAAAAAGGCCAGGCGGTCGCCTTGGCCCGGGCTATGGAAATTTTCGTTAAACATCCTGGAGATATCGCCAGAATGGGACAAGAGAGCCGCAAAATCGCTGTAAGCAAATTCAACGTCCATGTTACGAATGAGCAGATAATTACCGCGATGGGGCTGGGCTAGAACGATTCTTCGGAAAAAGCTAGCGGCGCGGACCGGTTGCAATCTCGATATGGTCGTCGGCAATTGCTCTACTCCGACAAAACAAAGAGAACTGTATTATGACCGCGGGCACATTCACCATTTCACTGGACTTTGAATTGTACTGGGGAATGCGTGATGTGATCTCGCTGAATGCCTTTCGGCAGAATCTACAGCAAACCAGGAATGCGATACCACAGATACTGCAGATGTTTGCACAATATGGAGTGCATGCCACATGGGCTACGGTCGGATTTCTTTTTTATACTGACCGGACGCATCTTTTAAATGATTTACCAAGTGTTCTTCCATACTACAGTAATAAAAAACTGAATCCCTACCCTTATCTTGCAAGCATCGGACAAGACGAGAAAGAAGATCCATACCATTTTGCTCCGTCACTCATCAGGAAAATAGCTCAAACTCCCGGCCAGGAAGTGGCCAGTCATACACTGTCTCACTACTACTGCCTGGAAGCTGGACAAACGGCAGACAGCTTCGAAGCAGATCTGGCGACGGCGATTCGCGTGGCGTCAGCCATGGATATTCCGCTGCGCAGTTTGGTTTTCCCCCGCAATCAATGCAATCCCGATTACCTTGGAATCTGCCACCGGCTGGGAATCATTGCCTATCGCGGTCCGCAAGCCGGCTGGATGTACACCGCGATGCCAGGACGACCGGCCTTTCCGGTAAAGCGGCTGGCGCGTCTAGTAGATGCTTACGTCCCCATTTCAGCAGCTAAAATCGATGTCATGGCCCCAATGACTCTGCCGCCCGTTAACGTAGCAGCCAACCGATTTTTACGCCCATTCAACTCGACACTTGCCATCCTGGAGCCGTTGCGCTTGAAAAGAATTCTCGAAGAAATGACACATGCGGCGCGCAATCGACAGCTTTACCATTTGTGGTTTCACCCGCATAATTTTGGGTGTGACACCGTTCGTAATCTGCAATTTCTCGGCCATATACTTCAGCATTTTCGCCTCCTGCAACAGCACTTCGCCATGCAATCACTGAACATGCAGGAAATTGCCATTGCCCAAGTGGCACCGCAGACATTGAGCACGCCACCTGTCATCGCAACTAACTCGGCGGGACCACTGTATGGCTGAATACCGGTTTTTTTCCTCCTCCGACCGAGACCAGCGTAACATCAACGCTGTGTCAGGCACCCAACCGCGGACGACTGAACTGCAATCTGCCAGTAAATCCATCTGTTTTCTAATGACCAGTTTGAGCTATGGCGGCGCACAAACTCTGGTAATCGAATTAATAATGCAATTGCTGAAACGTGGCTGGAAAGTCAATTTTATCTCAATGATACCTCCCACCGCGGCGACCTTCGTTCAGCGCCTGACCGCTGCCGGTGTGGAGGTGGTTTCTCTGGGTATGCGCAGGGGCGTGGCCAATCCCCGGGCCCTGTTCCAACTCGCCGGTATTTTATCCCGTTGGCGCCCCAGCATCGTTCATAGCCATATGGTACACGCAAATCTGCTGGCGCGCGCCGTGCGTCTTATCGCACCGGTACCGGTGCTGGTGTCGACTGCTCACAATGTCTACGAAGGGTCCGGAAAATTGATGCTGGCATACCGGATCAGCGATTGGCTGGCAGATGTAACCACCAATGTCAGTCAAGCGGCGGTGGAGCGTTATATCGCCATCCATGCTGTACCCGCAAAAAAAATTCGCTTTATTCCCAATGGAATAGATGTACACCGCTTTCGTGTCGATGAACAACGGCGCCAGACCTGTCGCAAACAACTGGGAGTAACTGACGAATTCGTTTGGTTCGCCGTAGGAAGAATAGACGCCGCAAAAGACTATCCCACTATGTTGCGTGCTTTTAACCAGACGCGCACCGCGAAGCGCTCGCTGTTGCTGGTGGCAGGCGAAGGCCCACTTGAGAATGAAATGAAGCAGTTGTGCGCACAACTCAATATCGTCGCCCAAACCCGATTTCTTGGTGTCACAGACCAGATCCCGGACTTGCTCAATGCCGCCGATGCCTATCTAATGTCTTCCGCCTGGGAGGGAATGCCGATCGTTCTGCTGGAAGCCGCCGCCAGCGGCCTGCCGATCGTGGCTACTGATGTTGGAGGCAATCGCGAAGTAGTAATCGACGGCAAAAGCGGACTCTTGGTGCCGCCACACACCCCCGACAAACTTGCCGTAGCTATGCAGCACCTGATGCACTTGCCGGTAACGGACCGCAGACTGATGGGCCATTGCGGAAGAAATCATGTACTGAAAAATTATAATATCGAGCGCATAGCCGATCAATGGGAGAAACTATATTGTGAATTTTTCGATAATAATTTTTCATCTGTCTGACCCCACCACCGATCTACAGTCACCTGACAACAAATTGATTTCCATCGCCCCCCGACCAGCACCGGTCTTTTCCACAAAACTCCGCGCCGACATGTCGGAAAATACAATACCCCCACGACCAGCAGATAGTGTTGATTTTACTAATATAATACTAGCAACCAGCCAGTAAAATAATGTAAGTTTTTATCTATCAGACTTTATTACCCTAAAACAGGAGCGTAGACTGCGCACCATTTTGCCGCGGGCGCGAAACCCGTATCGTACACCGCTCGAGGAGTCATACCTAGCCTACGTTCTACGTTATTAGTACGAGCCTGGTAATTGGAAATATCGACGGTATTGATATCTGCCACGGGGAGAACCCTGAACGTTTGTCGAGTTAAATAGTCCTCGCATGGCTCAACCTACACCAATGATGAATATGCGATATTTTCAAAACATTCTCAGCCTATCCCATGTTTTACGTGAAGGGAACGGTGTTGGCGCGGTCCTGGCTCGGGGTGCGAGCGCCTCCTTTACCATGAGTGTAGTTGGCATTGGCATGGCTTTTTCGTTAAACGTGCTACTGGCCCGCGCCATGGGAGTAACCCAATATGGGTTGTATATTTACTCTTTAACCTGGATCAATGTACTTGCCCTGCTATGCAAATTCGGTACTGGTTCTTCGCTTATCAGGTATATAGCCGCATACCATGCCACAGGAAATTGGAGTCTGCTGCGAGGTGTGTTGCAGCAAAGTATATTTTTTGTTTTTTCACTATCCCTGATCATCGGCACAGTCGCCGTTGCAGGAATCTCCCTGCTCCCTGACCGAATCAGTAGCGATCAAACGTATGTGGCATATGTTGCATTGTGCCTTCTACCCGTGCTTGCGCTGTCCGGGAATGTTGAGGCCTCACTGCGAGGACTACGCCGCATTCTTCAGTCTGGCATCCCGGATAGCTTTATCCGCCCTTTTGCCATCTTCCTGCTGGCTGGTAGTTTTTACCTGATTACTGAACAACAACTGACCGCTTCCACAGTGATGACTTTCAATGTTCTTGGCGCCTTGTTCGCCATCTTTTTCGGTGGAAGGTGGTTGCTGAAATCACTACCGAATCAAGTACTGTCCGCAAAGTCTGACTTCAATACTCAGGAATGGATCAAGGTGACGTTTCCGTTATTTGTGATGTCAGTATTGAATTTGCTGTTAAGTCAAACGGACCTATTAATGATCGGCGTATTTCTCGACCACGATTCCGCCGGCATCTACGCGGTCGTTTCACGGATATCCGGATTAACGACCCTGGGCTTGACTGCTGCCAATAGCATCGTCGCCCCCCTCATTTCTGAATTGTACAATACGCGCAACATCCCCCTGCTGCAGCGCATGGTGGCGATTTCGGCGCGCGGGATATTTGCCTACACGATAGTCTCCGTACTTGGCCTCGTTTTTTTCGGAAAATTCCTGCTTGGCATTTTCGGCGAGAAATTTACCGCCGGCTACACTCCTTTGCTTCTTCTATTAGCGGGGCAAGTTGTCAACGCGCTTACGGGATCAGTCGGTTTTTTGATGACCATGACCGGTCATCAGAACAAGGCGGCACAGATTCTCGCGTTCTGCGCGGTATTGAATATCGTTCTCAATGCCTCTTTGATACCTGCATATGGCCTGGTTGGCGCTGCTATGGCAACGGCTATCAGCACCGCGTCGTGGAATTTACTTATGTTAAAATACGTCTGGCAGAACCTGAAAATAAACCCGACGATAACTTCGAAACTATAACGATGAACAAGCCTAATTTCTTTATCGTTGGCGCTCCCAAGTGCGGGACGACAGCCCTATACGAATACCTGAAAACCCACCCGAATATTTTTATTAGCCGTCCCAAGGAACCGCATTTTTTTGCCACCGACTTACCTGGCTATCAGTATGTAAAGGATGAACAAGCCTATCTTGAATTATTTGCGCAGGCTACACAGGACCAATTCATGATCGGCGAGGCATCCGTCTACTACATGTATTCGGTAGTGGCCGCGAAAAACATCAGAGATTTCAACAAAGACGCAAAAATCATTGTCATGCTTCGTAACCCCATAGATCTAGTATATTCCATGCACTCACAACTCCTCTACTCCCGTAATGAGGACGAACCAGATTTTCGCGTCGCCTGGAGTAAAGTAAATAGCAGAAAAAGCGGGAAAATGGTGCCGAGGCATTGCAAGGATGTTAAAGTGCTTTACTATCATGAGATCGGTAAATTAGGCGAGCAATTGGAAAGATACCTGGATAATTTCCCGCCAAAACAGATAAAAATAGTATTCTTTGAGGATTTCGTCCGCGACACCGCTACCGCCTATTACGACATTCTGAAGTTTCTTGGAGTTAAGAACGACTGGCGAGCCAGCTTTC
This sequence comes from Proteobacteria bacterium UBA6920, assembly GCA_002448875.1. Taxonomy (GTDB): domain Bacteria; phylum Pseudomonadota; class Gammaproteobacteria; order SG8-11; family SG8-11; genus UBA6920. The sequence goes on along the minus strand of DKAS01000047.1, from coordinate 4,020 downwards.
CCAGAGTAAATGAAAACAAAACCTTTTCGCTGAGCCTCATCGCTGATTTCACCGAGAATCCGCCGCCAGCCTTTGTCAAACTGGCCATGTACATGAAGAAATTCCTAGGCTTGCGCTATCTGAAGGTACTGCGCAAAATAAGAAATCTCAACACCACTGTGCGTCGCAGGGAGCGGCTGGCTGACGATCTCAGGGCACAGTTATTAGCTGCTTACAGGGAAGACATTATGAAGCTTTCCAGATTGACAAATCGCGATTTAAGCGCCTGGACGACTTTATAGGCATGGTATATCGACCAGCTATCCAAATGATTTCCCAGGGGTATAACCCATGGATTTGCTGAAAACACTCTCAAAGACTACAACCTATGGCATTGTTTTTCTTTATGTAAGCTATGCTTACCTTTTTTTTTATGATCACGGCATTACCAGCTTCAAACCTCTGTATGTTCACTTTACTTCCCTGTGTCTAATTGCAGGTCTATTTATCATGAAGCGGGAACGTACCATTCCAAAGATAAGCAATTCACTCCTTCTTTGGGTCCTTGTATATCTCTGCTTTAATATATTTTCATTCTTTCTATCTTCTCAGAGTGAGCTGGCGGAAGATGCACTCAGTGAATCTTTGATGACGTCCGCACTTCTTCTTGGTTTCTTTTTCCTTTTACAAGATCAAGATTCCGCACATTATGCAGGCAAGGCGCTAGTTTTGGTAGTTTTCCTGTCGGTGGTGTTGAATTTTTATGATTTCTTCTCCGCTGCCTGGACTAAAGTACCGGGTCGAGGCGCCGGCATGTTTGTCGATCCAACGATATCTGGTAAAGTAGTGGTGATGGCAATGGTAGCCAGCATTCCGGTCATTCCAACCAAGCACCGCATTCCCTATTGCTTAGTCGCATGGCTTGGCATTTTTATCACCTTCAGTCGAGGACCGTGGCTGTTCTGGATAGTCGCAATTCTTGGGTTGGCGATCGGGGGCTATTTTTCATTGCAGAATAGGAAGTCTGTCGTCGTTATAATCGCTACGGTTGGCGTCATAATTCTTTATGGTATTTTTTCCGGAATTTTTCTCGATTTCGCGCAGGATCTTGGCTACCAAAAATATTTAACCGCTGGCACCATCAGCCGCCTCGGTGGCGATGATACGGCTTTTAGCGACTTGTCGGCGACCACCCGGTTGGAATTGGCAAAAAAAGCCTGGCAAACGTTCACTGAACATCCCTTACTTGGCGCCGGGCTCGGTTATGAGAGAGAATGGGATGCAGCTATCGGCTCGCACAATACATTCTTAATGATGGCCTCCCAAGGCGGCATTGTCGGCTTAGGGGTATTCCTCGCCCTATTGGTTGTTCTGTGGCGGTCGGCCGATGATTTGGGAAAAATACTACTGGTAGTGTACATGTTTTCGTGTTTGACTTCTCATGACAATTTACGACAACCAGCATTATTGGTGTTTCTCGCATTGATCGCCACCAGCGGCAGGAATTGGCGTCGTATCCGCGCACGGGACATAGAGCAGGAGGATGAGGTTGTCGCAAATGAAAATTGACCGTATTGGCAACAACTTCTCATAAATTACCGGAAACCACAAATGCCGCAGCACCCGGAAGCGACAAAACTCGCGATATTCATGGGATCTCTGCGTGGCGGCGGCGCCGAAAAAGTTATGATCAATCTAGCAAGCGGATTCATCGGCCACGGCTTTACTGTTGATTTGGTACTAAGCAACGCCATCGGACCCTATCGGAATATCGTTCCCGACCGTGTCCGTATCGTTGACTTGCATGCACCCAGGGTATTACGCAGCATTCCCAGGCTGGCGAGGTATTTGCGGCAAGCCAATCCGGACGCCATGCTTGTAGCACAGGACCATACCAATATCGCTGCTTTGCTGGCCGCCAAGCTGGCTCGAACGGCGACCCGGATTATCGTCAGCGTCCATACGACGCTTTCGGTCTCCTCTCGATCCAGCCCTTGGTGGCGCAAAATTATTTTTTTTTTGCAATTCGGACAATCTATCCCGCAGCGCGTCATATCGTTTTGGTTTCCGAGGCCGCAAAGGAAGATTTCTTGAAGCTCACGGGCATCGATCAAGCGCGCGTCAAGGTCATACTAAACCCCGTGATCACTCCAGACCTTTTCCAAAAATCCCGTGTTAAGTTATCGCATCCGTGGTTTTTACCGGGACAACCGCCGGTAGTCCTTGGCATTGGGCGCTTAACCGCAGAAAAAAACTACAAACTATTGATCGAGGCTTTTCGCTTGGTGCGCAAGCGCCTACCCGCCCGTTTACTTATACTAGGCGAAGGAATACTACGGCCGGAATTGGAAGCGCTGATCGCGGCATACGGGCTGGAACATGACGTTTCTCTACCGGGATTTGTGGAAAATCCCTACGTATATCTCGCTAATGCAGCGCTCTTCGTTCTGTCCTCTGATTATGAAGGGTTACCGACAGTGCTCATCGAGGCTTTAGCGGTTGGCCGTTCAATAATATCCACCGATTGTCAAAGCGGTCCACGGGAAATCCTCGAAGAAGGAAAATTCGGCAGCTTGGTGCCCGTGGGCGATGTAGACATCCTAGCCGAGCGCATGCATTTTCATTTGCAGGGCAAGTTTGACGCGCCCAACCCGGAATCGGCTTTACACGCCTACGAACTCGATACGGTGACGCGGCAGTATCTCAGGCTTCTATTCGACTAACGGTCGCAACGCCCGGGTGATTGGCCGCCGCAATGGGGAAGGATGACGGCATGGACGGTTTAGATCGACCAATTTTCATCGTCGGCACCGGCCGTTGTGGCTCGACTGTGCTGACAAAAATGCTGGCAGAACATCCCCATCTGGCATTTTTCACCACTGTATCCAATGCGTTTCCCAACATCTTTTTTCTGCAAAAAATAGCGCTCGGCGTTTGGAATGCACCGCTGCTCGGTCCATTGCTGCGACAGAGGGTCATCGCCGGTGAGGCATGGACCTTTTGGGACAACCACATTGCGGGATTCAGCAAGAGCTATCGTGACTTCAAGGCTGCCGACGTTTCCATCGAACAAAAAACGCGCTTATCAAACTCCCTGCCACGCATCCTTTCGTCGGAGCGGTGCCGCCTGTTAGTCAAGTATACTGGTTGGACTCGCATAGGTTTCATCAAAGAAGTTTTTCCCGATGCGAAAATCCTGCATATAAGGCGCGACCCCAGGGCCGTGGTCAATTCACTGTTGCACACGGAATTCTGGAGTGGCCGTAGAGGCCCCTATCATTTGAACTGGGGACCACTGAATGATGCCGAATTGGCCATATGGGATCACTATGATCAGTCTTTCATCGCCCTTGCCGCGATAGAATACAAGAAAATCATTGATGAGCATCAACGCTCCATACAAGATCTGGCAACGGAACAGCAACGCGATATCATCGACATTCCATATAGCAGGCTGTGCAATGATACTGCATCGCAACTTCGGGAAATTCTCCAATTTTGCTGTTTGGCCGAGGATAAGCGATTTTTTCAAAGAACCGAAAAGTATAAAATCACGTCGCAGAACGAGAAGTGGAAAAGAAATCTGACCTCATATCAGCAGAAACAACTTCTTCAAGTCATGGACGAGCTGGAACTAACGCAGTACTACGATTTATGAGCGGATAAATAAGCACTAGCCGACTTCCATCGAAACGCAAGCTATAGTTTTTTTCTTTTCAATCGAGACGGCGAAAAATCGTCGCTTTTGCGTTGATTCCGCCTGCTGCTTTTTTCTCGACGTGTATTATTTTCAGCACGTTATAGCCATTGGCCACATTCCATGTATCGCTGTTGGCGAAACGCACCGAAAACGCGGACTTGGCCTGCAGATTGGCGGCGGCATCCGGCAGCCAAAGTGACAGCTTGTAGTCGCCAACCGGCATGTTGTACGGCAACTCCAGACGGGCGCTGAAGGAAGCATCGACGCCGGAATTCCAGCGACGGGGATCGACATCCTTCAGCTGCACCTGGTAGCGTTTGACGCCGTTGTCCAGGACGACG
>DKAS01000035.1 GCA_002448875.1 Proteobacteria bacterium UBA6920 | reverse complement strand
AATGCCACCATGGGCAGCGGCATCAACAAGAACGACGTGGAAGCCACCACCTACAACGTGTTGGTGGAGCAGATGCTGGTGAAAGATGTCACTGTGTTCGTCGAAGGTTCCGGTTACTGGGTGGTGCCGGCCAACGACGAGCTGACCGCCGCGGAAGTGGAGTTGCTGAGCCTGGAAGGGCGGGAATTCCGTCTGCGCAACGCTCTGCGCGCGGTGCTCGATGACTACGAATACATCATCGTCGACTGCCCGCCATCGCTGAACATGCTGACGGTCAACGCCCTGGTGGCGGCCAATGCGGCGATGATCCCGATGCAGTGCGAATACTACGCGCTGGAAGGTCTGACCGCGCTGCTGCGCACCATCGAGACCATCCGCGCCAGTCTCAATCCCGAGTTGCAGATCGAGGGTCTGTTGCGCACCATGTTCGATCCGCGCAACAACCTGGCCAATGAAGTGACTACCCAGCTGCTCAAGCACTTCGGCGAAAAGCTTTACCGTACCGTGATTCCGCGCAATGTACGCCTGGCCGAAGCGCCCAGCCACGGTTTGCCGGTGTTGCAGTATGACCGCGCCTCGCGCGGCGCCCAGGCTTATCTGGCGCTGGCGGGGGAGATTCTGCGCAAAGACAGCGCGCAAAGCCGTGCTGCCATGGCCTCCAAAGTGATTTAAAGAGATATGAGCATGAGCAAAAGACGTTTGGGCAGAGGTCTGGACGCCCTGTTGGGCGGCGGCAGCAGCAGTAGCAGCAGCGCCGGCAGCGGTGGTGGCAGCGATGGTGGTGCGGAATTCAGCGCGCCGGTGGAAACCAGCAGCGATCGCCTGCGCATGATAGGCATCGATCAATTGCAGCCCGGCAAGTATCAGCCGCGCACCAATATGCATAATGAAAGCCTGGAGGAACTGGCCAGCTCCATACGCGCCCAGGGCATCGTGCAGCCCATCGTCATTCGACCCATCGGCGGCAACCGCTACGAAATCATCGCCGGTGAACGGCGCTGGCGCGCAGCGCAGCTGGCGGAGCTGCACGAAGTGCCGGCGGTGATCAAGGACGTGCCGGACGATGCGGCCATCGCCATGGCCTTGATCGAAAACATCCAGCGCGAAAATCTCAATCCCATCGAAGAAGCGGTGGCGTTTCAGCGCCTGATTGACGAATTCCAGATGACCCACCAGCAGGTGGCCGACGCGGTTGGTCGCTCGCGCGCGGCGGTGACTAATCTGCTGCGTCTGCTCGGCCTGGAGCCGGAAGTGCGCGCCATGGTCGAGCGCGATGAGCTGGAGATGGGGCATGCGCGCGCCATCCTCGGCCTGCCTTACGGCAAGCAGGTGCCGGCGGCGCTGCAGGTGGTGGCCAAGCAGATGTCGGTGCGTGAAGCCGAAAACCTGGTGAAGAAGCTGGCGGCGGGCGGCGGTGATCCGGTGCCGGTGCGCAAGGTGGTCGATCCGGACATCCAGCGCATGGAGATGGACTTGTCGGAAAAACTCGGTGCCAAGGTCAACTTCAATCACGGCAACAAAGGCAAGGGCAAGCTGGTCATCCACTACAATAGTATTGATGAGTTGGATGGCATTCTCAGTCATATCCATTAAGTGATAGCGCGCCGCGGAAATGCGGCGCGGATTGTCTACCAGCCCGCTGTGGCGGGCGGCTTGACATAATCTTTTTGCACCCGCGAGATATCATTGCATCTGTCGTGTTGTAATTTCGTTGCGTCTTTTCCCGATAAATTCGCTTTATCCCCGTATCTTAAGCTTGCGGTAACAATAAAGCGGGGGCTATAATGCGCGTCGTTTTTTCACGGTAACTATGAATAAACAACCACGTACGGGCCTGGCACTGATTGGTGTGGGCACCGTGCTGACATCGATGGTGTTATCAGGATTTCTCCTGGGCTACGCGACGGATGCGTGGCTGGATACCCGCCCGATTTTCATGCTTTTATTCGGCGGGCTGGGGTTCATCGGTGGCATATTGAAGGTCTACCGTTTTTTAGTGGAGCCTTGAGAATTCTGCAGGGAATTTTCCGGGAGGGAAAACACAGGGGGCAGTCGTGTTTTTCCGGGTCGCCGGTTCCGGCGGCACTTCAGTATGGATTGCCCGAATTCCTCCTGCGGGAGGCTTGTTATGTTAACCCCGAAGTAGACTTTGAACGGATTGAGCCAGGATCTCGCGTACCAGACCAGGAAGGTCGTCGTGTTCCAGGTGGGCGTGGTATTGCTGGCGGCGGCCGGTTTCTTCTTCGGCAAGAATGCAGCGGCCGCGGTGGCCGCACTGGGCGGCGGCGGTATCAGTTTGATACTGGTGCTGCTTCTGGGGCGCAGCATGCGCCGGGCCAGCGCCCTGGCCCAGACCGATGCCAGAGCCGGCATGGTCATCCTGTACGTGGGGGCGGTGCAGCGTTTCGTGGCGGTATTGGTCCTGATCGGGGCTGCCATCGTCCTGGGCAAGGCGGATCCGCTGGCCTTATTAGTGGGTTTTGCCTGTGGACAGATCGGCAACGTGGTCAGCGCGCAGATTAAAAAGAATACGGGAGTCAAACCGTGAGTGAAGCAGTGGAAGCCGTTGAACACGCGGCAAAATCGGGCGGCGGCGGTACCGTCGAATACATTCAGCACCATCTGACCAATCTGTGCACCGGCGCCGATTGCAAGACCGGGGGTTTCTGGTCCTGGCACCTGGATACCATGTTTTTCAGCGCGCTGCTCGCATTCACCATCATCTTTATCGGCATGCGTATCGGCCGCAACCTCAATACGGGTACGCCCAGCGGTTTTCAGAATTTCATCGAATCCATTCTGGAGTTCGTTCAGGGTCAGGTGCGCGACACTTTCCCCGGCCACAACCCGCTGATCGCGCCGCTGGCGCTGACCATCTTCATGTGGGTGTGGTTGATGAACTTCATGGACATGATTCCGGTGGATCTGCTGCCGCTGATCGGCGGTCTGATCGGCGTGCATTACCTGAAGGTGGTTCCCACCACTGACCTCAACACCACCATGGCGATGTCGCTGACGGTGTTCGTGCTCATCGTTTTCTACAACATCAAGGTCAAGGGCCCGGTGGGTTACCTGAAGATGTTCCTGTTCCATCCGTTCGGCAAGTTCCTGGTGCCGGTCAATGTCGTCATGACCCTGATCGAGGAGCTGGCCAAGCCCTTGAGTCTCGGCCTGCGACTGTTCGGCAACCTGTTTGCCGGCGAGCTGGTGTTCCTGCTGATCGCTTTGATCGGCGGCACCCTGGCGGTCGGCCTGGGCGCGCTGTTCTGGCTGCCGCTGCAGGTGGTGCTGGATCTGGGCTGGTTGATTTTCCACCTGCTGGTTATCACCCTGCAGGCGTTCATTTTCATGGTGTTGACCATCGTTTACCTGGGTATGGCGCATACCTCGGATCATTGATGGCGGTCGGCAGCGAAAACGGGTTTCACTTTTTTAGATAACAACTTTTTGAATTGAAGGAGATTAAACAATGAATGCAGAAATGATCGCGACTATCTACGCTTACACCGCGGTTGGCGTCGGCGTGATCCTGGCGGCGGCGGGTCTGGGTTCCGCTATCGGTTGGGGTCTGATCTGCGCCAAGACTCTGGAAGGCATCGCTCGCCAGCCGGAAATGCGTCCCGCGCTGATGACCAATATGTTCATCTTCGCCGGTCTGATGNNGTTCCTGTTCGCCAACCCCTTCGTCGGCGCCCTGGAAGCCGCGATCAAGACCATTGGCGGTTAAGCCGGCGCCGTTGCGTCACTGTGAACAGATGAGGGAACCCAGGCAATGAATATTACAGTTACCCTGATCGGGCAGATGATCGCCTTCATCCTGTTGATCTGGTTTGTCAAC
>DKAS01000039.1 GCA_002448875.1 Proteobacteria bacterium UBA6920 | reverse complement strand
CGCTCGCGCAAGGAGAACCTGGTGAACTACGGTTTCCGTCTGCCCTCGGCCCTGGACAACCGGCCGCTGCGGTTCGAGGAGTTCGAGCAGCTGATGCCGCAGACCGTCTATGTGTCGGCCACCCCGGCCGGCTACGAACTGTCCCATTCCGGTCAGGTGGTGGAGCAGGTGGTGCGGCCCACCGGCCTGGTGGACCCGCAGGTGGAGGTGCGTCCGGCCGGCACGCAGGTGGATGATTTGTTCTCCGAGATCAACAAGCGGGTCGCCCGCCAGGAGCGGGTGCTGGTGACCACCCTGACCAAGCGCATGGCNNGACGCGGACAAGGAAGGTTTCCTGCGCTCGGAGCGCTCCCTGGTGCAGACCATTGGCCGCGCCGCGCGCAATATCCAGGGCACCGCTATCCTCTACGCCGACCGCATGACCGGCTCGATGCAACGCGCCATCGACGAAACCGAACGCCGCCGGCGCAAGCAGATGGAATTCAACACGGCACATAATATCACGCCGCGCAGCGTGCAGAAGGCGGTGCGCGATATCATGGAAGGCGCCCACGCCGGCGCGCCCGACACGCCGCGGCATTTCGCCAAGGTGGCCGAGGAGGTCATCGCCTATGAGTCGCTGACCGCGGCGCAACTGGGTAAGAAGCTGGCGGAACTGGAAAAACGCATGTACCAGCACGCCCGTGACCTGGAATTCGAGGATGCGGCCCGGCTGCGCGATCAGATCCAGCGTCTGGGCGGCAAGATCGGGGTTTAGTCCCGGAGGTGGCGCCGTGCAATTCACTGAATCTCTGATCGAAGGCCGCTTGATCCAGCGCTATAAGCGATTTCTTGCCGATGTGCGCCTAGCCGACGGCAGCGTGCTTACCGCCCACACTCCCAACACCGGTTCCATGCGGGGCTGCGCCGAGCCGGGCAGCCGCGTCTGGCTGCGCGACAGCGGCGATCCCGAGCGCAAGTACCGCTACAGCTGGGAACTGGTGGAAACCGGCGACGGTGTCACCGTCGGCATTAATACCGGTTTGAGCAATCGCCTGGTGGAAGAAGCCATCGTTGACGGCACCATCGCCGAGCTGCAGGGCTACGGGGAAATTCGCCGGGAAGTGAAATACGGCGAACTGCGTTCCCGCATCGATTTGCTGCTGCGCGGCCACGCCACTGCGGCAGACTGCTACGTGGAGGTCAAAAACGTCACCCTGGTGGAGCGGGGTGTCGCCTATTTCCCGGACGCGGTCAGCGAGCGCGGGCGCAAACACCTGCAGGAGCTGGCGGCCATGGTGGCGTCCGGTGCCCGGGGGGTGATGGTGTATTGCGTGCAGCGCCGGGACGCCACGGCGGTCAGCCCGGCCGATACCATAGACCCTGCTTATGGAGAGGAAATGCGCCGTGTCCGGGCCCTGGGGGTGGAATGTCTTGCCTATCAGGCGGTTGTCAGTCCTCGGGAGATTCGTCTGTGGCAGGGGCTGCCGGTGCTTTAATCCATAATAAAAATAGCTATAGGCAGGCACATCTTTTTAGGTTTCCCCCCTTAAGAGTTAAAAAAAATTGCCGCTTAAATTCCGTAATACGGTACTCGTTCACAATCCTAAGTTTCGCCGGCGCCAGGTCGATATCTACCGGTACGACAAGCAAAAAAACGCGGATTGTGAACTGGCGCCGGGAATGGTGCGCGGGCGGACAGGTGGGGTTAGAGCGGAGTTTTCATGGCTGACAAAGAAGTACCGGTACATCCAACGGCGAAGCAGCTGAAACTGTTTTCACCCTTCAATAAACAGAGTGAACAGGTGCTGGCCAAGATCGCGGAAAAAGCGCTGTTGCGTCCGCTGCGCCATGGTGAGTTCCTGTTCAAGGAAGGTGATACCGAGACCCGGACCTTTTTTCTGGTCAGCGGCGAGGTGGAAATGACCCCCGCCGGCGGCTCCGCAATCGCCGTCAGTTCCATTTCCCCCCAGTCCATCAAAGCCCTGTCCAACGACAAGCCGCGGCGCGCCACGGTGAAGGCGGTGGGACGCGTGGTCGTCATCGAAATGGACGACGAAGTGCTGAACACAGTGGCGCAGAGCATACACTCCAGCAGCTACAAGGTGGACGATATCAGCGTCGCTCAGGAAGATGACTGGATGACGCGCTTCGTGCAGTATCTGGATGCGTTGAAACTGCCGGTGCAGAACATCCAGTACGTCATGTCCCACCTGCAGGAAGTGCCGGTGCGCAAGGGCACTGTGGTGGTGCGCCAGGGCGACATCGGCGATCACTATTACATCGTCAAGAAAGGCGTGTGCAAGGTGGTGTGGCAGGCGCAACCGGGAGCCAAGCCGGTGGAACTGGTCACACTCAAGGAAGGCGCTGGTTTCGGCGAAGAGGCCCTGATCAACGACGGCAAACGCAATGCATCCATAGTGATGGTAGTCGACGGTGTGCTGATGCGGCTGGACAAAAGCGTTTTCATCTCCCAGGTGGTCGAGCCCCTGCTGAGCTATGTGATCTATCGCGATATCGAGAAACACCTGGGCAAGGACGCGTTGCTGGTCGACGTGCGCGAGCCCAACGAAGCCAATCGCAGCCATCTGCAGCACACGGTCAACATCCCGTTCAAAATGCTGCGCAAAGTCGCGCCCACCCTTGATCCTGCCAAACACTATGTCATCTATCTTGACCGTGAAAATCTCAAGGTAACCGCATTTTTAATGACGCAGTTCGGCTTGCGGGTCTCCGTGCTCAAGGACAGTTTTGACGATATTCTCAGCATGGTTACCAACTACACCAGTGTCCCCGGCGTGGAATGATTCGACTTTTGTCGATCGCGCGCTTTTCCCCCATGGTGCATCTTTAGTAAACTGGCGTTTTCCATCCCTGAGGTGGCAACCGTGAAAGCCGTGACCGTGCAGTCCGCGGGGGGCATAGAGACGCTGGCGTTCGGCGATCTGCCCGATCCCCGGGTGCAACACTCCCATGACGTCCTGGTGCAGATCAAGGCAGCGGGCATCAATCCCGTGGATACCAAGCTGCGCAGCCGTGGCACCTATTACCCGGGGCATTACCCTGCGGTGCTGGGCTGCGATGGTGCGGGCGTGGTCAAGGCGGTGGGTGACGGGGTCAGCCGCTGGCGGGTCGGTGACGAGGTGTATTACTGCCATGGTGGTATCGGCGGTGAACAAGGAAGTTATGCGCAGTACAAAATCGTGCATGAGGACTATCTGGCGCGCAAGCCGCAATCGCTGAGTTTCCCCCAGGCGGCGGCGGCGCCGCTGGCGCTGATCACGGCCTGGGAATCGCTGTTTCACCGCGCCGGCGTGCGTGCCGGCGACGAAGTGCTGGTGCATGCCGGCGCCGGCGGCGTCGGTCATCTGGCGGTGCAGCTGGCGCGGGAGCACGGCGCCCGGGTTTGCGCCACAGTCAGTGGCCCGGCTAAGGAAACGTTTGTGCGCGATCTGGGCGCCGAGCACTGCATCGACTACCGCCGCCAGGAATTCGCCCCGGCGGTGCAGCAATGGAGCCGGCAGGGCGGGGTGAGCATGGCCCTGGACAGCGTGGGCGGGGCCACCTTTGCTCAGACTTTCGCGGCAGTAAGATTTTACGGCGATCTCGTTACCCTGCTGCAACCCGATAACAGCGTGGATTGGAAGCTGGCGCGCAACCGCAATCTGCGGGTGTCGCTGGAGCTGATGTTGTCTCCGATGTTTTATGACTTGCCGGCGGAACAGCGGCGCCAGCGCGAAATCCTCGAACAGGCGACAGCCCTGTTCGACGCCGGCAGACTGCAGGTGCATGTGGCGCGGGTGTTTGCTCTGGGAGAAGCGGCGCAGGCGCATCGCGCGATCGAGCAGGGTGGGGTGACCGGTAAACTGGTGCTGGATACAAGCTTATGATACGACTCGCGGGCGGCCACGCCCTGTTGCTGGCAGCGATCATTACCGCATCTTCTGCCCACGCGGTCAGTCAGGAGAGCAGTCAGGCCTTGTCACCGGAGGATCAACAGGCGTTGAACGCCATGGTCGATATGGTCAAGGACACCATCATGGGGCAGAAAAATTTCGCCGCCAAGACCCTGGAGAGCTGCCTGCTCGCCTTCGGTCACAAACAGTTCTGTGAATGCCTGAGCCAGGAGTTGCCGATTACTCAGACCTTCGACAGTTATATTTTCTTTGTCACCGCGGACAAGGAAAGCCTGAACTATTCCCAGCTGGGCGCCGAGGACAAGAGCCTGATCGACAATGCGACGCACGCCAGGGATACTTGCGTGCGCCAATTGGGCAAACACTGATCGAATAAAAAAAGAAGGCCGGTAACCAGGGTTACCGGCCGTGTCGGCAGGAGCCGACTCAAGGAGCGGGAGTAAATTCCATAGTGAATGCGTCGGTCCAGTCGCTGCCGTTGGGATAAACCGTCGACAGATAGGCCGGGGCGGCGATGGCGCTGCTGCGCCAGTCACCGGGGTCGGCACCCTGATTTTTTTCCTGACCGGCGAAACCGTCACGGATGATCGCGTTCAGCAGCGCGTTGCAATCGTCGCCGACGGCGGCGCAGGCACTACCGGTGAAGTAGTTGGCGTCCAGCTGCAGGGCGTTGATGATCATGTCCTGCGAAGGATCAAACGGCAGCCAGGTGCCGCCGCTGGCCGGCGTGGTGCGGCCGCCGCGGTAGGTCGAGGCAGTCACCGTCTTGTAGATATAGTCCCAGGGTTCGCTGGTGGACTGATCGGCATCGAAGAAATACAGATCGGTCTTGGTGAACAGGTAGTTGCCCAGATGGTTGCCGCTGCTGGCATTGAGCGGCAGCGCCAGGGAAAGATCGGCGAATTCGGCTGCGGTGGCGCCTTCACCCAGTTGATCGGCCACGGTGAACATCTGCAGACGCGGCAATTCACTGATGCCGTCGGCGGGGCTGAACTGCGCTTTCATCGCCATCAGGCCGCGGGCGGTGAACACCTGGTTCAGCGGGTTGGCCAGCAGGTCCTGGGTGACTTCGATGCGCAGGCCGTCCGCCCAGGGGTTGTTGTCGTCGAACTGCAGATACATGGTGGCGAACTTCTGCTGCGCGCTGTAAGTAAAGTCCATACGCATGATCACCGGATCTTCCTTGTTTTCCCGCTGCGGGTTGACCTCCATGGCATCGAACACGATGCGGCCGGCGAGATCGTCGTCGGAGGTCTTGTTCCAGGCGAGGAAGAATCCGGGATGGCTGTCGGCGGTCGGCGGCGTCGCGCGATCGTAGCCGTAGTACAGGCGCACCGTGGTTTGCGTCGCCGTATCGTCGCTGACGCTGTAGTGGGTGGGTTCGTCGCTCTTGTAGTTGTCCGCCTGGGTGTCGTTCTTGGTGTGGTGGATGTCCCCGTCGTGCGGAACGTAGTTGACGATTTCAATGGCGGTGTCGGCGACGCAGGTCCAGGTGGCCACCGCCGAAACCATGAACTTGTTCATATTGTAGCCATTGCGGAATGGTTCCTCGTCCGCCACCCCCGGGTACCAGCAGGGGCTGCTGCGCGTGGCCGCCAGGTGCATGCCGCGGGCACTGGTGCTGCTGCTGTCGGCTCCGGTCATGCTGGCGGGCAGATTGAGGCTGAGTTTGACGGCGCTGTGGTTGGGGTCTACCTTGGTTTCCTCCTTGCCCAGCTGGCACCCGTACAAAGTCAGGCTGGTGATACCGGCGACGGCGAAGGACAGAAGCAGTTTGCGCGGGTGTTGGTGTTGAAACATGGTGTATCTCCTTTGCAGAATTTTTTATCGCTGCCCAACTGCAAGACGCGGCCTGGGTGGAGTTTTTGAAACGAATCAAGGATATTGTGATGTGGGTCGCAATTTTCCCACGCGTTTGCCAGCCGACGGAAAATATCCGCAGTCAGCCTTCAAATCGTCCACGGCGCGGAGTCTCTACAGGATCAATTGAAATGAATTGCGGTATCATGACAATGTCGAAGCTGTGGTTTCTGCTGGTGGCGGTCTTGGCGATGGTTCTGGGGGGTGGGGCCTGGGGTGCCAATCTGGTGCCTCCGGAAGATCCGCGCCAGTCCATCACCTACTGGAAGCCGCACACCCTGGCGCCGGACACCGATGCCGACGTGGCGCTGGCCTATGAGGTTTTCGACACCCTGTTGCGCACCTGGGACGACGCGCGGGTGACTCCCAACTTGTTCGTCGTGGTGTCCGACAACGGGCCCTGGGCGGCGTCGCTGGCGGACGGGAATATCCTGCTCAGCCGCAGCGCCATCGATATCTGCAAACACTATGGACGGCAGCAGGCGGCGCATCTGCTGGCCTTCGTGCTGGCGCACGAACTGGCGCACCAGCGCGCCGACGATATGTGGCACTACAAGTTTTTCCGCCTGGCCGGCGCCCAGGTGCCGCAGGTGCAGCAGCAAATGCTGCGCGGCCTGAGCGCCGATGATCTGGCCGATCTGGAGCGGCGCGAAGCGCAGGCCGACCACGACGGTCTGATGATGATGAGCATCGTTGGCTACGATCCCAACCAGGTGGTGCAGGGCAAGGATTTTTTTACCACCTGGGCCGAATCGATCTGGCGCGGTGAGTGCGGCGCGACCGACCGGTCGGTGCCGCAGACGGCCTGCCAGCAGGCGCAGAGCCGGGCGGCCCGTGCCGGCGCTCAGTTGCAGACGGTGGCTGCCCAGGCGACGCTGTATGAAATGGCCGTGCAGCAACTGGTGGCAGGTGATCTGGAGACGGCGCGTCTCTATCTGCGCGGGTTTGGCCGCGACTATCCGGGACGGGAAATCTACACCAGCCTGGGCGCCAGTTATTTTCTGGAAGCGCTGCGCGTCGACGAAATCTTGCAGCGGGAAGGTTTGTCCCGGCAGCCGGCGTTTTTTTATCCACTGCTGCTCGATGCGCAACCGGCACTGCCCGCCACCCTGAGCGCCAAGCGCGGTGGCGACACCCGGCGCCGCGATGCTCTGCAGGGGCAACGCTCCCGCCTGCTGCAAAAAGCAGTGGACGCCTACGAAAAAGCGCAGCAACTGGCGCCGCAGCACGCCATGGCGTATTTCATGACCGCGCTAAGCTATCTACTCGACGGCAATGTCGATATGGTCCGGGGTATCCTGCGCGGCAAGTACCGCGGGCGTTTCGGCGGGGATGCGGCGGTCGATCTGCTGCTGGCCATGAGCGACGCAATGGAAGGCAAGACCGCCCGCGCCCTGCGCCAGACCGAGCGCCTGGCGCGGCAGGCCGTGCAGCTGTCGTATCAGGGGACCCTGCTGCCGCGCAGTCTTTATGTTTATGCCGCCTGCTATAACCACGGCGTTCAGTTGCGCGCGGCGGGACGCAATGATGACGCGGCGGCGCTGTGGCTGGAATTGGCCCGGCACGCGCAAGCCGCGGGGGACAGCATGCTGTTTCGTCTGGCGGTGGCCCAGTTGCGTCCCGCTACCGAGACGGTGCTGACGACGGTGGACCGCGACGCGCTGCCGGGCATGCCGTTGCCGGGAGCCGGTCAAGCACTGTTGCAGGAGCAGGAAGTGTGGCTGGAGGGGGAAAAATTGTCCCTGCGCGTGTATGCCGACGGTTCCCGCCAGGTCAGCGATGCTGGCGGCCGGGTACTGGCGCGGTGGTATCGCCCCGGGGTGGAGGCGACGCCGCCGCAATCCAACCTGCTCGGTGACGGTGTCGATCGCGCGTTCAAATCGCTGGGCATGCCGGATCGCTACCTGCACCTGAGCAGCGGTGATTTCCTGGCTTATGATCGCCAGGGACTGGCTTTGCAGGTGATGCGCAATCGCGTGGCCGGCTGGTTTCGTTATTCACCGGTGGCGCAACCGTGACCGGTAGCCGCGGGCGCGCCAGGTGGCGGGAGCGCGGGGCATGCAGGTGGCTTTATTAATGTAGTTCTTAGTATCATAGCTGTTGTCTATAAAAATGATTTCCCGGTGAATAACAATATGGCAGAAACGGGGCGGCGAGAGGAAACAGACGCCGGCGACAACGTGGCGGATCGAGCATTGGTGTCACGGGCGGTGGACGGCGACCGTGAGGCGCGCGGCCGTATCACCCAGCTGGTGGACCCTATCATTAAGTACCAGAACCAGCGCCTGTGCCGGAAATACTGCCACGGCAATTTTCGTGTCTATCAGTGCACGGTGCAGGTGGATTACAAGTACCCGGCCGGCGGCGGCCCCCTGTGCGAGTGGGGCAATGCCGGTTACGCCTGGATGCTGGAAGATCTGACCCGCGATCAGCGCCTGCAACGCTACGATGGACGTAATGGCGCCGGCCTCAAGGATTACCTGTTTCAGATCGCCAACTCGCTGCCGTTCTACGAGCGCTGGAAGGACTGGCGTTTCGGCCGGCGCATTCACGTGCCGGTGTATCTGCGCGATTTGGCGCCGCTGGCCGATCGTGTGTACTACGGTCTGGTGGATGGCGACACGCCGGCGCTGATTGCCCAGCGTCTGGGGCGGGCGGAGGCGGAAATCCAGACGCTGGCGCAGCAGATCATCATGGAGCTGGCGCGGCGCAACCGCCTGCATCTGCTGGATCCGCCGCGCACCCTGTCGCTCACCGGTCTGCATGCGCCTGACGACGACGAGGCCGCCGGCGAGGCCGATATCGCCGCCTGGGATCCGGCCGTCGAGGACGTGGAAATGCAGGAGCGTCTGCGCACCGCCTGGGAGCGCTTGTCAGCGGTGGAGCAATTCGTGCTGGAAGCGATGCTGGTGGAGGAAACGGATGCCAATGAGGTGCTGGCCGCGCTGCAGCGTCTGGGCTTGAGCCTGCAGGAAGACGCTGCCGAGCGCGCGCCGGACCGGCAGCAGCTCTATTATTTTCGGCGCAAAACCCTGGCCAAATTAACCCGCATGGTGCAGGGGGATGAGGACTGAGTCAAATGTCGAAGAAATTGTCGTCTTTTTACCCAAGGTGCAATGATGAGGGTTACGTGTGATGACACATCCCGCTTTGGATAGTCTGGCCGAACTGGTGGTGCGGCCGGAAACGGCGGCTGCCACCGATTTGCTGGCGCACGTCAGCGCCTGCGCTCACTGCCGGCGGCGGCTGGCCAGTCTGGCACGGGTACAGACGTCGGTACAGCGCGGCTGGGCGCGGGAATCGGTCAGCGAGGCGCAAATGCAGACCATCGCCGACTATGTAGACCGGCGTCTGCCCGCCGCCGACAGCCGCCAGGTGCAGCAGCGGCTGGCGGCCAACAGTACCTGGATGCGCGCGGCTTTGCATTACGCCGCCGCGGCTGTGTCCCGCTCCTCGCCGGTGGCCGGCGCTGGCGGTCGGGGAAGCCGCAGCCTGTGGCTGCAACGGCTGCTGGCGGGTCTGCGTTTCAGTGGCGACTGGCAGCCTTTGCCTCGTTGGGCCGCGGCGGTCATAGCCCTGCTGGCGGTGCCGCTGTTGATTCTGGTGCTGCGTAGCGCGCCATTGGCGCCGCCCGCAGCGCTGGCGCTGGCACCGTATCAGGACAACGGCCAGTTGCAGATCACGACGGGAGACGCGCCGCCGGGTATAGGATTTTTCAGTGCCGCCCGCGATGGCGAGCAGCGCCCGTTCGCCGGCGTCAGCGCCCGGGTGGACAGCGATGGCAGATTGGTGCTGGCCTGGCCGGCGGTCGTCGGCGCCTTGACCTACCATCTGACATTGGACCAGGTGACGGACGCGCAAGCGCAGCGGCTGGCGGAGCTTACCACCGGGGAAACGCAGGTTCGGCTGGCCCTGACGGCGCAGTCCTTGCAGCCCGGCGTCAGATATCAGTGGGAGTTGCGCGGCACACTACAGGATCAACGGCAATTTACTGCCCGCGGTGGCTTCGTGCCGCTGGCAGTGGAGCAGACAAGGTAGATCTTTATGACCAAGATGGCAGGGCGGGCGGTGCTGTTGGCGCTGACCATGACAATAGTTTCCCCCCCGGGCATGGCGGAAAGCCGCGGCATCGTCCTGGAGAGCAAGGAGGCCGCCGGCGCGGATGCTCTGGCATTGGGAACGTTTCGCGCTCTGCTCATCGGCAACAACACCTATCGTGATCCCAGCCATCGCTGGCAGCCCCTGCAGACGGCGCTGGCGGGCGCCAAGGCGATGCAACGGCTGCTGGCGGAGCGTTATGCGTTTTCCGACGTGACCCTGGTGGAGAACGGCGACCGGCGCGCCATGCTGGAGGCGCTGGCCGAACTGTCGCGCAAAGTACAGGCCGGTGACAATGTCCTGGTTTATTACGCCGGGCACGGTTACCTGGAAGAGGAGGGCGGGCGCGGCTACTGGGTGCCGGTAGACGCGGACGGCCGGGATACCAGCACCTTCATCCGCAATTCCACCATCCGGGACGAACTCAATATCATCGCCGAAAAGGCCCGCCACACGCTGCTGATCGCCGATTCCTGTTTCAGCGGCAGTCTGTTGCGCTCCGGCGTACGGGCGATCACTCCGGACAGCGGCGTGGAGCGTTATTACCAGAAAGTGGCGGCGAAGAAGAGCGTGCAGATCGTCACCGCCGGCGGGGTGGAGTTCGTCGACGACAGCTACCAGAACTCCGGCCAGTCGCCCTTCACTTATTTCCTGCTCAATGAACTGCAGCACAATGACAAGCCGCTGATCACGGTCAGCGAGCTGTCCACCAACGTGGAAAAAGCCGTTGCCAACAACTCGGAACAGGTGCCGGAAAGCGGCGTGCTGCAGGGAGCGGGCGACGAGCTGGGCGAATTCATTTTCGTCAAAATCGACGTGCGGGTGAGCGGCGTGTCCCGGGAAAACGTCAAGGTCAAAGTCAATGTGATCGATGACGAGGGCGCCAGGGGCTCACCACCACACGCAGCCGCGCCAGCACCCGCGCACGCCGCCGCACCTGCGGCACCGGTAACTGCGCCAACGCCGGCACCGGCGCCGCCGGCAGTGATGATGCCGGTACCATCATTATGAACCGCGCACATCGGAGGCGGGTGTGAAGCCCACCAATTCGAGTCAACAACGGATGAGGACGATGCCCACAGGGGGAAATTGGTTCGCCGCTTATGCGGCCGGTGTCGGCTTGCTGCTGACGGGCCTGGCGGCGCCGGTGCCGGCCGCGGAGACCGTGGAGGGATCAGGATTCAGTGTCGGTGCCCGGGTACAGTCCCTGGATTGGCAGATCAAGCAAAAGCACAGTCAGCAGTCGTCGACCGGGACCAGCAGCTCCGACGAGGTGAGTTCCAGCGCGGCCTCCGCCGGCGTGATTTTGCAGTGGCGGCGCCAGCGCTTTTTCCTGGGTGGCAGTTTGTCTGCGGCCAGCTTTGTGTTTAACGGCGCGAGTTATCCGCGAGCCGACGGCGATACCACCACCAACAGCGACGGCAATACCATCGTCGGCCACAGTGAGCTGGACATTGTGGCCGGCTATAACTTCTGGCGTCCGCTGGCCTTTTATATAAACAGCAAAGTTCTGCAGGACAATTGGGCGGATGGTTACTTCCTCCGCTACATGGGTCTGGGCGCCGGTGCCAGCTACCATCATACTTATTCGACTGACTGGAGTCTCTTCGCCACAGGTGGTTTGATGCCTATCGCCGTGGAGGATAGTAATGGCATTCACGGCCGGGGCGCGGGGGCGGGCGTCGAGGTCAGCGCCGTCTATGCCGTCAACCCCCGCAACCTGCTTTCGCTCGGCATGAAAACGCAATTGCTGCGCACGCGTCTGGACGCAAACGAGACGCAGCAGCACCAGCAGATCAATGGTCTGCTGCTGCGCTACTATCATGTGTTTTGAGGGGAGTGCCGTGCGCCGTCTGACGTCCGTGCTGCTGCTGTTTGCCCTGGCGGGCGGCGCCTGCGCCGCCGACGCCCCCGCCAGCCGCGCCCTGACTGCCAAGCCCGGTGATCATCTGCGGGTGGAAATCACCACCCACCTTGGCGATAACCAGCGCTTTCGCGCCGGCGATGAACTGACCTTTCTGGTGAATTTAAATCGGCGGGCGTTTCTTGCCATCATATTTCAGGATGCCGAAGGCCGCCTGATTCAGGTGCTGCCTAATCGCGAGGCGCTGGCCGCGGAGTATGAGGCCGGCTGGTATTTCACCGTGCCCAGCAATCAACAGCCGTTTCGTTACCGGGTGGCGCCGCCCTTCGGGGATGAGTATGTCTATGCTTATGCCTGTGACCGGCCGCTGCCCGAACTGCCCGGCGAGGAAGCGGGCAATGGACTGCGCTATCTGCGCGGGGACGTGGCGGCGGTGCAGGCTTTGCTCAGCGCGTATGCGCGGGAACAGGGCGCGCAGTTAAGCGCTTACCGAGCCCATATGGTCACCACGCCGTGATTTTTCCAGGGCTTTCTGCTCCGCCAGGAATTGCTGGTAGAGCTGGCCATAGGCGACGGGGACTTGCAGCAGCTCGATACCGCACAGCAGGCTGTCGCCCACCGGTTCGCGATAGCAGATGCGGCCAACCAGGCGCAGCGGCTTGTCTTCCACCTGGATTTCCAGTCGAACCCGTTCGGTAAGTTCGCTCTGCGGTGGAATGCGGATGCTCAGGCCATACTGGCCGATTTCCATAATGGTGCCGTCGACGAATTCGGAGAAATGATCCAGTCCCCAGCTGCGGATACGCACCTGCAGGGCGGGAATTTTCAGGCGGTCTTCGCGCCGCTTGTAGGCGGGGGCGGGCGGCGCGGGCGGTGTTGCGGTCTTGGCCGCCGCGACCCGGCTGGCCGCGGCTTTGGCGGCGGCCAATCTGGCGGCCTCGGCCTGGCGTTGTTCCTGCTGCTGGCGTTGTACCTGGAGTTTGAGCAGCTTTTGCTTGCGCTTGAGTTCGCGCTGCATGAAGGCGACGCGCGCCCAGCGTTCGATGCGCCGGTCCAGCATGGACGGTGAATTCTCGAAGGCGATGCCGTACCAGACGAATTCATCGAGCTCATTGCCGAACACCACCTTGCCTTCAACCAGATACTGATAGTCGTTGTCCGACAGCATCAACTGCACCGGTTGCTGCGGTTTCAGATTCAATCCGTTGGCGACGATGCCGATGCCGTCCAGACAGATGTCATACAGCAGGCATTCATGGTAATCCTTGAACCAGATCCATTTGCGCTTTTCGATCGCCACCTGCAAGCCACGCACATTGACCCGGGGATTCAGTCGCCGGTCATTGTGCGCGCCGTATTTGGTGCGGTTGTCGCTGGTTGCGGAATTATTCATTTGACATAATCAAGTCGAACTTATCGCTGTAAGAGTATAGCGAACCGACAACCCAGGGGATAGAGCGGAAAACACCCTAAGTGACGGTTTTCCGATGGGGCATCGATCGCCGCGGTGTCGGCAACTCCGGGTATCCATGAAATCACCTTCCGGTCCCCGGACCACAAATAATGAAAACCGACCCCTGCCATGCTTATAATCATCAGAAGGTATATTGCAAATACTTTGCCGCCGGACACAGATCGTAATCGAAAGTTAGAGGGTGACGGCATGGCGGGGGCAAGCCAGCGTTTACTTGGGGGGGAGGGTGATGAAAAATGTCATAGCTATTATTCGTAAGGAATTGGTGGGCGAGGTGATTGAAGTGTTGCGCCACGGCGGTGTGCAGGGCGCGACAGTGATTCCCGCCACCGGGTTCGGTGAGTACAACAACAACTTTTCTCCCGAATCCATGGAGGCCTATGCCCAGCTGGAGGTGATGATCGATAACGCCCGGGCGGCGGAGGTGGCGCAAATGATCATGGACACAGCCCATTCCGGCACCGATGGTGACGGAATCGTCGCCATCTCTCCCCTGGAGGAGTTTTACCGCATCCGCGACAAGGGAGGGCTGCACTGAATCGACCCGCGCCATGTAAATGCCTGCATTCACCCTTTTCATGGCGAGTTGATTGTGCTATCTTCCCGTCCCTCTTAGGCGCGTAGCTCAGTTGGTTAGAGCATCACCTTGACATGGTGGGGGTCGTTGGTTCGANNCGAGTCCAATCGCGCCTACCAATACCCAAAAGCATCGACATGTCGATGCTTTTTTTCTGTCCTGAATCCGGTAAACTTACACCTTTAAATTCAGGATATGTTGATTTATCAACTGGTTTGCGCAGAGCCTATGCCAACGATCACTTTGCCCGACGGCAGTAAACGCAACTATTCTCAACCTGTCTCCATTGCCCAGGTGGCGGCGGATATCGGCGCCGGACTGGCCAAGGCGGCGATTGCCGGGCGGGTAGACGGCAAGCTGGTGGATACGTCCCATCGCCTGGAGCACGACGCCAGTCTGGCGATCATTACCGAGCGGGATGCCGAGGGCGTGGAAATCATCCGTCATTCCACCGCCCATCTGCTGGCGCAGGCCGTCAAGCAACTCTTTCCCGAAGCCCAGGTCACCATCGGACCGGTGATCGATGACGGTTTTTATTACGACTTCGCCTACCCGCCGGGTTTTTCCCAGGATGACCTGGCGAAGATCGAGGCGCGCATGCAGGAACTGGCCGAGCAGGAGCTGCCGGTGCAGCGCGAGGAAATGCCGCGTGACGAGGCGGTGGAATTCTTTCGCGCCATGGGCGAGGAGTACAAGGCGAAAATTATCGCTGACATCCCCCAGGGCGAGGTGATCTCGCTGTATCGTCAGGGCGATTTCATCGATCTGTGCCGCGGGCCGCATGTGCCCAGCACCGGCAAACTCAAAGCGTTTAAATTAATGAAGCTTGCTGGCGCCTACTGGCGTGGCGATTCCAATAATGAAATGTTGCAACGCGTATACGGCACCTCGTGGTCCGACAAAAAAGCGCTGAAAGACTATTTGCACCGCCTGGAAGAAGCCGAGA
>DKAS01000136.1 GCA_002448875.1 Proteobacteria bacterium UBA6920 | reverse complement strand
CGGCGGAATATCGGTGGCCATGCCGACGGCGATGCCAGTGGTGCCGTTGAGCAGGACATTGGGCAGGCGTGCCGGCAGGATCGAAGGCTCGTCCAGAGTACCGTCGAAATTGGGCACCCAGTCGACGGTGCCCTGGTCGATCTCGCGCAGCAGCACTTCGCTGTAGGGTGCCAGCCGCGATTCGGTATAACGCATGGCGGCGAAGGACTTGGGATTGTCCATCGAACCCCAGTTGCCCTGGCCGTCGATCAGTGGATAACGATAGGAGAACGGCTGCGCCATCANNACGTCGCCGACGGTGCGCGCCGACTTCTTGTGCTTGGCGGTGGCGTTGAGACCCAGCTCCGACATGGCGTAAATGATGCGCCGTTGTACCGGCTTCAGACCGTCGCCGATATTGGGCAGGGCGCGGTCGAGAATGACGTACATAGAGTAGTCGAGATATGCTTTCTCGGTGAACTGGCTCAGCGGCTGTTTTTCGATGCCGTCGAAATCGAAACTAAGAGTCTTGCCCATGCCTTGATGTCCGGGATGTGTCGTTGATCGGTCGTCGCTGCGCGCGGGACGGCGTTCAGCCTATCACTTGCGCCAGATTGCCCTTCTGCTCCAGCCAGGTCTTGCGATCGCCGGCGCGCTTCTTGCCCAGCAGCATGTCCATTACCTGGTTGGTCTCGTCGCCCTCGCGGATGGTCAGCTGCACCAGCCGGCGGGTGTCGGGCGAAATAGTGGTTTCCCGCAGCTGCATGGGATTCATCTCGCCCAGGCCCTTGAAGCGGATGACGTTGACTTTGCCGCGGATATTTTCCGCTGTGATGCGGTCCAGCACGCCCTGTTTTTCCGCCTCGTCCAGGGCGTAGAAAGTATGCTTGCCGGCGTCGATGCGATACAGCGGCGGCANNCAGCGGCATGATGGCCTGAAATTCCCGCTCCCGTGCCTGCTTGGCCGAGCCGCCGGCAGAATCCCCTTCCACCAGAAACAGCTCGGTGCGGCGCACATCCTGCGAGGTGCAGTCGGCGAGTTTGCCCGGCAGCGCCGGACCGGAAGTCACCTTCTTGCGCACTACTTTCTTGTCGGCGCGCATGCGGCTCTGGGCGCTGCTGATCACCAGCTCGGCGATGCGCTCGCCCAGATCGACATGGGAATTGAGCCACTGACCGCAGACATCCTTGACCACACCGGAAACGAAGGTCGCGCACTCGCGCGATGACAGACGCTCCTTGGTCTGACCGGCGAACTGCGGATCCTGCAACTTGACCGACAGAATATAGGATACCCGGTCCCACACGTCTTCGGGCGCGATCTTCACGCCGCGCGGCAGCAGGTCGCGCAGCTCGCAGAACTCGCGCACCGCATCCGTCAGGCCGGTGCGCAAACCGTTGACATGGGTACCACCCTGCGGCGTCGGCACCAGATTGACATAGCTTTCGGTCACCGCTTCGCCGCCGCTTTCCGGCACCCACACCAGGGCCCAGTCAACGGCCTCGGTGCTGCCCTGCAGGGAACCGATGAATGGCTCTTCCGGCAGCATGGCCTGGCCCTGCAGACTGACGCTGAGGTAGGCGCGCAAGCCGTCTTCATAACACCATTCCTCGCGGTCGTTTTCCTTTTCGTCGAGGAAGGTCACATGCAGGCCGGGGCAGAGCACCGCCTTGGCACGCAGCACGTGCTTGAGCCGCGGCACGGAGAATTTCACCGTATCGAAATATTTGGCGTCGGGCCAGAAACGCAGGGTGGTGCCGGTGACCCGCGCGCCCACAGTGCCCACGGTTTCCAGCTTGCTGGTGCGATCACCGCCGGCAAAGGCGATGTGGTACTCCTTGCCGCCGCGGCGTATCCACACATCCAGCTGTTTGGACAGGGCGTTGACCACCGACACGCCGACGCCGTGCAAGCCGCCGGAGAACTGGTAATTCTTGTTGGAAAACTTGCCGCCGGAATGCAGCTTGGTGAGGATGACTTCCACCCCCGACATCTTTTCCGTGGGGTGCTTGTCCACTGGCATGCCGCGGCCATCGTCGGCGACGCTCAGGGAACCGTCCTTGTGCAGCACCACGTCGATGCGCCGGCAATGGCCGGCGATCGCCTCGTCGACGCTGTTGTCGATGACTTCCTGGGCAAGATGGTTGGGCCGGTCGGTCTGGGTATACATACCCGGACGTTTTTTCACCGGTTCCAGACCGCTGAGAACTTCAATGGCGGAGGCGTCGTAACGATTTGTCATGAACGGGTTTCAGTCGCTGCCTGTTTATTATTTAAGAACTACGTTAAAAGCCACCTTTACGCACCGCACGCCCATTTCCTGCCAGCCGGCGGAACAGGGTGGAGGTGATCATAAGCGCTTTGCTATAAATCCTGTTATTAGCCAACTGACGAGGCTTGGTCAATTTCAGAATTAACAATCTTTAATAACATTATGCCGACAACGGATAACGCTGCCGGCATTTTAGAGTATGTGGCCAAAAAAAAACAACCGCTGATCGTCTACCTGGGTGTTTCCACACCGGATCAGGGATTCCGCCGGCGTAGTATCCCTGTGCTCTGTCCGGTACTGGTGGCAAAACCGGCCGCGGCGTAAGAATCGTAAAAGCCCACGCTGAAATCGATGCCCGTCGCCCGGCCACCGTTGATCACCACCTGTGTTTTGTACTCCTGCGACGGATAGGCGCCGCAGGATTCCCGGCCGGGCACGCAAATCTGAAAATCATTGTCCAGGTCGCTGCCGGCCAGCACATAGTAGGCGCCGTCGGGCACGTTGTTGAATGTATAGCTGTAGACATTATTCATCAATCCGACGGCCACTTGTTTAACCACCGCTTCGGTTTTGGCATCCATCAGGAAAACGTAGAGGTAGCCGGCATCGCCGCTGCCGATCAGTGGTCCGACGCGCATACCCACCGTCAGATCCACATGGCCGTCGGCCAGATTGAACAGCACATGGCCTTCGTGAGTGCCTTCGGCCAGCCCGGTGCGGTCGACCACCACCCGGTAATCGCCAGCTTGCAGGCTGCCGCCGGCCGCCACCGGTTGCGCGCTCACCCAGGGGCTGTCACTGGTTACGTTGACCAGGGTCAAGCCGGCAGTGGCGGGATTGACACTGGTCTGCACCGTGACCTCGCTCAGATTGTTGCCCAGATCCACACGCGCCGGGCTGACCAGCCATACCGGTGGCACCGCACCCCCGGAAGCCAGACTTTGCGCCTGCTGCACCGCCAGCAAGGCGTCGATCAGACCGTAGCCGTAACGACTATCCAGCGTCGCCGCGCCGTCCGCCGCCAGATCCTGGGTGATGCTGCCGGAACGCAGCAAATTCACCTCCACCTGGTCCGGCGTCAACGCCGCATTCACCGCCTTCATCAAGGCGAGAATGCCCG
>DKAS01000185.1 GCA_002448875.1 Proteobacteria bacterium UBA6920 | reverse complement strand
ACCGAAGCCATGGTCGCCGAGAAGCCCAAGGAGCAGGCGGCGCCGGCTCCGGAAATGGGTGGCGGCATGGGCGGCATGGGCGGCATGATGTAAGCACCCCTGCGGCCACAGGCCAAGGAAGCCCCGGTGACCCCGGGGCTTTTTTTTGCCCGTAGAGGGGAAAAATCTTCCCGGGAGGTGAAATCGCTTGTGGCCGGGCGGCAGATGCCGTTAAGGTAGTCCTGGCAATCACCATACCCCTTATGACGGACGACACCGCTGTTCCTGCCAAACTTTCCTATGCCGGCCTGTGGCCGGTGTACCGTCCTTTTCTGCGCTATGTGCGCCCGGACTTCGGGCTGCTGCTGCTGGAATACCTGACCATCGTTATTGCCGTGGCGACTAATACCGCCATGATCTGGCTGATCGGCCAGCCGTTCAACCTGTTGCAGCAGGGGAGTTACGAAGCCGTGTTTTCCACCCTGGCGATATTTGCCGCGGTGGTGGTGGTCAATCAGCTCAGCCAGTTGTCCGGCGGGGTGCTGGCCAATGTTCTGGGGTTTCGCGTAATAGCTCGTATGCGCAACGGTATTTTGCAGCGGGTGCTGTACCTCGCCTTTCCTGCCATGCAGCCGCTGGCGCGCGGCGATGTGCTCGCCCGCCTGTCCACCGACGTGGACAAGGTCAAGATGGTGATCGTTGATGCGTTGATCATGATCTGCTCCCACCTGCTGACCATGGGTATCTATGTCGGCATGTTGTTCTGGATCGACGCGCGTCTGGCCGCCTGGGCCATGCTGATCGCACCGGTGTTTGTTATCCATCAGAAATTATTCGCCCCGCGAAAACGCCGGGCGTCCGAGCGCTTCTATCAGTACAACGGCCGGCTGCTGGCGTTCGAAGAGCAGGCGCTGGCGCAGCTGCGCGGCATAGGTTATTTCGCTGCGGAGGCGCGCATCGCCGATCTGCATCTTTCGGTGCTGGACAAGGCGCGGCATTGGCTGACCCGCGACCGCAATATCGATGTGTTTTACGGCAATACTTTCGCGTTTTTGATTTATTTCACCGGTCTGGTGGTGGTGTTGCTGGGGGTGGAGGGCATACGCGAGCAACGTTTCGGCATTGGTCACCTGGTAAGCTTCATGCTTTACCTGGGTTACCTCACCGTGCCCAGCCGTGGCCTGGCCGATATCTTTTTCCAGGCGTTCGGCGGCCTGGCCGCCGCCGAGCGCATCACCGCGCTGTGGCGCAGCGAGCCGCTGACCCGCACCCGTGAGGGGGCATCACCCTTGCAGGTGACGCGGGGGGAGGTGGCTTTCACTGACCTGGCTTTTGCCTATCCCGGCAAACCCTATCTGTACCGCAATCTGCGCTGCACCGTGCCCTCTGGCTCGACCCTGGCCATTGTCGGTCCCAGCGGCGCGGGCAAGACCACGCTGACGGCCTTGCTTACCCGCTATTATGAGCCGGTGGCGGGCTGCATCCTCATCGACGGCAAGGATATCCGCGACGTGACGCTGGATTCGCTGCGCGCGGCGGTCACCGTGGTGTCCCAGGAGCCGTTTTTACTGGCGGACAGCATTCGCGCCAATCTCCTCATGGTCAAACCCGGGGCCGATACGAGTCAACTGCAGGCGGCCTGCGCGGCGGCATTTGCCTGGGACTTCATTGCCGCCCTGCCGCAGGGCCTGGATACCGTCGTCGGCAGTGGCGGCATGGAACTGTCCACCGGGCAGAAGCAACGCCTGTCGCTGGCGCAGGCGTTTTTGCGTGATACGCCGATATTGGTCATGGATGAGGCCACCGCCGCCTTGGACAGCCAGAGCGAGCAGCAGGTGATGCAGGCTTTGCAGGCTTTGCGTCGCGATCGCACCACCTTGATGATCGCGCATCGCTACAGTTCCCTGCAGTCGGCCGAGCAGGTGCTTTACCTCAATGGCGATGGCACGGTAACCCTGGGCAGTCACCAGCAACTGCTGCTGTCCCATCCCGGGTATCAGGAGGCGGTGCGCTGGCAAACCCAGGTGCCGGGTGCTGGAGAAGGAGAATCTGCGGATAAATAAAAAGGGGCCGGCGCCGGCCCCTTTCACTTCAACGTTTTGATTAACGTGGTGTTAAAGCTGCAAAGCAGTGTCTCGGGTGAGACGGGGAGCTTCACAGGCAACACGACGATAAGCAGTAAGTATCAAGTAGTATGATGGCTTACAACGTCGGAAGTGTGCTGCAATAGCTACGGATAGCTAAGCTGCAATGGTTTGGTGTTGCAACAAACGGGGCTTAACCGCCACCGCCGCCGCCGCCACCACCACCNNCCGCCGCCACCACCGCCACCACCACCCATAGTAATCTCCTTATGGTTAGTATTTACGGTTTAGGTTTAACGACTAACGTGTAACAGTGTGGCCAGGCAGTCTTGCGACTGACTAGCAACAACTATGGTGTTAGTTAACCACGGTGAGTAGTTAGCTAACGACGCCAGGCTAACGATAGAGCAGTTAGACTAACGGTTCCCCCGGATGAGGGAACGGGATAAAGCTAACATAGCGGGATGTTTGAGTCAAAAACCAGGGCAAGCCCTGTGGATAACGGACAAGCAAATGTAACTTATTGAAAAAATAGTGGTAAATTCTTCGTCCAGCGAGTTTGAGACGGCGCGTTGGAGGAAAGATTGGGATTTAATAGCTATTAATTATGACAATTAACGATACTTTAAGCGATAGACTGAGCAAATATTAAGCAATTCTTTGGAAAGAGATGCAATCTAGACGACATATTGCTGGTCGCCCTCATTGCCGATTAGCAAGAAAAATCAGGTCTCAGGGGGCTGGCTTGCCAACAGGGGGGGGCGGGGAGTGGCGATATCGCTTGATCCTGATCACGTACCTTTGCTATTAATCGGCCTGGCCCAACCCTCCTTACACTCGAACTGGACTTCGGCAGGATAGCGCGATGTTTGTCATAGCAGCGACTTTTTTACTGATTTCGGGGATTGCGGCGCTAACCTACCAGGTGACCTGGGTGCGTTTGCTGGGATTGAGCATGGGATCGACGGCGGCCGCGATCAGCACCGTGCTCGCGGCGTTCTTTCTCGGTCTGGCACTGGGCAGCTATCTGGCCGAGCGCATCACCCGTAATCGCATCAACAATCTCAAGCCCTATATTCTTTTGGAATTCGTCATTGGTCTGTCGGGGCTGCTGCTGCTGCCTACGCTGCTCAATCTGGATGCGCTGATGGCCGTGCTGCCGGCCTGGGGCAGCTCGTTGACCATGAAGTTCTTCCTCACCGTAACCTTGTTGATTATTCCTACGCTGTGCATGGGAGCGACATTCCCGGTGATGGCGGGGATCATGATCCGCCGGCAGGGGGACATGGGTTTGCGCATGAGCCAGTTGTACAGCCTCAATACCGCCGGCGCGGTACTGGGCGCGGCGCTGGCGGGTTTTGTGTTTATTCCGCATGTAGGGCTGGACGGCGCGATTTACATTGCCGTTGCGCTGAATGCCCTGATTGTCGTGCTCGCCTGGAGTTTTAATCGCGATCTGCAGTTGCCGCCGGTGGAAACCGCCAGCCGTATTTATCTGGATTCCGGCTCGCGACCGGCGCAGCACAGCCCGCCTCTGCGGGGACGGGCGCTGACGGTGCTGTTTGTCACCGGTTTGGTGGCCATTGCCAGCGAAGTCGGCTGGACTAAATACCTGGTGATATTCGCCGG
Organism: Proteobacteria bacterium UBA6920; assembly: GCA_002448875.1. Lineage (GTDB taxonomy): Bacteria > Pseudomonadota > Gammaproteobacteria > SG8-11 > SG8-11 > UBA6920. The sequence continues at coordinate 26,517 of DKAS01000185.1, read as the reverse complement.
CACGACCGTCTACGGATTCTCGGCCATCTTGACCGTATTTCTCATCGGCATTGCCGCCGGCTCCTGGGCGATACGCCGGCTGCTGGAAAACATGCGCGCGCCCCAGACCTGGATGACCCTGGGGCTGGTGCTGCTGGGGTTGTCGCTGTTGCTCACCCGTGCTGGTCTGGCGACCGTGCCCAGCGTCGATCAGGCGGTGGATCACCTGCCGGCGCCGGACTGGGTGGTGCACCTGCTCAAGTATGCCTATGTCTTTGTGCTGCTGTTCCCGCCGACCTTTCTGTTCGGTGCTTTGTTTCCCATCAATCTCAAGTTGTATTGCGGCGATTTGCAGGGGGTGCGCAGCCGCATCGGCAAGGCTTACGCGGTGAATACCGTGGCGGGCATACTAGGCTCCCTCGCCGCGGGGTTCTGGTTGATTCCCCAATATGGCACCAACAGTCTGCTTACCCTGGCGGGCGCCGCCGTGCTGGCGCTGCCGCTGATTTTTCTTCCCGCCATCGCCGATGTCCGTATGCGGGCGGTGCTGGCGGCACTGACCGCCGTGGTTATCGCCAGCCACTGGCTGCTGCCGGAATTGGACTACGAAGCGCTGATCGCCAACGCGGGCTATGATCTGCGCTCGAAGAATGGCGAGGAACCCGAGTTTCTTTATCTCAAGGAAGGTAAGACCGGCGTCATCAGCATGACTAGTTATGGCGATGATCTGGTGCGCCTGCAGAACAACGGCTTGAACGAATCGGTCATTGATCGCAACGATACCCACAACATGCTGGTGGCGGAAATGCTGCTGGGGCTGGTTCCCTACTTCTACCATGAGCAACCGCGCTCCGCCTTTGTTGTCGGTTTTGGCGGCGGCATCACTACCCGCACCCTGAGCTTTACCGATCTCAAGTCGATCCGGGTGGTGGAGCTGGAGCCGGCGGTGGTGGAAGCCGGCTGGGCCATCGCCAGCGACAACATGGCGGCGTTGAAGGATCCACGAGTGCGCCTGGACTTCAACGACGCGCGCAACACTCTGCTGGTGGACGATGCCAGCTACGACATCATCGTTTCCCAGCCGTCGCATCCCTGGCGCGCCGGGGCCAGCAACGTGTTCACCCAGCAGTTTTTCACCATCGCCGCTTCGCGCCTCAATGATGGCGGCATCTTCGGCCAGTGGATCAATATGTTCCGCATGGACGTGACGACGCTGAAGGCACTGATCCGGGCATTCCTCAACGTCTTTCCCGAAGCGGTCAGCTACGGCAATCTCGAAACCGGCGATCTGTTGTTGTTCGGGTCGCGCCAGAAACTGGTGTTCGATCGCGCTCGCGTACAGCAGCGCATGACGCAGCCGGACATCGCGCGCATGCTGGAGATCCGCAACGTGCGTCAGGCGGATGATCTGTTCTGGTTCTTCAGTCTGTCGCGGGCGCAGCTGGAGGCGGCAACCAAGGGTGGGGTGGCCAACAGCGATACTAATATGCTGTCGGAGGTGCGCTTGTCAGGCATGATCAGCAAACCCCACGGTGACGAGGATCCCTATCAGTTTCTGCTGGACAATTTTTCGCTCGATATCCTGCCTTATCTCGGCGGCGACGCCGGCAGTGATCGCTTGTATGGCATCGGCATGCATTTTCTGGACGCCAGAGGCGTGACCGGTGCGCGCAAGGCGGCGCAGCTGCTGCTGAATGATGCACCGGTGCAGTCGCGCAGCCTGCAGTATCTTGTCCTGCGGCGGCAATTCCGCTACCCGGAAGCCACCAGCTTGTACGGTGAACACGAAAGCTGGCTGGACAGCGTGCACGTGGCGCAGTTACAGGTCTATGTGGAGCAGAAAGAGTGGGCGTTGGCGCGGCAGGCGTGGGCGCGGATCGCGGATCCCTACTGGCGGCGCGGCGCCAACGCCTATCTGCTGTTCGAGGAAGGCAAATGGCAGGAACTGGCGGCGCTGCGTCCGCAAAACGATCTGGAACGTCAATGGCAGCTGGCGGGTCTGACGCGACGCGATCCCACCGGTGCCGGCGCGCAACTGGCCCGGCTGGTGACGGCGGATACCGATGCGCCGCATTTGCTGCGCGCCGCCATGCGCTACTACGCCGCCATCGGTGACGCCGAGCATCTGGACAGGCTGGCACTCCAGCTGGCGACGGTGCTGGATCAACCAATCAAGGAAATGACGCAGGCGGCGCAATTCATGCTGGAGAAGGGGGATGTAACGGCTGCGCGTTTCGTGATCGAGCGCATCCGGCGCTTGCAGCCCGAGGCGGCTGTGCTGACCCAGTTGGACAAGCAGCTGGAAAAAACCGCGAAAGCCGCGGTAAATACCCAGGTGTCGGAGGCGCAAGCCCGCGCCGCGAGTACCAACTGAGCGACAACGCAACCGCTGCTAGAGAGAACACCTGAGCGGGGGTTTCAAGTGCTATACTTTTTCTATTGAATCATTCCCGGCTGGCAAAAATGGGGATGCTCTGAACCTTGCGCGGAGCCTGGGGCCATGAATCCACAGTACAAACATATTCTGGCGGCGTTGGATTTGCGTGAGGAAAAGCCGGTTGTTGGAGAAAAAGCGGTGTTTTTCGCCAGGCAATTCTCCGCCTCGCTGACCTTGTTGCACGTGGTCGAATACATGCCGGTGGATCTGGGGAATGAATTGGTGGTGCCTCAGTTCCATGACGTGGAACAGCAGTTGATCGCCCGGGCACACCAGCAGATCGATGGTCTGGTCCATTCCCTGGGTTACAATCCTATCCGTGGCGTGATTGAATGCGGGGTGACACGCAGTGTCCTTGTCGACTATGCCCTGGAGCACAAGGTGGATTTGATCGTCATCGGCCGTCATGGTCGCAGCGGCTTTGGCAAGCTGCTGGGGTCCACCGCCGATAGCGTCGTGCGTCACGCGCCGTGTGATATATTTGTGGTAAAAGTGTGACGCGTCGGATTGCCGACAATAAAAAATAATTTAGTCCCGCCATCAAGAATATTCATTTAGGAATATAGATTTACGCCGGCTTATCACCGTTGACATAGTGCACACGGATAGTCTAGCATCGACCCTTCTGAAAAAAACGCAGTAATTCGCTTAAATAAAAAATAAATCAGCATTTTCTGATATTCGAGTCGACGGATAGCAAGGGCCGTCGGCAGGGAAAAAAATAACTGGTCAGAAATGCGTTCGTGTTACACGGGGGAGGTTCTACCAAGCGTGTCGGATATTTTTATGCCGGCCGATTCCTGATGCTTGCGCTCCTTTAGTCAAAAGGGGGGTGGCGTCGTTTCCCCATTGAGCAGTAACCCGAAAAGGTCGTTGACGGTCGGGCCGGTTCGCGCCGGCTGGTTCAAGGATGCCGTCGCTGCCGGCGCCTTGCTGACAAGCATAAAGAGGATTGAGGATGCAAATCGCGGTTAATCTATATCAAAGTAAACGGAAGCACCGTCCGGGGCGTTCCGTGTTCACCACGGTGGCGGCGGCGGTGTTGCTGCTGACCGGTTCGATGGTAGTACTGCCGGCGCAGGCCGCGCCCGCGGTGCCCGATGCCGTGCCGCCGGGCGGAAGTTACAACGGGGCGGACGTGGAGCAGCCGATCGAATTTCCGCATAACATCCACGTGGAAGTTAACAAGATTAATTGCATGTACTGTCACACTTACGCGCGGCGCAGCAAGGTCGCCGGCATACCGCCGACCAGCAAGTGNNGGAAGTCTGCGCTTTCTGTCACGGCCAGCTCAAGGACATGACGGTGGCACGCAAGGTCAAGCCACTCAACATGGGCTGGTGTCGCAGCTGCCATGAAGCCAACGGCGGGCCCGGCGATTGCTGGAAGTGCCATAAATAATCGCGCAGGAAGAACAGATACGGGACAGACATTATGAGCGGAAAATTGAATCGACGTGAATTTCTCAAGGCTTTGGGTGTCGGCGGCGCGGCGAGTGCCACGCTGGCGGGCTGTGATCTGCCGTCCACAGTAACACTGGAGGAAGGCAAGGAAGTTGTTGAATCCTATTTCATGCCGGAAGAATACGTCATACCCGGCGTAGGCGTGTGGTATGCGTCCACCTGCACTCAGTGCTCCTCCGGTTGCGGTATCCACGGCCGGGTGCGCGAAGGGCGGGTGCTGAAACTGGAAGGCAATCCGGATTCGCCGGTCAGCGGCGGCCGTATCTGCCAGATGGGGCAGGCGGGAGTGCAGGCCCACTACAGTCCCGATCGGGTGACCGCACCGGCGCTGCGTGACGGCGCTACGCTGACGGCTGCCACCTGGGACAAGATCGATGCCACGCTGGCCGACAAGCTGGCGGCTACCGATCCGGCGCGTATCGCCTGGGTGACGGGCACGGTGTCCGGTCACCAGCGGGTTTTAATCGAGAATTTCCTGCAAGCCCATGGCGGCGGCCAGCACTTCGTCCATGAAGTGGTGAACGACAGCGTGTGGGCGGCGGTTTGTAATGACATGCTGGGTGACGCCGCGCCGCGTCTGCGCATCGACAAGGCGGACGTGGTGCTGTCCCTGGGCGCGGATTTCATGGGTGCCAGCACCGCGCCGGTGTTCAACGCGCGCCAGTACGCCGATCTGCGGCGCGGCAAACGCGGCGCGCTGATCCAGGTCGAGGGCAAGATGTCCATGACCGGCGGCAGCGCCGATCTGTGGGTGCCCATCCGTCCCGGCACTGAAGGCGCGCTGGCGTTGGGTCTGGCGAACTACCTGTTGCGCAAGGGTGATGTCGACGGCGCGCTGGTCAGTGCTGAGTTGCGTAAACGCATCGATGAATTCACGGTAGAGCGGGCGGCGGAGATCACCGGCGTCAGTGGCGATCGTATCCAGCGCATCGGCAAAGTGCTGCGCGACCGTCGTCCCAGCCTGGTGCTGGCCGGTGCCTCAGTGCAGGGCCAGGAGCATGGTTACCAGGCGACCGCCGCGGTGATGGCGCTGAACATCCTGCTGGGCAATGTCGGCAAGACCATAGAGCCGGGTGCCACCACGAGCTTGCATGAGTTGCAGGCCAAGGCCGGCGGTACCGGTGATCTGGCGCGGTTCGCCGACGCCGTCAAGAACAAGAAATTCGATGTGGTATTTTTCTACGGCACCAATCCCCTGTTTACCGCCCCGCAGGCCCTGGCGCTGAAGGAAAGTCTGGCGCAGGTGCCGCTCAAGGTGGCGTTGACCATGTTCCAGGACGAAACCACCGAGGCCGCGGACATGGTGCTGCCGCTGCTGTCACCGCTGGAAGACTGGGGTACGCACATGGCGCAGCATGGCGGCGAGCAGCCGGTGCTGGGTGTGCAGCAGCCGCTGATGGAGAAGCTGTACGCCGACACCCGCGGTTTCGGCGACATCGTGCTGAATCTGCTGCGCCGCAAAAAACCGGATGTGTATGGCAAGTTCCCCGATTACTACGCCTATCTCAGCAATGCCCTGGTGGCGATGAAGGACGTGACCGGCAGTGCGCAGACCACGCCCAAGGCCATCTGGGAAGAGGCGCTGCAGAATGGTCAAGTCAAGATCAAGGCCGGTGCCGGCAAGTTCGTAGTCAAGACTTTCGACGTGCAGGTGCCCGGCCGCAAGACGGATGGTGACTTCCCGCTGACCCTGATGCCGACGGCGCGCATGGGCTTGTTCGACGGCCGCCATGCCAATCTGCCGTGGCTGCAGGAGTCGCCGGACCAGATCGCCAAGGTGGTGTGGGACTCCTGGGCGGAAATCCACCCCACCACCGCCGCCAAGTACGGCATCAAGCACGGTGATGTAGTGCGCATCGAATCCAGCAACGGCGCCATCGTCACCACCGCCTATCTGCTGCGCGGCATGCACCCGGATGCCATTGCCGTACCGCTGGGGCAGGGGCACACGGGTTACGGACGCTACGCGGCGAATCGCGGGGTGAATCCCTTGCAGATCCTTGATCCTCGCGCCGATGGCAAGACCGGCGAACTGGCCATGTTTGCCACCCAGGTCAAGATCAGCAAGACCGGCGAAAACCACAGCATCGTTCGCCTCGGCGGCAGCGATGTGCAGATGGGCCGGGGCTTCGTGCGCACGGTCAGCGCGGAAACCCTGAGACGTACAGAAGGAGCATAAGCCATGTCGCTGCAGAACATACTCGAAAACTGGTCCAAATACCGGCGCGGCGCCGAAGAGGGCGGGCATCACAAATACGAGCATCGCTGGGGCATGGCGATCAATCTGGATTTGTGCATAGGTTGCAACGCCTGTTCGACGGCCTGCTATGCGGAAAACAACCTGGCCGTGGTCGGCAAGGAACGTTTCGCCAAGGGGCAGGCCATGCACTGGCTGCGGGTGGAACGCTACTGGGATGAATCGATCAACACTACCAGCAGCGTCGCCCCGGAATATCCGGAGGAGGGCGCGTCCTTCCTGCCGATGATGTGCCAGCAGTGCAACTCGGCCACCTGTGAACCGGTGTGCCCGGTGGCGGCCACTTATCATACGCCGGATGGCCTCAACGCCCAGGTATACAACCGTTGCATCGGTTCCCGTTACTGCTCCAATAACTGCCCGTTCCGTAACCGCTATTTCAATTTCTATTCCTATTATGAGAGCGCCTGGCCGGAGCCGATGAACCAGCAGCTCAATCCCGATCTGTCGGTGCGCGACAAAGGGGTGATGGAGAAATGCACCTTCTGCGTCCAGCGTATCCGTGCCGCGAAGGACAAGGCGAAAATGGAGGATCGCAAGGTGCAGGACGGCGAGTTTACCACCGCCTGTGCCCAGGCCTGCCCCACCAGCGCCATCGTGTTCGGCGACCGCCTGGATCCGGAAAGCAAGGTGGCCAAACTGTGGGCGCAGCAGGAAGTAAAGCTCGGCGTGTACAAACAGCACAAGCAGAATCCGGAAAAACGCGGTTACCGCATTTTCGAGGAATTGAATATCGATCCCTCCGTGATGTACATGGAGAGGGTGCGGGACAGCAGCATATAAACGAGGGGGGCAAATCCCCGAAGTGAAAACAAAAACGGAAGATGCGAAATGATTGAAAAAGACATTGACGAGCAAATCAAGTGGGCGAAAATCAACGCCGACGTGCTGCGCAGCATGGAAAATCCGCGGCGCGCCTACTGGATCACGTTCTTCATCTGTATCGCCATGATGGCCTGCGCGGTGACAGCGGAAATTTACCAGTACAACACCGGCATGGGCGTGACCAACCTCAATAATCCGCACATGTGGGATATGTACATCGCCACCTTCGTGTTCTGGATCGGCATGAGCCACTCAGGCACCCTGCTGTCGGCGATTCTGCACATTATTCATGCCGACTGGCGCAAGCCCATCTACCGCTTCGCCGAGGCCATGACCACGTTTTCGCTGATGACCGCGGGTTTCTTCCCGATGATACATCTGGGTCGCGTCTGGAACCTGTACTGGGTGCTGCCCTACGTCAGCGACCGGGGGCATTGGCCCAACTTCCGCTCGCCGCTGGTATGGGACGCGTTCGCCATCTCCACCTACCTGTCGGCGTCGATGCTGTTCCTGTTTATCGGCATGATTCCCGACTTGGCGATTTGCCGTGACAACGCTCGCGGCTGGCGTCGCAAGATTTACACCGTCCTGTCCCTGGGTTGGGTGGGCAGCGACCGGCAATGGCGCAATTTCCGCAAGACCTACCTGCTGATGGCCTGCTTCCTGATTCCGCTGGCGGTATCGGTGCATTCCATCGTGTCGTCTGACTTCGCCATGTCCATCATGCCCGGCTGGCACGTTACTTCGTTCCCGCCGTACTTCGTCGCCGGCGCGCTGTATTCCGGTTGCGCGGCCATCATCACCCTGTTCGTAATGCTGCGTTATTACTTCCGTTTCGAGGAGTACATGACCGTGGCCATCATGGAAAAGACCGCGAAGCTGACTTTCGCCATCGCCATGGTTTGGACTTACCTCAATCTGATCGAGTTCGCTTCCACCTGGTACGGTCATGACATTTACGCCAAGGAGCTGCTGATCGCCAAGGCTACCGGGCCATATGCCTGGATCTTCTGGACCATGTTGTTCTGCGGCATGGTGGTGCCGTTTGCGCTGGCGGTGGAGAAATTCCGTCGCCACATGCCGACCATGTTCGTGGTGTCGCTGCTGCTCAATCTGTCCATGTATTTCGAGCGCTGGATGATAGTCGCGCCCACGCTGTCGATGGCGCATGATCCACACCAGTGGTACATCGAGTGGCCGAGCATCGTGCAGTGGGCCATCGTGTTCGGCAGTTTCGGCTGGTTCGGGTTGCTGTTCCTGGTGTTCGTGAAGGTATTCCCTTCCGTCTCCATGTACGAAGTGAAAGAGATGGTGTTCCATCGCCGGCGTCTGGTGAACGAGAACGCCGCCAAGGAATACAGTCGTCGCGCCAGCGACCGCAAAGGCGCGGGCGGCACACCGGAATTGAAGGGAGCGTAACATGTCGAAAAGATACCGTATCAAAGCGTTGTTCAGCGATTTCGAGGAGGCGTTTGCCGCCCTGTCCGATATCCGCCATTCCAAGGTGCCTGGCGTTTCCATCGATGACGTGAAGCTGAATTCTCCCATCGAGCACCCGGAGATCGAGGAAGTGCTGGGTGAGCGGCCGGTGCACATTCCGAAGTTGACCCTGGCCGGCGCGACCTTCGGCCTGGTGTTCGGCTTTCTGTTCCTGGCGTCGGCGCAGGCCACCTTCCTGGTGCAGCCGCAGGGTGGCAAGCCGGTGATACCGTTGCCGTCGAATTTCGTGCTGGTGTACGAAATGCTGATCTTTTTCGGCGTCTGGACCACGTTTTTCGCTTTTCTCTTCATGTCGGGCCTGTTCCGCAAGCGCGGCAACCTGTACAGCGAAAAAGTCAGCCTCGACCAGATCGGGGTGATCGTCGAGGCGGATGAGGCGCAGCGCGACAAGCTCAAATCGCTGTTCAAAACGCATAAGTCCCTGGAAATTCGCGAAGAGGAAATCCAATGAAGTACGTACTGCCGTTAATGGCGATGCTGGTACCTGCCACGGCGATGGCCTGGCCCTGGTCCACCGACATGATGAACCAGCCCAGTATCAAGCCCCAGGAAACCGATCATGGCGTGATTCACCAGTTTCCGGCGCGCTCGGTGCCGGTGACGGGAATTCCCACCAAAGTGGCCAATCGGGAGGAGGCGAAGGGCTTGAGCAATCCGATTGCCGTCGATGAACACTCCCTGAAAATCGGCCGGCGCCTGTTCCGCATCTATTGCGCGGCCTGTCACGGTCTGGACGGCAAGGCCAGTTCCCCCGTCAGTCCGAAAATCGGCGCCATCGATCTGACCATGGACTATGTGCAGAAGGACCTGACGCCCGGTTGGATCTGGGGCACCATCACTTTCGGCAGCGCCATCATGCCGGCCTACGGCAAACCCGGTGAAGGCGGCGGTTCCAACGATTTGTCCGTGGAGGAACGTTGGCATGTGGTCAACTATGTGCGCAATGCTTTGGTCAAGGAACCCGCCGCTACCATGGCCGGTACCCAATAACAGATAAAGAGGTGGATTGAGTATGGAAAACTTTGGTAGCTGGTCGGTCATCACCACCAATTTTCTGATTATTCTGTTTATTGCGCTGGGTGGTGTGACCTTGTCGGCTTTGCTGCACCTGGCCAACGGCAAATGGCGTTACAACGTGCGCTATTATGCCTGTTCCCTGGGCGTGCTGTTTCCCGTGGCTTTCGTCCTGCTGCTGGTGCTGCTGGCTAACGGCGAAGCGACATTCCAGTGGCTGGGTCACGCTCACGAGGAGGGGCATCACCTGCCGGGATGGCACAACTACGGATTCCTGGTGGCGCGGCAGATAATCGGCTTTTTTGTCATTACCGGTTTGTACGGCTTGTTCATCAAGCTGCAGCACGAAACCGCGATCAACGATTCGGCCATCGTGCGTCGGCGTTTCCGCAATGTGGCGCTGCTGATTCCGTTCGGCTATGTGCTGTATGGAACCATGGTGGCCTGGGATTTTGAAATGACCATGATGCCCGGCTGGCACAGCCCGAGCTACGGGGTCTATCACTTTGTGAGCAACTTCCACGCGTTTTTGGGATTTTTCGCTATTTTTCTGTTTCTGTTACGCGCCACCGGCGCCGCTACCAAACCAGTAGACAACAAGATCCTGAATTATCTGGCGCAAATGATGCTCGCATTCACCATCCTGTGGACCTACTTCTTCTTCACTCAGTACCTGATCATGTGGTACGGGCGCCTGCCGGAGGAAATGGAGAGATTCCATAATATGATGGAGCATGGCCTGGGTTTCCTGTTCTGGACCTTCTTCGTCCTGAAGTTCCTCGTGCCCTTCACTACCTTCGCTACCTACACGCCCAATCGGCATAATCCGGCGGTGATCATTACGGTAGCCAGCTGTCTGGTTGTTGGTACCTGGATCGAGCGCTATGTCTGGGTCTCCGGCTCCGTCGATCCGCAGTATTATCACGTGCCGATGAGTTCGCTGCTGGATATCATCGTCACGGCAGCCGTGCTGGCCGTGTCCTGGTTTGCCGTACGCTGGTCATTGCGCCGCTATGGCCTGGTGCACATCAAGGGCTGATCAGGTTGTGGCTTTTTAAGTCGTTGATAATAAATGAGTAATTTCAAAACGGGACACTTGGTGTCCCGTTTTAGTTTATACTAGCAACGCATGCAGAAGGCACTTGACCGACGCAGTGCACTGTGGAGTATAAAGATGGCATTGATTGCCAATAGGAAATCAGTTATGACCCTCTTTACTGGGGAAGCCGATATTGAAAGTCACCGCGTTCGCATCGTGCTGGCGGAAAAGGGAATCAACGTAGATCTTCACTATGTGGAAGCCGACAATCTTCCCGAAGACCTGATCGAGGTCAATCCGTATAACACGGTGCCGACTCTGATCGATCGGGATCTGGTGTTGTATACGGCGCCGGTTATTATGGAGTACCTCGATGAACGTTTTCCTCATCCGCCGTTGATGCCGGTGGATCCGGTGTCGCGGGCGCGTTGTCGTCTGATGCTGTATCGCATCCATCGTGACTGGTACAGCCTGGTCGATCGCATTATCGCCGGCGACGACAAGGCGCGCGGCGAATTGCGGGATGGCCTGGCGGTGGTGGCGCCGGTTTTTCAGCAGAAGCCGTTTTTCATGTCCGATGAGATCACCCTCATGGATTGCACGCTGGCGCCGTTGTTGTGGCGTCTGCCCAGTTACGGGGTAGAGTTGCCGGCCCAGGCCAAAGGTGTCATCGCCTACGCCGAGAGGATGTTCGCGCGTGAAACCTTTCAGGCCAGCCTCTCGGAATTGGAACGCGAATTGCGGCACCGAGCCGCTTGATTAGGGTAGTCTGTTGTCATGCAAATGAGCTCAAGTAGACCGTTTCTGATCCGTGCTTTGTACGAGTGGATCGTGGTGAATAACTGTTCGCCTTACCTCCTGGTCAATGCCAAGGTGGAGGGAGCGGTGGTGCCGCAGGAATATGTTTCCAAGGATAAAATCATCCTCAATATCGCTCCCAAGGCGGTGCGTGACCTGCAGTTGGGCAACCAGACGGTGGAGTTCAGCGCACGCTTCGCCGGCAAGTCCTTCGCAGTTTCGGTGCCGATCAAAGCGGTAATGGCCATTTATGCCATTGAAAACGGTCGTGGCATGGTATTCAGCGACGATGATGAAGAGGGGCCGGCGCCGGAAGACGCCGATCCGAAAGCCAGTCGCGCCAACCTCAAAGTCGTCAAATAGTGTGCGTTTTACGCACCGAGCGATGTTGAATCGACGTCACCCGCCGGATCGGCGCCACCCGTAGTTACTGTCTTGCCGCCTAGAAAGCAAGCTCTTTATTCAGATCAAAAGGCAAGTGGGCGTTGCGGACGCCGTAGCCGATGTGCGGAAGTTTGCCCACGGTCTAAGTGCGTGGTAAGTAGGGTGTTCCCGCCCGCTTTTTGGCAGCGGTGGCGCTCCGCTTTTCCGGGACCGCCAAGGACGCATCCCTGCGCGCTCGACCAGCGCCCTCCCTGGCGCTGGACGTCCCGGNNGTCCCGGAAAAGCGAAGCGCCACCGCTGCCGCGGGCAGGAAAGCAAATATCATTATTTTCATCACCATCGGTGGACGCCTTCGCCATCGCTGCGCGGGTGCGTTATACGCACCATCTTGCCTGTTATGTCACCCGCCATCCTGCTTTCCTGCCGCATAATCTTCGCCGGCGACATGGTAAACCCCGTTGCTGCCCACCCAGTGGATGAATTCGCCGAAAGTCAGCGGCGGGCTGATGAAGTAGCCCTGGCCGGTGTCGCAGCCCATGGCCACCAGATGGCGCAGCGCCTGATCGTTTTCGATGCCTTCGGCCACCACGTGCAGCCCCATGTCATGCGCCAGGTCGATGATGGTGCGGATGATGACGACGTCGTTGTCGTCGTGCGCCATGTTGATGACGAACGACTTGTCGATTTTCAATTCGGTCAGCGGCAGTTTGCGCAGATAGCTCAGCGACGAGTAGCCGGTGCCGAAATCATCGACCGAAATCCTGATGCCCAGCGCAGTCAGGCGGTTGAGCAACTCCATGGCGCGCGCTTGGTTGCGCATCATTGCCGATTCGGTGATTTCCAGGGCCAGGTGCCGGGGGGAGATTTTCCAGGTATTGAGTTTGGACAGGATGTACTGTTCCAGTTGGTTGTCGTGCAGGTTGTAGGCTGATATGTTCACCGCGATATGCAGACCGGGAAAATGCCGGTGCAGGTCCGCGCACTGACGCAGGGAGGTGTTCAGCACCCATTGGGTCAGCGGGGCGATAAGCCCGGTTTGTTCGGCCAGTGAGATGAACTCGTTGGGCATGATCAACTGGCCCTGGTCGTTGCGCCAGCGCACCAGCACCTCGGCACCGGTAATGGCGCCGTTACGCAGGGCGATTTTCGGCTGGTAATACAGTTCGAGCTTGTCCTGGTGGATGGCTCTGCGCAGATTATTGATGAACGACAGTCGCTGCACGTTGAAATAGTCGAGACTGGCGTCGTAGAGCATGAAATCGTTGTTGGCCTGGGCGCAGACGGACATGGCCAGTTGCGCGTTCTTGATCAGGGTTTCGCCATCGGCGCCGTCCATGGGATAGATGCTGATGCCGATGCGGCAGCGCAGGTAAAAGCTGTGTTCGCCGACATTCAGCGTATCGTGGAACGCGCTGATCAGCTTGTGGGCGATGACTTTAGCGTTGGTGCTGTCCGTTGCCGGCAGATGGGCGAGAAACATGCTGTTGTCGACGTAGCACAGGGTATCGGAGCTGCGCAGGGTGCTCTGGAGGATGCCGGCGACCTGCTTGATTGTCTGCTCCTGCGCTTCCCGCGGCATGTTGTGCATCAGCTCGTCCAGCGGCGCCAGTTGCAGGCAGAGGATGATGAAGTTGCGACCCTCGCGCCGCGACAAGTGCAGGTTCTGCGCAACTCTGTCTTCGAACAGAGCGCGACTGGGCAGGTGGCTGACCGGGTCCCGCAGGCGCAGATCCAGTAGTTTGCTGTCCAGGGAACTGATTCGACTCTGCAATCGGCGCAGGCGAGTGGCGGTTAAGTAACTGGCACCTAAGATAAGTACGATGACGACCAGGATGGGCACGGTCTGCTGGCGCAGGTAAATACGCAGGGTGGGCAGCGGAGTTCGGTGTACTACCGCGAACACAAACGGTGTGTTGGTCACCGGCACCGACGACCATAGATAGCGCCGCATTTCGAGATGAAAGTCCCCGCTGGCCGGACGGTTGCGCAGCATGCCGTCGGTCGGCAGGTGCGCGCGCATTTCCTGCAGGTCCGCGGTCATCGGTCCCATGGCGACTATCTGCCCGGCGTGGTCAATCAGCAGGGTGGTGAAATCCTCGGAGCCGGCTTCAATGGTCGCCCGGCTGAGACTGGAAGAATCGATCGGACTGTGGACGTCGCTGGGTAATTCGCTGCTCATGCGGCGGGCAATGGCGGCCAGCAACTGGCTGTCGTTGCGCGCGGTGATATTCAGGGCGCTGCTGAATACCAGCAGGCCGAAGACGATGAACCCGCAAATCAGGGTGGCGGCAAGCGCCAGGAAAACCATCCCATGCCTGTTCATTGTCGTGGTTTCAGCCTCAGCGGAAGAGTGGATATAACTGCCTGATTTTCCGTAAATTCCGCCAAACGTGCGGATAGTCCTTTGCCTATGTAACGGTACGAAGTGCCTCGGTCTTGATAGGGAAGAGGCACCTTGCCGCGAAGAGCCAGGCTCGGGTTTAAGTAATATTTATTTTATGGTAAGAGCTTGGGGTGGATGCAATTGTGGTTCCCGGGTGGGGTGTTCATGTCCGCTTCATGTCGGCGATTCGAATATTGAAACCGGCGCTTATCATGAAACGGCAGCGATGTCGGGACAAAGGCTATTTTTACATAATAAATATTGTCATCCAATATATTTACCGGTACCTTACGGTGAACCTGCGAAATTCGCGAAATTGTACCGGTACTCTTCGTGTAGCGTTTTGCTGGGATTAGAGCATCCACAGACCCGGGTAATAGGATAGAATTGGTGCTCTTAGGCAGGAACACCTGCCGTGGTATGGCCGGCGGCACCACGCTGCGAGCCGGTTGATCGTTGATAAGCAGAAGCGGATTCTGCAGGAGGCCATGGGTTCCCACCGGACGCATGGGCTCAGGGGGTGGTCGGTGAAACAGATTTCTATCACTATTCTAATAACTATTCTAATGATTGGTGTTGGCTGCGCGCCGGCCAATTCCAAGAAAACCCTCGCCAGCCTGGAAAAGAAACCGGTGACGGTCGCCGTCGACAAAGACACGTCGGTGGATCACGCCCGGGAAAAGGCCATGCGCATCTACAAAGAATTCGACCAGACCGGCACCGATCCCTGCTTGCGCCTGGAAGCCAAGCGTCGCCTGGCCGATCTGGAAATGGAAAAGGGCGAGGATCGCAACCTGCGCAGCGGGCCGGCTGCCCGTAATCTGGATCAAGATCCCTCGGAACTGAAAAAGGACTCCTACGGCAACGCCATCAAACTCTATAAAGAATTGCTGGCCAATGCCAAAGACGGCCCCAACAGCGACCGTATCCTTTATCAGCTGGCCAAAGCCTATGAAAGCAGCGGCGATCTGGAAAACGCCTTGCAGACGTTGAACCAGCTGGCCAGAAACTATCCTGACCTGGGCTATCAGGACGAGGTCAATTTCCGCCGCGGTGAACTGGCCTTCGTGCTGGAGGATTACAACCTGGCGGATGAGGCCTATGGCAAGGTGCTGGCCATGGGGGAATTCTCCCAGTTCTATGAAAAAGCCCTGTACAAACGTGGCTGGGCCGAATTCAAACTGTCGCGCTATGATCCGGCGCTGACGGCTTTTTTCCGCCTGCTGGACCGCAAGCTGGTGGATGCCAGCGAAATGGTTGCCGGTGTGAAGCTGGGCGAAACTACGCCGGCCAAGAACAGTAAGGCACCGCAGATCAGCCGTGGCGAGGAAGAGTTGATCCGCGACACCTTCCGGGTGGTCAATCTCAGTCTCAGTTATCTCGACAGCGGGGACACCATCAAGGCGTATTTCGATCGCAACGGGCACCGCAACTACGAATATCTGATCTACGAAAATCTGGGCAATTTCTATCTTTCCCAGGATCGGGTGCAGGACGCGGCCCAGGTGTTCAAGTCCTTTGCTCAGTATTATCCGGACAATTCCCGGGCGCCGCAGGCCTATCTCAATATGATGAAGGCTTACAAGCAGGGCGGATATGAAGACCTGCTGTTCCAGGCCAAGCAGGCGTTCGTCGAACGTTATGCCCTGGATGGCAAATACTGGCGTTCCTTTGACGAAGCCACCCGCGGTCAGATACTGCCGTTCCTGCGTGCCAATATGCAGGATGTGGCCAAGCACTATCATGCCCGGGCGCAGAAGAGCAAACGCGACCAGGATTATGAACGCGCCATCACCTGGTATCAGAGCTACATCAAGACCTTTGCCAAGGATGAAAGCGTGCCGGAGATGAATTTCATGCTGGCCGAAGCCTTGTTCGAAACCGGTCGCTACCAGGACGCGGTGACCGAATACGAAAAGACCGCCTATAACTACCACACCTTCGCCAAAAGCGCGGAGGCGGGCTATGCCGCCCTGTTGGCCTATGCCAAGCAGGAGGCGACGTTGCAGGGTAAGGAGAAGGATAGCTGGCATCGCCTGGCCATCGGCAGTTCCCTGCGCTTCGGCAAGGTTTACGCCCAGGACAAACGGGCAGCGGAAGTCGTCGTCAAGGTCGCCGAGGATCTGTTCGCGATGAAGAAGCTGGATCAGGCGGCGCAGGCCGCGCGCCAGGTTCTGGAGCTGAAACCGGAAGCGTCACAGGAAGCCCGTCTGTCCGCCTGGAACATGATCGCCTATGCCGCGCTGGAAAAAGAGGACTTTGTAGAAGCCGAGGTTTCCTAT
This sequence comes from Proteobacteria bacterium UBA6920, assembly GCA_002448875.1. Lineage (GTDB taxonomy): Bacteria > Pseudomonadota > Gammaproteobacteria > SG8-11 > SG8-11 > UBA6920. The sequence goes on along the minus strand of DKAS01000185.1, from coordinate 10,156 downwards.
AAAGTTGCCTTGAGCCTGCTGCCGCAGAACTCGCCGCGCCAGGCGGAGTTCAAGGAAGGGCTGGCTGCCGCCATTTACAAGCAGGGCGAGCAGCTGCGCAAGAATGGCGATGTGCAGCAGGCGATCGCTCAGTTCGCCAGGATCAAGGACGTGGCGCCGAATTCGGATGTGAACGTGGCCGCGGCTTTCGACGTGGCGGTGAGCTTCATCCAGACCGAGAAGTGGGCCGAGGCCGTCACCGCCTTCGGCAATTTCCGGCAGAAATATCCGCAGCATGAGCTGGTTGCGGATGCCACCCAGAATATGGTGATGGCTTATGTCAAGCTCAATAAGATGGAAAACGCCGCGCAGGAACTGGAACGCCTGAGTTCCTATAAGAAGGACCCCGAGTTCAAGCGCCAGGCTCTGCTGCAGATGGGTGAGATGTACGAAAAAGCCGGTAACACTGATAAAGTGCTTACCACCTACAAACAGTACGTGGCACTGTACCCCAACCCACTGGACAAAGCGGTGGATCTGCGGCAGAAAGTGGCTGAGATCTACAAGACGCGGGGCGCGCAAACGGATTACCTTTATTGGTTGCGGGAGATTGTCGTAGCCCAGCAAAACAGCTCCGATCAGTCAACTCAGCACGCCACAGTGGTGGCGGCAAAGGCGGCCTACACCCTGGCGCTGCCAGCCTACGATGCGTTTCAGCAAGTGCAGCTGGTGGTGCCGTTGAAGACCAGCTTGCAGCAGAAAAAGAGTAAAATGAAGGATGCGCTGGATGCGCTGAAAAAGGCGGCGGACTACGGCGTGCCGGAAGTCACCACCGCGGCAACCTACCATATCGCCCAGGTTTACAGCGATCTGGCGCAGGGCATGCTGCATTCCGACCGGCCGGACGGGCTGTCTTCGGAAGAGCTTGAGCAGTATCAGATGCTGCTGGAGGAACAGGCCTTTCCCTTCGAGGAGAAAGCCATACAGATCCATGAATCCAACGCCGGGCTGGCCGCCAAGGGTGTTTATGATGAATGGGTGAAGAAGAGCTTCGCGGCGCTGACGATCCTGCATCCGGTGCGTTACGCGAAAACGGAACGGATAGAGAACTATATTGATGTCGTTCAGTAAAGGGTCGGTAATGTTGCGCCTGTGGCCGCTGCTGGCGGTCCTGGCGGCGGGATGCGCGGGCACGGCGGGTACAGGCGACGGCAAACCGTCCGCGACCGTGGAGCGTGTGGGCAAGGAACAGGCGCCGGCCGGCACTGCGCCGGCGGGTGGTGGCGAACTGGCGAAGCTGGATGAACCTTCGCGTCAGACTTTCGCCATGGCCACCGGCGCGATGAAAAACAGCAAGTTCGAGGTGGCGGAGAGCATGCTGCGCCCGTTGCTGGATAAATATCCCGATTTCGGTCCCGGCTGGGCCAATCTGGCCATTATTTTCTATCACACCGACCGGTTGGCCGATGCGGAAAAAACGTTCGAGCTGGCGGCGCGCAAAAACGAACAGAGCGCCGTCGTTTACAACTATCTGGGGCTGATCAAACGGCAGCAGGGCGAATTTGCCAAAGCGCAGGAAAAATACGCCAAAGCGATCCTGCTGGACCCGAACTATACCAATGCTTATCTTAATCTGGGCATTCTTTATGATCTCTATCTGGGCGATTTACGCAAGGCGCTGGAAAGCTACCAGCAATATCAGCGCCTGACCGGAGACGAGGATAAGGAAGTGGCGAAATGGATAGTGGATCTGAAACGACGTCTGTAAAGCAGGGGGGGACAGTGAACATGATAACAACGGGCAAAATGATCATGCTTGCCATCGTCATGGGCGCGGCATTACCGGTCCTGGCCGCGGACAAGGACGTGGTGGACATCAAGGAAGGCATGGTAGTGCGCGGGGCGACGGAACTGCCCAAACTGCTGTATATCGTGCCGTGGCGCAAATCGGGTGTGGGCGATATCCTGTTGCAGCCGGGCACCAGCATTTTTGGAGATGAGCTGGCTCCCATCGACCGGGAAGTGTTCCAGCGCCAGGTGCATTATCACGAGATGCTGCAGACGCGGGAGCTGGCGCAGCGTCGCTGACGTCTGCCGGATTTTTGTATTGACCAAAATTATTTAGCTTGCGGGTAGGAGGTTAGAAATGGATACGATAACGGTGATGGCGCGTTTCTTTCAGGAGGGCGGTATTTTCATGTATCCCATCCTGATCGTGCTGGCCCTGGGGGTGGCGATTGCGGTGGAGCGCTATATGTTTCTCACCCGCTCGCAGAAGCACAATATCATGATGTGGGAACAGCTGATCCCGGTGGTGAAGAAAGGCGATTTCCAGCAGGCGCTGACCATGGCTTCCAAGTCCACCGTCGACGTCGGTCGGGTGCTGACCTATGGTTTGACGCGGATGCGCGGCGCCAAGAAGCGCGAGGAAATCGAAACAGCGATGGAAGAGGGGCTGATGGAAATCATGCCGCGCCTGGAAAAGCGCACCCACTATCTGTCCACCTTCGCCAATATCGCTACCCTGCTGGGTCTGCTTGGCACCATCATCGGCCTGATACAGGCCTTTACCGCCGTGGCCAACGCCAATCCCGCGGAAAAAGCCGACCTGCTGTCGCAGAGTATTTCGGTGGCGATGAACACCACGGCGTTCGGCCTGATCGTCGCCATCCCGCTGCTGCTGACCTACACCCTGCTGCAGACCAAAACCACGGAACTGGTGGACAGTCTGGAAATGGCGTCAGTGAAGTTTCTCAATATCATCATGGAAAAATCTGCCACTCCCAGCACAGGTGCCTGATTAAATGCATAGTCGTTTACGGCGTAAGCTGCATAAACAGTCCGATGAACTGAACATCACGGCGTTCATGAACCTGATGGTCATCCTGGTGCCGTTTCTGCTGATAACGGCGGTGTTTTCCCGCATGACCATCCTGGAGCTGAACATCCCGCCGCCGTCGCAGGTGCAGGACAACGAACAGCCCGATCCCAAGGATTTTCAGCTGGTGGTCACCATACGCAAGGACGGCCTGGAGGTGGGGGATACCAACGGTGGCCTGATCCGCGCCATCGACAAGCAGGATGGGCAATACAACTACCGGGAGCTGTCGGATCTTCTGCAGCAGATCAAGGTGCGGTTCCCGGAGAAGACCAACGCCAATATACTCTCCGAGCTGGATGTCTCCTACAACACGCTGGTGCAGGTGATGGACAAGGTCCGCGTCGCCGAACAGGTGCAGGCGGGAGCGGTGGTCAAGGCAGAATTGTTCCCGGATATCGCCATTGGCGATGCACCGCCCCGGCAAAACTGACATAGCAGGTAGTCGCCGTCATGAAAATGTCGAAACGCGCCCAGCGCATGGAGAATCACTATAAGCGGTCCAAGCGGGCGATACCGTTGAATCTGGTATCGCTGATGGATATCTTCACCATCCTGGTGTTTTTCCTGCTGGTCAATTCGTCCACCGGCGAAGTATTGCCCAGCACCAAATCGATCAAACTGCCTGAGTCCATTGCCGAGCAGAAGCCCAAGGAGACCATCAGTATCGTCGTCAATGCGACGGATATCGTCATCCAGGGACACAAGGTGATGGACGTGCAGATGGCGCTGGCGGACACCACTTCCACCATCGAGCCTTTGCGCAAGGAACTGGAACTGCTGACCGGCGCCCGCCTGCGCGGCGCGCCAGCGGATGCACCGTTCAACGGCGAGGTGACCATCATGGCGGACCAGGAAATCTCCTATCGCCTGCTGAAGAAAATCATGCTGACTTGCACCAAGGCCAACTACGGGAACATTTCCCTGGCGGTGATGCAGAGGCTGGACAAGAAGGGTTAGGCGCCGATGAACGGTTATTTTCATTCCCATGTCCTGCCGTGGACCAGCCTGGCCGAAGACCAGGGTCGGCTGCGCAGCATTTCCCAGGTGTCGCTGGCGGCATTCATACTGCTGGGCCTGCTGTTGCGCCTGATCCCGGTGCCGCCCATCGACCGTTACCAGGCGCAGAGCATTCCGCCGCGCCTGGCCAAGCTGATCGTCGAAAAGCAGATTCCCAAACCCCTGCCCAAGGTCGAAGAGCCCAAGGTGGAGAAAAAGGAAGAAGTCAAAAAGGAAGAAAAGAAGCCGGAGCCGAAAAAGGAAGAAGTAAAGAAGGAAGAACCGACCCCGGAGCAGTTGGCGGCCAAAGCGCGGGAGAAAGCGGCGCGTTCCGGTTTGCTGGCTCTGGCCGATGAACTGCAGGACTTGCGCAGCGCCCCGGAAGTGCCGCAGGTCAATCTCAATATGGCGCGTAACGACAAGGCGGAGAGCCGGGCGGCGCCGGAAATGCTGACCATGGGCAGCGCCGCGCGCAGCGGCGGTATTGACACCAGCAAGCTGGCGCGCGCTGCCAGCCGCAGTCGCGAGCTCGGCGGGCGCAACGTGGAAACCGTGGAGAGTCCGGTGGCCAAGGCGGCGGATGAAGGCCGCGGCCAGCCGCGTGAACATATCCGCGGTCCGCGCACTTTCCAGGAGATTACCCTGATCATGGAGCGCTACAAAGGCGCCCTCAACCGCATGCACAGTATCGCCCTGCGCACCAATCCGGCTATCGAGGGTAAAGTGGTGCTGGAAATCGCCATTGCCGCCGGTGGCAATGTCACCGAGTGCAAGGTACAGTCGGCCGAGTTCAAGGACGATGATTTTCTGCACAAGATCGAGGCCAAGTGCCGCACCTTCGACTTCGGCCCGGCCAACGCCGACATGACGGTCACTTATCCGGTGGATTTCGTACCCTTGAGTTGATCCACCGGTTTGACCTGGGCCGAGCCATTAACGCTCGCGCAAGGAGGGACACCGTGGGTGTAAAGACTCGTTTCCTTGTATTGCCGATCATTCCGTTATTGTCCTGGTTGGCGGCCTGCCAGAGTGATGGCACCGCCACGGTGGCTCACCGCCAGACACAGCGCTCTCCCCAGGCTATCGCCCGCGTCATGGAACATGAAAAAAAAGTGCTGGAGCGGATCTACGGTGTTGAATTGATCGACAAGCCGCATTTGGCGGGCAAGCTGCTGCTGGGTTTGTCCATCGCCGCCAGTGGCCGAGTGAGTCACTGCGCGGTAAAAGCCACCCTGATGCGGGATGCTAATTTTGTGTCGCGCGTGGAAGAGAGATGTCGCCACCTGCGCTTTGGTCCTGCCGACCGGGACATGGACATCGAATATTCGATGGATTTCGTGTCGTCGGGAGAACCGCTGCCGATGCCGTATCCCTAACTGGCACCGGTGCCGACGCCGTTTCCGGTTTACCAGGGATATTCACCGACGATGTATCTGAATTGAGCCGGGCCGCTTACCGCTCGTCCGCGGAGGGGAGACCGCTGGCGCTAGGAATCAGACCTTGATATCCAGCAGGGTGCCCAGCATCTGCCCGCTGACTTCCACCACCCGGGCCGAGGCCGCGGTCTGCACCTTGGCGACTTTCATATAGACCAGGGATTGGCTCAGGTCATAGCCGGGGTCTTCGTAACCCCGGGAACTCCTGGCGATACGGGTGGCTTCCCGGTTGAGGGAATCAAAGCCTTTTTGGATGCCCGCAATCCCTGCGGTTAACGCTGAAATACTGCTCATAGCGAGATACCTCTGTTTGCTGTCGTCCCCGACGGCGCTGAAATGTACGCTTTGCTCACCGATTAACAAATTTTTGCAGACTCCCACCCCGTCTTCACCGGTTTGTCATAATCCCGTGGTTAACTACTAGCCAGTTTAGTTCCGGGAGTGAGCAGATGGGAAACAGGCAACAGGGGCAGAGGCGTTCGGGAATCTTACGGTTCGGGCAGGGGGGTTACCGCGTTTTCCGGCGCGGGGCCGGCGCCTGGCTGGCGGCCCGCTTGGGGCAGTGGTTGTCCTGGCGTCAGCCGCGGCAATACGGCGATGAGCATGAACGGGTCATGGATTTCCGTTAGGTCGAAATCACAGGCGGGAGGTGCGAGTCTATGTTGAGTTTTATTCAGAAGCTGGCCGATCGTTTTGCCGCGGTGCATGGTTACCGCCCCAACGTGGTGTACATCAATCGCCAGCAATGGCAGGCCGCCTATCCGGCGGACGAAGGCCGGCTGCTGGCGGAAGCGATGCAAGGCCTGCTGCATCTGGAGCTGCGTTTTACCGATGCTCAGCAACAGCCCGGCGTAGGCTGGCAGGCACCGGTGCAGCATTCGGCCGCGTGGGATGTCATCGCCCGCCCGCTTACATCCCATGCTCGGGCAAGTTTTTGCCACGCAGGCTGATGATCGGCCAGCCCTTGAATTCGGCATGGGTGGCCAGGGTTTCGTCCGGGTCCACCGCCACCGGGTTTTTAACTTCCTCCAGCAAGGGCAAATCGTTGTGTGAATCACTGTAGAACCAGCTGTCCGCCAGATTCCAGCCCTTTTGCCGCAGCCAGGCATGTAAACGTTTCACCTTTCCCTGCTGGAAACAGGGCTCGCCGCTGACGTTCCCGGTATAACGGCCGTTGCTCATTTCCGCGTCGGTGGCGATCAGGTCGTCCACGCCCAGTTCGCTGGCGATAGGTTCGGTAACGAAGCGATTGGTGGCGGTGATGATCAGGCAGAAGCGGCCCCGCTGCCGGTGCGCCGCGATCAGCTGGCGAGCCGGGGCGGTGATAATGGGTAAAATCTTGCTCTGCATGAACCGACCACGGTGTGTTTGCAGTGCTTCCAGGGGGTAGGCGCTGAGCGGGCGCAGGCTGAAACGCAGGAATTCGTGAATATCCAGGGTGCCGTTTTTGTACTCCATGTAAAAACGGTGGTTTTCCTTCTGATAGCTGTCACCGTCCACCAGGCCCTGCTCCGCCAAATACTGTCCCCACAAATAGTCGCTGTCCCCGGCCAATAAGGTGTTGTCCAGATCGAAAATGGCAAGCTGCACGTCGCATACTCCTCGTGTTGAAAAAAAACCGCCCCGGTTCGCCGTAAAGCCAAAGGATACCATTGCGATGGGAGGTAGGCGCCAGTGGCAGCGTGAGTTCGGCAGCGCAATGGTTATAAGCGGTCTACTCTATATAAGAAGGAGCAAGGGGGCAGGCAGGTTATCATGTTTTGTTTATGGTAATACGCCCGCGTCAGACCACGATGACCGGCATTGATTTCGCATGCCAGTCCCGGACGCTTTCGCGGTATACAAAATACTGGCGGTTCTCCGCCACATTTATTGATCTGGTTGCTGGGTTTGTGAAAAAATGGAGTAGCGCTAGGGGGAGTGGGGATGCAAGTAATTGATTCTGAGGGATATCGGCTCAATGTCGGTATCATTCTGACCAACGGCAGCGGCCAGTTATTCTGGGCGCGTCGGGCGGGTCAGAACGCCTGGCAGTTTCCCCAAGGCGGCATCCAGCGCAATGAATCGCCGGAGCAGGCGTTGTTCCGCGAGTTGCGCGAAGAAACTGGCCTGGATCCCCAACATGTGGAGATTGTGGGATGCACCCGGCGCTGGCTGAAATATCAATTGCCGCAACGCCTGATCCGCCGTCACTGTGAACCCTTGTGCATAGGCCAGAAGCAACGCTGGTATCTGCTGCAGTTGCGGACGGACGAAAAGAACGTGTGTCTGAATCTGTCCAAGAATCCCGAATTTGACAGCTGGCGCTGGGTCAATTACTGGCATCCGCTGCAGGAAGTGGTATTTTTCAAGCGCAAGGTTTATGAACGGGCGTTGCAGGAACTGGCGCCTCTGGTTTTCAGTGATACCAGCAATTGATTCCACGCCTCACTGGGTCGTGACGCAATGCGGCCATTCGTAGCAGTGACTACCGGGATTGTTGAGACAGCGAAGCCCGCATGCTAGATATCTTACGTCGCATCGTCGAGGAAGTTAACTCCGCCCAAGGGCTGGAGCAGGTATTGTCGTTGATCGTGCGCCGGGTGAAATCCAATATGGGGGTGGACGTTTGCTCCATCTACCTGTGGGATCAGAAAGCGCATTACCTGCTGATGGCCACCGACGGCCTGCATCCGCAATCGGTGGGCAGCGTGCGTCTGCAGCGCGGCCAGGGCCTGGTGGGCCTGGTGGCGGAGCGCGAAGAAACCGTCAACCTGCATAATGCCACGGAAAATCCCTGCTACGTTTATTTCCCGGAGACCGGCGAAGAACAGTATCCTTCGTTTCTCGGCGTGCCGGTGATTCACAAGCGAACGGTGCTTGGCGTGCTGGTGGTGCAGCGTCACCAGCCCATCAAATTCGATACCGATCAGGAAGCGTTTCTGATTACGGTGGCGGCCCAGCTGGCCGGCATTATCGCCCATGCCGAGGCGGTGGGCGACTCCTTGATGCCGGGCGACCAGGAGCCCAGCCGCGGCAAACCCATACACGGCCTCGGCGGCGCGCCGGGCGTGGCCTTCGGTACCGCCGTCGTCATTTATCCGCCGGCGGATCTGGATGCGGTGCCGGATCGCAAGATCAGCGATATTCAGGCCGAGCAGCTGGTTTTCATCGATGCTGTTTCCTCGGTGCGCGACGATCTGCAGAAACTCACCGACCAGTTGCGCGGCGTGCTGTCGGCGGAGGAGCGGGCGCTGTTCGATGCCTACCAGCTGATGCTGGGCAGCGATGCCCTGGTGGAGAATACCCTGGCGTGCATTCGTGAGGGCAATTGGGCGTCCGGTGCCCTGCGCAAGACCATAGACGATTACGTGCACGCCTTCGACGCGGTGGCCGATGCCTATATCAAGGAACGGGTGGAGGATGTGCGCGATCTGGGCCGGCGCATCCTTTCCTACCTGCAGAAAAACGGTCGTGCCGGCTACAGTTTCCCGCCGGGTTCCATCCTGGTGGGCGATATCATCACCGCCACCATGCTGGCGGAGGTGCCGATCAAGAACCTGGCCGGTGTCATTTCCCGGCGCGGTTCGTCCACCTCGCATGTGGCGATCCTGGCGCGCGCCTTTAACGTGCCGGCGGTAATGGGCGCCACTGACATGCCGATTGCCCAGATCGACGGCAAGCCGTTGATCATCGACGGTTATCAGGGGCTGGTGTATATCGCGCCGCGCGAGCAGGTGACCTTGGAATACCAGCGCCTGCGCCGCGAAGAAGAGGAGCTTTCCGAAGAACTGGCCAGCATTCTGCGCCTGCCGGCGCAGACCACCGACGGCACTATCGTCCACCTCTATGCCAATACCGGTTTGATCGCCGATGTGTCGCCGGCGCTCAACAGCGGTGCCGAGGGCGTGGGTCTGTATCGCACAGAATTTCCCTTCATGATCCGCGAACGCTTTCCCAGCGAGGACGAGCAGACCCAGATCTACCGCCAGGTGCTGGAGTCGTTCGCGCCCCGACCGGTCACACTGCGTACTCTGGACGTAGGCGGCGACAAGGCCCTGCCGTACTTCCCGATCGAGGAGGAAAACCCGTTTCTCGGCTGGCGCGGCATTCGCATCACGCTGGATCACCCGGAAATCTTCCTGGTGCAGGTGCGCGCCATGCTGCGAGCCAATGCCGGCCTGGGCAATATGCGCATCCTGTTTCCGATGATTACCACCGTTGACGAAGTCGATTCCGCCATCCGCCTGCTGCGCCGCGCCCATCACGAGCTGCTGGATAATGGCGAAACCATCGAAATGCCGCAAGTCGGCGTCATGGTGGAGGTGCCAGCGGCGGTGTACCAGGTGGCCAGCCTGGCGCGGCGTGCCGATTTCATTTCCGTGGGAACCAACGATTTGTCGCAGTACCTGCTGGCGGTGGATCGCAACAACGCGCGGGTGGCTAATCTGTATGATTGCCTGCATCCGTCGGTGCTGCGGGTGCTGATGGAAATCGTCGCCCAGTGCAAGGCGGCCAGCAAGCCGGTGAATATCTGCGGCGAGATGGCCAGCGATCCCTATGCGGTGCTGCTGCTGCTGGGTATGGGCATAGACAGTCTCAGCGCCAGCGCCGCGAGCATTCCCCGCATCAAGTACATGATCCGCAACTTCTCCAAGGCCAAGGCCGAGGAAATTCTGCACCTGGCCCTGGAATACGAGCATGGCCAGTCCATTCGCCATTTCATTCACTCGGTGCTGGTGGAACACGCCCTCGACGGCCTGGTGCACGCCGGCCGTGCCAATATCACCGCCCAGTCGTAAAGAAGTTCCCGCCCGTTTTTCGCAGCGGCGGTGGTCCGCTTTGCCGTGATCGCGAAAAACGCATCCCTGCGTGCTCGACCAGC
>DKAS01000199.1 GCA_002448875.1 Proteobacteria bacterium UBA6920 | reverse complement strand
GATGCAGCAGTTCGGCCGCCTGCCCAAGCGGGGTGAAAGCATAGAGATAGACAATCTGCGCTTCAAGGTACTGCGCGCGGACAACCGCCGGGTTCACCTGTTGCAGGTGACGCTACCCAAGAAAAAAAGCAAGTCCCTGCAGTGAGCGTGCTGCTCCGCCTGCGCCGGCACCGCTACGCGGTTTACGTCCGCAATCTGCTGGCCGGCGCCTGCCTGCCCCTGGCCTTCGCGCCCTTTGCCATCTACCCCCTGGCTTTGCTCTGCCTGGGGGTGTTGTTCTGGTCGTTGTTGCCGGGCAAGGCCGCCAGCCGCTTTGGCGCCGGTTACTGGTTCGGCGCCGGCCTGTTCTGCGCCGGCGTTCCCTGGGTATACGTCAGCATGCACGATTTCGGCGGCCTGACCCTGCCGGCGGCCGCAGGCCTGACCCTGTTGTTTGCCCTGTTTCTCGCCTTGTACCCGGCACTGGCCGCCGCCAGCGCGCGCTTCTGGCAGCACCTGCCGCGACCGTGGCTGCTGCTGGCGGTATTTCCGGCCCTGTGGGTGTTGATGGAATGGATCAAGGGCTGGCTGTTCACCGGCTTCCCCTGGCTCAATCTGGGCTACAGCCAGATCGACGCGCCGCTCAAGGGATACGCGCCCATCTTCGGCGTCTACGGCGTTAGCTGGCTGCTGGCCGTGAGTACCGGCCTGCTGGTGCTGGCGGTGAGCGAGCGCCGCAATCGCTCAACGTGGCGCGTGCTGCTGCCGGTGCTGGCCGGCCTGTGGATAGCGGGTGCCGCCCTGGAATACGTGCCCTGGACCGCGGCCAAACCGCGCAGCCTGACCGTCACCCTGGTGCAGGGCAATATTCACCAGGACCTCAAGTGGCGGCCGGAACAGCGCCAGCCAACCATCGAGACTTATGTGACGATGACGGCACAGCACTGGGACAGCGACCTGGTNNCCGCCATGCCGTTCTACTTTCACCAGGGCGTCAACTTCTTTCCGGCCCTGGCCGCCCGGGCGCAGGAGACCGGCACCGATATTCTGCTGGGCATTCCGGTACTGGAGCAGGAAACCGGCCGCTACTTCAATTCCATGGTAAGTATTGGCGGCGCACCGGCGCAGTTCTACCACAAGCGCCATCTGGTGCCGTTTGGCGAATACGTGCCGCTGCAGCTGGTGCTGGGCAGTATCCTGGATTTCATGCAGATTCCCATGTCAGATTTCAGCAGCAGCACTACGCCGCCGCAGACCATGCTGCTGGCCGGCGAACCCATGGCGGTGGGCATCTGTTATGAAGACGCCTTCGGCGAAGAAGTCATCGACTACCTGCCCGCGGCCGGCGTCCTGGTCAATGCCAGCAACGACGCCTGGTTCGGGCACTCGGTGGCGCCGCATCAGCACCTGCAGATCGCACGCATGCGCGCTCTGGAGACCGGGCGTCCGCTGCTGCGCGCCACCAATACCGGCGTCACCGCGTTTATCGACTATCGGGGGAAAGTTGCAGAAGCGCTGGACCAGTTCGTCAGCGACAGCCTGACCGGCACGGTGCAACCGCGCAGCGGCAGCACGCCGTACGCGGTCTGGGGTAACATCCCTGTGGTCCTGCTGGCCGTCGCCAGCCTGCTGGCCGCCCACTGGCGGGGACGGCGCAGCTGACGCTGACGAGACGCGGCCAGGAGTAGAGAGGACTACAACGCCAGCTCGAACAAGGGCTCCAGCAACTCCCGGGCGCGTTTGCCGCCGATGAGATTGGCGGCGGTGGTGATGCAGGCCTCACGAAAAGCCGGCAGGTCCTTCGCCGCGTGAGTCTGGTGCGCCAGGTCCTTGACCTTGTCTCCCATACGGTCGCCCAGCAGGTCCGCCAGAGTTCCGGCCACCGCCTGCACCAGGTCCACGGCGCTCAGATGCTCGGTGCCGCCGACCGCTTCACCGCGCCCCAGAGCATTCAACACCTGATCCACATCAGGCATCTGCGGCTGATCCAGCAGCTCCGCCGGCGAGGTGGGCACGAACATGGCGGTGGCAATCACCGACTCGGCAAGACCACGCACCGCGTCCGCACCACGACTCTCGTCATAGTTGGCGCCACAGAGCCTGCCCTTCTTGAAAAACAGGGTGCCGACATGGATGACATTGTCATCACGGTAATAGGCATAGATCTTACCGGTCTGTTGCGCTTCCTGCGCGTGGCGCATCAAACCGGTAAACTTAGCTTCAATTTTTGCGGTGGCGAACATGGACATCTCTCCTCACGACACGACAGACAGAAAACACTAGACAGCTTTTGACACCTTGCTGACGCCGATTCCAATCATTACCAGACCGATGTAGATGCTCAATTCCAGAGTCAACTCAGCGGAAAAATCCGACATAATCGGGTGCAGCTCGTTAACCCCATGGGCAGCAATACCGAAGGTCATGGCGATGATGCCCAGCACCAGCGATTTGAAGGCGTCACCGATCACGCCGCCCTGCATCCCCAGGTAAATCTTGAACGCCAGGGCGCTGATCACCAGCCCCAGCAGCGAGCCACCCACCTCCAGCATGGGAAACCAGGAGGGCGAACCCCCTTCACCCGCTTCGCCAACTTCACCGGCGAAGACCGGCGCCAGGCTCAATGCCAGTAACGCAACGACATAAAAAATTCTTTGCATATTCCGTTTCATCGGCCACCTGCCTTGTTTGCAGTAAAAACGCTGTTTGTTATTTACACTCAGCTCAGACGTCCCACTCGTGAAGTTCGTCACGGTTTTGTTATCGGAAGGCACGTCTAGAACTTTATTAAGGGACGCCGCCGCCCGGGGACGGACTACCAGCGCATCGACGGACACAGGACAGGCACTCGCCCGCGCCAGGCAATCGTCCCGGCCCGGGGTTGATAATAAGTAGTTATTTACAATCAATCGGCTATAACCAGAAATACTGAAGGAAGGGACGGAATATATCCGTCTTTCTCAAAAGGAATTTGCGAGGTGAACCGGGGCGGCGCAGAAAAACTAGGGGTTAGAGGTACTCCCGCAGGAGTATGCCTCTCTCCCCAATGCGCCGACGGTCACAGCGGACTCTTCTTTCGATAGACGCGGTAATGCTATAGAAATCATTTTATATTATTTTTTGTAATGTAAAAGCCGGCGTATAGTTTCCTCCATACCCCCTACACACCCAATACCACCCTAGCTCAGCCGCTTACCCAAAGCGGCTTTTTTTTTGGCTTTCCTGGCGAGTGCCGGTCCGCCTCAGTCTGCACCGGCCCGCCGCCACCGGTGCCCCTGACAGCGGGGGCAGGGTGGAATCAGGCTGCTGGCCGAAAATCGCAGCGTTTCGCCGCATTCCTGGCAAACCAGGGTACCGATGCCGGCGACTTCGCCGCTGCGCCATTCGCCATAGCGATCGGCCTCGTCCCGGATACGGTTCAGTTCCAGCCGGGTATGATCCACCATGGAGGAAAACGCCTCCAGCAGGCGGTCTTCGATCAAGCCGGTTTCGAATTTCAGCCACTGGCCGAAATCGCCGCTGAAGCGGGCGGCGTCGATCAAGTCTCTTTTCAGATATTCGCCGATTTTTTCTACTTCTTCCCGTGTATATTCCTCAAGATCGGCGATTTTGTCCTTGGCGGCATCCACCGCGTAGTGCAGTTTGGGGGAGATCTCCCGGTCGGCCTCATCGATGAACTGCCGGGTCTTTTCCAGCAATTCATCATAGAGCCGGGGGTGACGGGTATCACGTGTCGTCTTGGCCATGAGCGCGCCCTCCTGTAACTAACACCAGTATATGCGCGCGCGGGCGGCCCGACCATGAATAAGCGCACTCCCCGGTATTGGAGCTTTCTTCGGCAGCCTGCCCCTTGCTATCCTTAGCGGCTTGATTCACTCGGTAGACGGAAAAAAGAAATGGACGAGCAATACCGCCCCCATGACATCGAAAAAGAAGCCCAGGATTACTGGCAGCAACACCGCGTTTTTGCCGCGCAAGAACAGCCCGGCAAGGAAAAATTTTATTGCCTGTCCATGTTCCCCTATCCCAG
>DKAS01000080.1 GCA_002448875.1 Proteobacteria bacterium UBA6920 | reverse complement strand
GTTGGTGGCGATGGTCACCGCGCCAGGTCGCCCGGCATTGGCGACGATCTCCGCCTCGCGCGCGTGCTGCTTGGCGTTGAGCACTTCGTGTTTGATTTTCTTCTTGTCCAGCAGCGATGACAGGTATTCCGACACCTCGATGGAAACCGTGCCCACCAGCACCGGTTGCTCACGCTGCTGACAGGCGACGATGTCCTCGATAATGGCGTCGTATTTTTCCTTGGCGGTCAGATAGATCAGGTCACCCATGTCCTTGCGCGCGATCGGCCGGTTGGTGGGAATCACCACCACTTCCAGACCGTAGATCTGCTGGAATTCGTAAGCCTCGGTGTCGGCCGTGCCGGTCNNTCGTCGACGATGATCACCTGGCCGTCCTTGACGATATAGTCGACGTTTTTCTGATACAGCGCGTGGGCGCGCAAGCCGGCGTACATATGGTGCATCAGGGTGATATTGGCCGGATCGTACAGGCTCTCGCCCTCGCCGATGAGACCGGCGCCGGCCAGCAGATCCTCCGCCTTCTGGTGCCCGTCCTCGGTCAGATAAACCTGACGCGCTTTTTCGTCCATGGAATAGTCACCGGGACCTTCCTCCTGCTCCTGCTTGGTCAGCGAGGGGATGAGGACGTTGATCTTCTTATACAGCTCCGAACTTTCGTCGGTGGCGCCGGAGATGATCAGCGGCGTGNNTTGTCGCGCAGATAATCGAAGCCGTATTCATTGTTGGTGCCGTAGGTGATATCGGCGCCATAGGCGGCGCGCTTCTCTTCGTTGCTCTGGCCGTTGTGAATCACGCCCACGCTCATGCCGAGGAAGCCGTAGATGCGCCCCATCCAGTCGGCATCGCGTCGCGCCAGATAGTCGTTGACCGTGACCACGTGCACGCCCTTGCCGGACAGGGCGTTGAGGTAAGCCGCCAGGGTCGCCACCAGGGTTTTACCTTCACCGGTGGCCATTTCCGAAATCTTGCCGCTGTGCAGCACCATGCCGCCGATCAGCTGCACATCGAAATGGCGCATGCCCAGCACCCGTTTGCCCGCCTCCCGCACCACGGCAAACGCTTCGGGCAGCAGATCGTCCAGGGTGGCGCCTTGCGCCAGGCGCTGGCGAAACTCGCCGGTCTTGGCCTGCAATGCACTGTCCTCCAGGGCGGCGATGTCCTTTTCATGGGAATTGATCCGATCGACGGTTCGATACATCTGTTTGATCAGTCGCTCATTGCGGCTGCCAAAAATCGTCTTCAGGGCTTTTTGCAACATGGTGGTGAGATTCCCCGGTCTGTTTGGTCTGCTTCGGCCTTAAACTCGTGACTTGAGTCAGGATGAAAATGCGGGATTATAACAAAGGAATAGGCAAAGATATGCAAGCGCGGGTATCGGGAATGCCACGCCGCGGGAAAATCGCAGCGCCGGCGACGGGTGCAGAAAAACAAACGGGACCTGACGGTCCCGTTGTGGATACTGTGGCTGGCCCCGCTTAGTTGCGCAAGGCCTGGTCCTCAGCCCCTACAAAACGAATTGGATTGACCGGGTGGCCGTTGCGCAATACCTCATAGTGCACGTGGGGCCCGGTGGAGCGGCCGGTGGAGCCGATATGAGCGATTACATCCCCTTTCTTGACCATATCGCCCACTTTGACCATGACTTCGCTGTTGTGGCCATAGCGGGTGGCATAGCCTTTACCGTGATTGATTTCCACCAGGTTGCCGTAACCGAAACGACCGCCCGCCCAGGTCACCACGCCGGAGGCCACCGCCACCACGTCCCCGCCTTCAGGACCGGCGAAATCGATACCTTCATGGAAGTCGGGCCGACCGGTGAACGGATCGGTACGCACGCCATAATAGGACGACAGCCAACCCTTGGTCACCGGACGGCCTGAGGGTTTGACCACTTGATCGACGTTGCGGTTGATCAGCATGTCTTCCAGCACCGCCAGTTGCTGTTCCCGGTCGTCCAGGTCGCGGGTCAGTTTTTCCAACGCCGACATGAAATCCGGTACACTGGTGGAGTCGAGGGAAGAACCGCGTTCGGGTCCGCCCACGCCCGGGGGAGCGCTGAAATCAAATTCGCTGGGATCGATGCCTGCGACTTTGCCCAGACGATCGCCCAACGCATCCAAGCGGATGACATGGGATTGCAGCTGCCCCAGACGGGAGGCCAGTGCATTGATATTGTCGGCCGACGAGGACTTGACTTCGCTAAGCTCTTTTTTCTGCTGGTTCAATTGGTTACGAAATACGGTATGCAGCTCGTCAGGGGAATAGTGGGCGCCGCGGGTACCGTACCAATAGCCGCCATAGATCAATCCGCCGGGAATCACCAGCAGGGTCAGCAGGGAAAAGAAAAATACCGTGCCCCGGCCCAGTGTGATATGACCGGAATGGCCCCTGTGTTTCGTTACGAAGATTATATTCATGCGTCCAAACCACCCAGATGAAAAAATGCAGCGCCTAAGCTCGCGATTTCATTCGCTGAACCTATTGTTACCTTATACTTAAATTATTTATCGGCAACAACCTGACAGACCTCAACTATGGCAATGCAAATTGCAAATTACTTAGCAAAAAAACAAAATAGCTTAAATAATATTGTTTTAAGGGCGCAAAAGCTTCGTGCCCTGGAGCGATTATTTCTCGCAAGAATTGATCCATCCTTAAAAAACCACATTCGCCTGGCCGATGTCTCTGGAGGAAATGCTGTATTCCTTGTGGATAGTCCCGCCCGGGCCAGTCAATTACACTATAACTCTTTGCATTTATTGGAAATATTGAAATCCATCCCGGCGACGCGGGATATAGTGAAGATTCGCTTTAAAACCGGATACTGGCAAAAAGAACCGGTGCCGGAAACCACCCCGCCCAAACCGGCGGGAGCCGCGACCAAGAAATTCAGCCAACAGCGTCAACGCTTGCGCGCCGTGTTGAGCCAGAAGCAATAATTAGCTTATAGGGGAATTGAAATATTTAATGATGGGTACGGAAACAACGCCACGGCCGGAAGGCCGTGGCGCGAAGACCGTTAAGATACCGCCATCGAGGGATGCGAAAAGGAAATCGCTACCGGATCCTCTTCCAGGTAGGTGGCCACTTCCCAGGCCCCTTCCTGTGCGACCAGGCTGCGCAACAGGCGATTGTTCAGCTCGTGCCCGGACTTGTAGCCGCTGAAAGCGCCGATCAGGCTGTTGCCCAGCAGATAGAGATCGCCGATGGCGTCCAGCACCTTGTGCTTGACGAACTCGTCTTCATAACGCAGACCATCTTCGTTGAGCACCCGATAATCATCCAGCACCACGGCGTTATCCAGCGTGCCGCCCAGAGCCAGATTGTGGGCACGCAGGTATTCGTAGTCTTTCATGAAACCGAAAGTACGCGCGCGGCTGACTTCCTTGACGAAGGAAGTGGTGGAGAAATCGATGCACGCATCCTGGCTGCGGCTCTTGAACACAGGATGTTCGAAATCGATCTTGATGGAAACCTTGAAACCTTCGAAAGGATCGAAACGGGCCCATTTTTCCCCATCCTGCACCAGTACGGACTTCTTGATGCGGATGAAACGCTTGGGCGCGTTTTGTTCTTCAATACCGGCGGATTGCACCAGGAAGACAAACGGTCCGGCGCTGCCGTCCATGATCGGCACTTCGGGCGCGCTCAGATCCACATAGGCGTTGTCTATGCCCAGGCCGGCAAAGGCCGACAGCAGGTGCTCGACGGTGGAGATTTTTACGCCGTCTTTGGCCAAGGTCGTGGACAACTGGGTGTCACTGACATTTTCCGGGGTGGCTTTGATTTCCACCGGCGGATCAAGATCCACACGCCGGAAAATGATGCCCGCATCGGCCGCTGCCGGACGCAGCGTCAGATAGACCTTCTCGCCGGTATGTAAACCGACGCCCGTGGCACGGATGGCGTTTTTCAGGGTTCTTTGTTTGATCATGGGCTTCATAGTTAAACTTAAACTGAGTGGACCGGTATGTTTTGTGTGATTCTAGCACAAGGTTCTTGTCATGAATACAACACGGGTAACAGATTTACAACACCTAAATCCTGGCCGTATTATCGACGAAAACCTCGTCAAGAATTAGTCATTTTTTCACCAACTCGGTCACACCTTGCATCCATTCTATATTAATGATCCTTAAGCTCACCCAAGACTCATCCCTCGGAACCCCGATAACTTACTGATTTTACTTAACTTGGCCCGGCCGCCCGAAAGCGGCCGACCCTCAGTCCGCCTGCCGACGCAAAAATGCCGGTACGTCCAGGTAGTCCAGGTTATTGTCCCGGTGCTTGTTGTATTGACGCGACTGATCCCCGCGACGTATCACCGTGGGCCGATCCAGTTTGTCGTAGTCCACCAGGCCATTGGTGCCGGTTTGCACCAGCTTGACCGGTTTGTTGTCTTTATGCGCATCCTTGACCGTCTGCTGACCCAGGCCGGTGGCGACCACGGTGACGCGCAACTCATCCTGCATGCTGGGATCGATAACCGTACCGACGACCACGGTGGCATTGTCGGAGGCGTATTCCTTCACCGCCAGACCCACTTCCTCGAATTCGCCGATGGCCAGATTCATACCAGCGGTGATGTTGACCAGCACACCCTGGGCGCCCTGCAGATTGATGTCCTCCAGCAGTGGGCTGCGTATCGCCTTTTCCGCCGCTTCCCGCGCCCGGCCGTCGCCCTGCGCGCTGCCGGTGCCCATCATCGCCATGCCCATTTCCGACATGACAGTGCGCACGTCGGCGAAGTCGACGTTGATCAGGCCCGGGCGGGTGATCAATTCGGCAATGCCCTGCACCGCGCCCAGCAGCACGTTGTTGGCGGCCTTGAAGGCGTCGAGCAGACTGATGTTCTTGCCCAGCACCGACAACAGTTTTTCGTTGGGAATGGTGATCAGCGAATCCACATGCTCGCTCAGCTGGCGTATCCCCTGCTCGGCCACGGTCATGCGCTTGCGACCCTCGAAGGGAAACGGCTTCGTGACCACCGCCACGGTGAGTATGCCCAGATCCTTGGCGATCTGCGCCACCACCGGCGCGCCGCCGGTGCCGGTGCCGCCACCCATGCCGGCGGTGATGAACAGCATGTCGGCGCCGGTGATGATTTCAGCGATGCGATCACGGTCTTCCAGCGCCGCCTGCCGACCGATATCCGGATTGGCACCCGCGCCCAGACCTTTGGTGATACCGCCACCCAGTTGCATGATGATTTTCGACGAGGCATTTTTCAATGCCTGCGCATCGGTGTTGGCGCAGATGAAATCGACGCCCTCGATGCTTTGCGTAACCATGTGTTCGACCGCGTTACCGCCGCCGCCGCCAACGCCGATAACCTTGATCACCGCGTTCTGCGTGTATGCGTCCATAAGTTCAAACATTGTTCGACCTCCGCTGGAGTTGAAATACTAGTTAGTCAGAAATTGCCCTTAAACCAATTCACCATACGCTGGAAAATGCCGTTTATTCCCGAATTCTTCGGGTAATCCTGCCGCCTTTCTTCCTTGTGTTGTAAACCGCACAACAGCAATCCCACACCGGTGGCGTGAATGGGATTCCTGACCACATCGACCAGGCCGGAGACGTACTGCGGCACGCCCAGCCGCACCGGCATATGAAACACTTCCTCGGCTAGCTCTATCATGCCTTCGATCTTGGAGCTGCCGCCGGTGACGACAATACCGGCGGCGCACATGTCCTCGAATCCGCTGCGCCGCAGTTCCGACTGCACCAGCGCCAGCAGTTCCTCGTAGCGCGGCTCCACCACCTCCGCCAGCGTCTGCCGCGCCAGGCGCCGCGAAGCGCGGTCGCCGACGCCGGCCACTTCGATGGTCTCGTCGGGGCTGGCCAGCTGAGTGAGGGCGCAGGCGTATTTGACCTTGATTTCCTCGGCATACGGCGTCGGTGTGCGCAGCGCGATGGCGATATCGTTGGTCACCTGATCGCCGGCAATGGGAATCACCGCCGTATGTTTGATCGAGCCCTCGGTGAACACGGCGATATCCGTGGTACCGCCGCCGATATCGACCAGGCACACGCCCAGATCCTTTTCGTCCTCGGTCAGCACCGAATAGCTGGACGCCAGCTGTTCGAGAATGATGTCCTGCACTTCCAGACCGCAGCGGCGCACGCATTTGATGATGTTCTGGGCGGCGCTGACCGCGCCGGTGACCAGGTGCACCTTCGCCTCCAGGCGCACGCCGGCCATGCCTATGGGATCGCGGATGCCCTCCTGGTTGTCGACCACGAACTCCTGCGGCAGGATGTGCAGGATTTTCTGGTCGGCGGGAATCGCCACCGCCCGCGCCGCGTCTATCACCCGGTCGACATCGCTCTGACTGACTTCCTTGTCGCGAATGGCGACGATGCCGTGGGAGTTCAGGCTGCGAATATGGCTGCCGGCGATGCCGGCGTAGACCGAGCGGATCTGGCAGCCCGCCATCAGCTCGGCTTCCTCGACCGCGCGCTGGATCGACTGCACCGTCGACTCGATGTTCACCACCACGCCTTTTTTCAGGCCACGTGACGGGTGCGAACCGATGCCGATGATTTCGATCTGATTGTCGGGCGTAATCTCGCCTGCTATCGCCACCACCTTGGAAGTGCCGATATCAAGCCCCACGATAATGTTCTTATCAACCTTCTTGGACATCTTGCACTCTCATCTTCTCGGGATCGACGCCGGGTTTCCAGCGCACGCTGATGCCATTGGTATAGCGCAGATCGAGCGCCGCCATGCCCTGCTCGCGGCCGGCGAACAAGCGCGGAAAATAGCGCACCAGACGTTCCAGCCGCTGCGCCTTGAAATCACGCCCCACGTACAGCACCAGTTCATTGCTCAGGGTCACCGTCCAGGCGCGGCGCTCGTCCAGCGTCAGCTCGCGCACCGTCGCCGCCAGCGGTGCCAGCAGCGTGCGCAGATCGGCATATTTACGCAGCAGCTGCTGCTCGCAGCCCTGCGGCCCGGTCAGGCGCGGCAACTGCAATGGCGTCGGCAGTTGCGCGCTGAACAATTCGCCGTCCTGATCCAGCAGGCGGCCGTCGGTCCACAGCGCCACCGGCTCGCGCTCCACCACATGCACCGCCACGGTGGCCGGCCACAGACGCCGCACCGTGACCTGCTTGACCCAGGGCAGGGCCGCGACCTTGGCACGGATGACGTTGGTATCCACGGAAAAGAATCCGCCAGCGGCGTCGGCGGCGGCAACGCTGAAAACCTGCTCCGGCGTCTGATACTGCAGCCTGCCCTGCACCATCACCTTGGCAATGGGAAACATCACCTCGGGCAACATGCGATCGACGGCGGTGATCAGCAGCGCCGCCACCGCCAGCACCGCCGTGGCCGCCAGGGCCATGCGTATCCGCCCGTTGCCGGCGGGTGTTTCCGGGGCAGCGTGGCGCCGCCGTGGCCTGCTCTCAGTCATAGCGCCGCTCGCAGCTGGTTTCGAGAATCTTGACCACCAGGGCCGGAAAATCCATCCCGGCCGCCTTTGCCGCCATCGGTACCAGGCTGTGGTCGGTCATGCCCGGCACCGTGTTGACTTCCAGCAGTTGCACCTGCTGGTGCTGATCGATAAAAAAGTCCACTCGCCCCCAGCCACTGGCACCTACCGCCTCGAACGCCGCCAGGGCCAGATCCTGGCAGGCTTTTTCCTGCGCCGGCGGCAGACCGCAGGGGCAATGGTAGCGGGTGGTGTTGGCGTGATACTTGGCCTGATAATCGTAAAACTGGTTAGGCGTCTCCAGGCGAATCAGCGGCAGGGCCTGGCCGTTCAAAATGCTGGCGGTGTATTCCTGGCCGGTGATCCAGTGCTCCACCAGCAGTTCCGCATCCAGCGCATGCGCCGCCTGCCAGGCGACGGCGATCTGCTCGGTACTTTCGATCTTGGTCACGCCGATACTGGAACCTTCATGATTGGGTTTGACCATCACCGGGAATCCCAGGGCCTGCACCGCCTGCTCCAGCTCCTGCAGGCTGCGCGCGATGCGATAGTCGGCGGTGGGCAAACCCATGGCGCGCCAGATGCGCTTGGTGCGTATCTTGTCCATCCCC
This sequence comes from Proteobacteria bacterium UBA6920, assembly GCA_002448875.1. Taxonomy (GTDB): domain Bacteria; phylum Pseudomonadota; class Gammaproteobacteria; order SG8-11; family SG8-11; genus UBA6920. Next base: position 26,681 of record DKAS01000080.1, on the reverse strand, counting down.
AGGGCGCTGCCCAGCACGCCGCTGCCGGTATACGGCAAGCGCAGCAGTTCCAGCAGGCCCTGCATGGTGCCGTCCTCGCCGCCGCGTCCGTGCAGGACGATGAAGGCGCGTGCGTAGCCGCCAGCGGGCAGCACCTGGTGAATATCGTGACCGACGTCGACGCCATGGGCATCCACCCCCGCCTGGCGCAACGCCGTCAGCACCGCGTTGCCGCTTTTCAGCGACACCTCGCGCTCCGCCGACAATCCGCCGTACAGCACCGCCACCTTGCCGAAATCCTGCTTTGTCATCTGCCGTTCTCCCCAACGATGTGCACTTCCCGTATCAGCTCCACACCGAACTTGTTCTTCACTTCCTGCGCCGCCAGCGCCATCAACTGCTCGACCTCGCTGGCCAGGGCGCCACCGGTATTGATAATGAAATTGGCGTGTTTCTCCGAAATGCAGGCCTTGCCCACGCATCGGCCTTTGAGACCGCAGGCCTCGATCAGACGCGCCGCATAATCACCTGGCGGATTGCGGAAAGTAGAGCCGGCGCTGGGCTGGCTGGTAGGCTGGGTGCGATTGCGCTGCTCCAGCAACTGTTTGATCCGATCCTTGCCCGCGGCCTCGCTGCCGCTGCGCGCGTCCAGCCGCAGCCAGGCGCCGATGAACCATTCCCCCGCCGGCATCTTCACCTGGCGATAGGCGACGGTGAATTCCTCGCGCGCCCGCACTCGGCGTACGCCGTGCCGGTCCATGGTTTCCGCCCTGGCCACCAGTTCCCAGGTCTCGCCGCCGAAGGCGCCGGCATTCATCGCCAGCGCGCCGCCCATGGTGCCGGGAATTCCGGCGAGAAACTCCGCTGCCTGCAGACCCTGGCGCGCGCAGAAACGCGCCACTTTGGCGCAGGTGACGCCGGCCCCCGCGTAGACCTGGCCGCTGGCGTCGACCGTCAGCGTATCCAGCACGCCGGTGGTACAGATCACGGTGCCGCGAATGCCGCCGTCGCGCACCAGCAGATTACTGCCCAGACCCAGCCAGTACAGCGGCTCGGCGGCCGGCAACTGGGCGAGAAACGCCTGCAGATCGTCGACGTCGGCCGGCTTGTAAAAGCGGTCGGCCGGTCCGCCGATGCGCCACGAGGTATGCTCGGCCATGGGCTCGTCCAGCAGCAGGGTACCGCGCAAAGCCGTGATCCGCGCCGTCATCATGACTCCTTCCCCGCCAGTTGCTCGGGCAGACGCAGGGCGGCGGCGCCGATATCGCCGGCCCCCATGGTCAGCACCACATCGCCGGGTGCGATGATGTCGGCCAGGGTGGCGGCCAGCGCCTCGCTGCCGGCGACGAACACCGGCTCCACGTGACCGCGGGTGCGGATGGCGCGACACAGGCTGCGACTGTCAGCGCCGGCGATGGCTTCCTCGCCGGCGGCATAGACTTCCAGCACCAGCAGCACGTCGGCCACCGACAGGGTGATGGTGAAATCCTCGAATAAATCGCGGGTGCGGGTAAAACGATGCGGTTGAAATGCCACCACCAGACGGCGCTGCGGCCAGACCAGGCGGGCGGCGGCGATGGTGGCGGCGATTTCCCGCGGATGGTGTCCGTAGTCGTCGACGAAGGTGATGGCACCGCCGTCGCGAACGATTTCGCCGTTGATCTGGAAGCGCCGGTTGATCCCCTGAAACTCGGCCAGCGCCTTGCAGATGGCGGCGTCGGCCACGCCGACTTCGCGGCCGATGATGATGGCCGCCAGTGCGTTGAGCACATTGTGCCGACCCGGCAGATTGAGACGCACTTCGAGCGCGGGTGAGTTGTCAGTGAACTGCACCTGAAAGCGCGAGCCCATGCCGTCGAAAGCGACGTTGACCGCGCGTACTTCCGCTTCGGCGGAAAAACCGTAACCCAGCACCGGCCGCGCCATGCGCGGGCGCAGCTCGGCGATCACCGGATCGTCCTGGCATACCACCGCCAGACCGTAAAACGGCAAGTGGTGGATGAATTCAAGAAAAGTACTGGTCAGCGCCTCGAAGCTGCCATAGGTCTCCATATGATCGGCATCGATATTGGTGACCACGGAGATCATCGGTTGCAGATACAGGAAGGAGGCGTCGCTTTCGTCGGCTTCGGCCACCAGATATTCGCTTTCTCCCAGGCGGGCGTTGGCGCCGGCGCTGTTGAGGCGGCCGCCGATGACGAAAGTGGGATCCAGACCGCCTTCGGCCAGGATGCTGGTCACCAGCGAGGTGGTGGTGGTTTTGCCATGGGTGCCGGCCACTGCGATGCCGAAGCGAAAACGCATGAGTTCGGCCAGCATTTCCGCGCGCGGCACCACTGGAATACGCCGTTCATTGGCCGCTTTGACTTCCGGGTTGCTGGCGTTCACCGCCGACGACACCACCACCGCGTCGGTCTGTTCGATGTTCTCGGCGCGGTGGCCGATGCAAATCCGCGCACCAGCCTGACGCAGGCGTTGCACGGTCGGGCTTTCCTTGACATCGGATCCGGAGACGGTGTACCCCAGATTGAGCAGCACCTCGGCGATGCCGCTCATGCCGACACCGCCGATGCCGACGAAGTGCAGCTTCTGGATGCGGCGCATGGCCACCGCGCTGGCCTGGCGTGGCGATTTGTTGTTACCCGGTATCACTGTGCTACCTCCCGGGACGAACCCGACTGCGGTAAATAGTTGCTGCACTGCCGCGCCACCTGCGCGGTGGCATCATTGACGGCCCGCGCCCGCGCCGCTTCCGCCATGGCCAGCAGGCGCCGGCGCCCGCCGCTCAGGACGTCGTTGACATAGGGCTGCAGCAGTTGCTGCAGGCTGGCGGCGTTGAGGCCGCTTTGCTGCAATACCTGGGCGGCGCCATGGTCCGCCAGATAACGCGCGTTGGCGGTCTGATGATCGTCCACCGCGTGCGGATAGGGCACCAGAATCGCCCCCACCCCCACCGCCGCCAGTTCGGCGATGGTCAGTGCGCCGGCGCGGCACAGCACCAGATCGGCCCAGGCATAGCGCGCCGCCACGTCGTCGATGAAGGCCACGGTTTCCGCCGTCACCCCCGCCGCGCGGTAGTTGGCGGCGGTATCCACGTCGCGGTTACGTCCGCTTTGATGCAAAATCTGCGGCCGCTGCGCCGCCGGCAGCAGCGCCACCGCCTTGGGCACCCACTCGTTGAGCGCCACCGCGCCCAGACTGCCACCCATGATCAGCAGGCGCAAAGGTCCCTGGCGACCGGCGAAACGCTGCGCCGGCGCCGCTACTGCCAGCAGATCCGCCCGCACCGGATTGCCCACGGTCAGCACCTTGCGTCTGTCGCTGAAGGTGTCGGGAAAAGCCTCCAGCACCTGCGTCGCCAGCCGCGCCAGCACCCGGTTGGTCATGCCGCTGATGGCGTTCTGTTCATGAATCAGCAAGGGCCTGCGCAATACCCAGGCGGCGACGCCACCCGGTCCGGAGGCAAAGCCGCCCAGCCCCAGCACCACGTCCGGACGCAGCCGGCGCACCACGCCCAGCGCCTGCCATACCGCCACGGCGATGCGCAGCGGTGCCAGCAGCAGAGTCCAGACGCCTTTGCCGCGCAGACCGGCGAAGCTGATGCAGGACAGGGGCAGGCCGGCCGCCGGCACCACCCGCGCTTCCATGCCGGCGGCGGTGCCCAGCCAGAAACAATCGCAACCCTGACTTTGCAGCAGTTGCGCCACCGCCAGCGCGGGATAGATGTGGCCGCCGGTGCCGCCGGCCATCACCAGTACTCTGCCTGTGCGTCGTTCGCTCATCTCATACACCCTTGCGGTAGACCGGCTGATCCGCCAGCCGGTTTTCCATATCCACCCGCACTACCAGCGCCACCGCCATGCACATGACGACGATGCTGCTGCCGCCATAGCTCATCAGTGGCAGAGTCAAACCCTTGGTCGGCAGCAGACCCATATTGACGCCGATATTGATCAGCACCTGGATGCCGAACCAGATGGCAATGCCGTAGACGACATTGGCGCTGAACGCCGCCTGCCGGCGCTGCGCCTGAGTGGCGACCATGAACATGCGCACCAGCAGCAGGCCGAACGCGCCGATGATCACCAGCAGACCGAACAAACCCAGCTCCTCGGCGACGATCGCCAGCACGAAATCAGTGTGCGGCTCGGGCAGGTACAGCAGCTTCTGCACACTGTTGCCCAGACCGACCCCGAACCAGCCGCCACGACCGAAAGCGATCAGCGCCTGGGTCAACTGAAAACCGCTGTCGAACGGATCGGCCCAGGGATCGAGAAAGCGGGTGACCCGCTCCAGTCGGTAAGGTGCCGCCAGCACCAGCGCCGCGCCGCCGCACAGCACCAGACCGAGGACGCCGAGAAAATACCGCAGGCGGGCGCCGGCCAGGAACAACATGCCCAGCACCGTCGTCAACACCACCACGGCGGCGCCGAAGTCCGGCTCCAGCAGCAACAGCAGCACCACCAGCGCCGCCAGCATAACCGGCTTGAAAAACCCCGCCAGAGTGCTGCGCAGTTCATGCAGCCGCCGCGCGCAATAATCGGCCACGTAGAGGACCAGCAGCCACTTCATCAGTTCCGAGGGCTGCAGGCTGATGATGCGCAGATCCAGCCAGCGGCGGCTGCCGTTGAGCAAAGTCCCCAGCCCCGGCAGCAGCACCAGCACCAGCAGCAGCAGCCCGGCCAGCAGCAGCCAGGGCGCCAGCTTCTGCCAGTGGACGGTGCTGACCCGGCTCAGAATCCAGGCCAGCGACAGCCCCAGCACGATATAGATAAACTGCTTCTGCAGAAAATAAAACGGACTGCCGAACTTCTGCTCCGCCAGCGGCATCGACGCGGTGCCGACCATCAGCAGCCCCATGCCCAGCAGAAACAGGATGGCGGCCAGCAGGAAGACATCCACCCGCGCCGGTCCGATGGACGCGGGCCGCCGTTCGTCTCGATGCCGGGGGGTGGCGGGCGACAGCACTCTCATGGCGCTTTCCCGTGAAAGTAGTCGTGCACCCGCTGGACGAAATCCCGCCCGCGATGCTCGTAGTTGTTGTACATGTCGAAACTGGCGCAGGCCGGTGACAACAGCACGCAATCGCCGGGCTGCGCCAGCTGATCGCACTGGCGCACGGCGTCCACCATGTCGACGGCGCTGACGGTGCGCACCCGCGCGCGCATCACCTCGGCGATGCGCGGCCCGTCGCGGCCGATCAGCACCAGGGCACGCAGCCGTGGCGCGATGTCGGCCAGCGGAGAGAAATCCGCGCCCTTGCCGTCGCCGCCGGCGATCAGTACCACCGGACTGTCCATGCCCGCCACCGCTGCCAGCGTGGCGCCCACATTGGTGCCCTTGGAATCGTTGTACCAATCGATGTCGCGCTGACGCGTCACCCAGTTGGTGCGGTGCGGTAGACCAGCATACAGCCGCAGGGCGGTCAGCATCTGCGGCATGGCCAGACCGACGCTGTGCCCCAGCGCCAGCGCGGCCAGGGCATTGGCGAAATTGTGCCGGCCCTTGAGTTTCATTTCCGTCACCGGCAGCAAAGGCTGGCCGCCGTGATACAGCCAGGCGGTGCCGGCGCGCGCCACCAGCCCGAAATCCTCGCCCGCCGGTGCCTGCAGGCTGAATCCCAGCACCTTGCGGCCGCGCAGCGGCAGCGCCGCTACCAGCGCATCGTCACGATTGATCACCGCCACGCCATCGCCGTGAAATACCCGCTCCTTGGCCGCCAGGTAGGCGCGCAGATCGCGATAGCGATCCATGTGGTCTTCCGTCAGATTGAGAATGACGGCGGCGGCAGCGTTGAGGCTGCTGGTGGTTTCCAGCTGAAAACTGGACACTTCGAGCACATAGAGCTGCGGTGCCTGCGCCGCATCGGCGTCGGGCGCGGGCAGCAGATCCAGCGCCGGCGTGCCGATATTGCCGCCGACCTGCACCCGCAGGCCGCACTGCCGCGCCATCGCGCCCAGTAGATCGGTAACCGTGCTCTTGCCGTTGGTGCCGGTGATCGCCACCACCGGTGCCCGCGCCGCGCGCGCGAACAATTCGATATCGCCCAGCAGTTGTTTGCCGGATCGCGCCGCCTGCTGCAGCTGCGGCTCCGCCAGGGCGATGCCCGGTGAGACGATGATTTCATCGGCCGCATCCAGCGCCTGCTGGGCGAAGCCGCCGACGAAACACGGCGCCTGCGGAAAAGCATCGCGGAAGGCAGCGATATCCGGCGGCTGCGGCCGCGAATCGGCGACCGCGAACGCCACGCCACGGGCGGCAAGATAACGGGCGCAGGATTGCCCGGACTTGCCCAGTCCCAGAATGAGCGTGCGTGGAAGCGTGTCGTCGCGCATTGCCATCATCGGTCTCTATGCCTTGGTCTGCTCAGCGTATTTTCAGGGTCGCCAGCCCGATCAGCACCAGAATCACGGTAATCACCCAGAAACGCACGATCACCCGCGGCTCCGGCCAGCCCTTGAGNNCACGTCGCCCATGAACACCTGGGCGGGATAAGTGTTGAACCAGAGAAATCCCAGACCGGCGCCGACCAGAGCGCCGGAAAATATCACCACCTCGCCGACTCCCGGCAGATAAGGAATGGCCAGGTACTCGGCAAAGCGCGCATGACCGGTGACATAGGCGAAAATGCCCAGGGCGCCGCCCACCATCACCGTCGGCATGATGGCCAGACCGTCCAGACCGTCGGTGAGATTGACGCCATTACTGCTGCCGACGATGACGAAATAAGTCAGGGCGATGAACAGCACGCCCATTTGCAGCGAGACGTCCTTGAAAAAAGGCACGATCAGGGCGGTTTCCGCCGGCGAGTGGGCGGTGAGATACAGAGCGACCGCGACGGTGAGCGCCGAAATCGATTGCAGGAAATACTTCCAGCGCGCCGGCAGACCCTTGGGGTCCTTCATGATCAGCTTCTTATAATCGTCTATCCAGCCGATGCCGCCGAAAGTGACGATGGTGGCGATCACCATCCACACGTAGCGATTGCTCAGATCGGCCCACAGGATGGTGGTCAGGCAAATGGCGATGATGATCAGCGCGCCGCCCATGGTCGGCGTGCCGGCCTTGGAGAAATGGGTGGCAGGACCATCATTGCGCACCTGCTGGCCGATCTGGTAGTGGCTGAGCTTGCGGATCAGCATCGGTCCGAACATGAAGGACACCAGCAGCGATGTCAGCACGCTGAGGATGGCCCGCAACGTCAGGTACTGAAAGACGTTGAAGCCGGTGTAATACTGCATCAGGTACTCCGCCAGTTCGAGCAACATAGCTACCTCTGAGTCTCGTGTAAACCGTTGACAACCGTTTCCATGTGGGCGCTGCGCGAGCCCTTCACCAGCACCACGGTGTTGGCATCCATCAACGCGCGCACCGCCGCGATCAATTGCTCCTTGTCCTGACAGTGCACCGCGCCCGGACCGAATACGCTGCTGGCGCCGGCGCTGAGCTGGCCGCAGGTGAATACGTTCTCGATACCCAAATGCCTGGCCTGCCGGCCTATGCCCTCGTGCAGCGCCGCCGCGTCATCGCCCAGTTCCGCCATGTCGCCCAGCACCAGCACGCGGTGGCTGCTGCGAAACTGCGCCAGCACCTCCAACGCCGCCGCCACCGACGCCGGATTGGCGTTGTAGGTATCGTCGATCAATTGCGCGCCGTGGACTCCGGCCTTGCGCTCCAGGCGTCCGGCGACGGCGCGCACCGCTTCCAGTCCCCGCTTGATGGCCTCCAGCGGCAAACCCAGGGCCGACGCCGCCGCGGCCGCGGCCAGGGCATTGACGATGTTGTGGGCACCCAGCAGGGGAAAATGCACGCTGATCGCGGCGTCACGCGTGATGATTCTGATGGCGTGATGATCATCGCCGTTGTCCGGCACGGCACGGAAATCCGCGTCATCGCTCAGACCGAAACTGATGATGCGACGCGGACCGGCCAATTGCCGCCACAAGGGAAAATAACTGTCATCGGCGTTCAACACGCAGGTACCGTGATCGGGCACGCCGCTGATGATCTCGCCCTTGGCGTGCGCCACCCCCTCGATGCTGCCGAAGCCTTCGAGATGCGCCGGTCCGGCATTGGTGATCAGAGCGATATCCGGGCGCGCGATCGCCGTCAGGTAGGCGATTTCGCCGTGGTGATTGGCGCCCATTTCCAGCACCGCGTACTGATGCCGGGCACGCAAACCCATCAGGGTCAGTGGCATGCCGATGTCATTATTGAGATTGCCGCGGGTGGCCCACACTTCCCCGGCCTGGCGCAGAATGCTGGCCAGCATCTCCTTCACCGAAGTCTTGCCGTTGCTGCCGGTCAGCGCCAGCAGCTTGCCGGGATAGGCATCGCGCCAGCGCGCCGCCAGCCGGCCCAGGGCCAGACGGGTATCGGCCACGCGCAATTGCGGCAGCGGATCGGGAACGAAGCGCTGCACCAGCGCGCCGGCGGCGCCCTGCTGCCGGGCCTGGGCGACCAAATCGTGGCCGTCGACGCGGTTGCCGGCGAAGGCCACGAACAATTCATCGGCGGCCAGCAGCCGGGTATCGATGGCGGCGCCGGTAAAAACGGCGTCGCCTCCCTGCACCTCGCCGCCAAGCTCGGCGGCGACCTGAGAGAATCGCAGGCTGATGACGGCGTCGTTCATCGCTGCCCCTCGTCCGTGGCGGCGAAATAGTCGCTGATCACCTGGCGATCGCTGAAGGCAAGCACCTGCTCGCCGACGATCTGGTAATCCTCATGCCCCTTGCCGGCTACCAGCACCACATCGCCGGGATGAGCGGCCGCGAGGGCGTCGGTAATGGCCCGCCGCCGATCATGCTGCACCTGCGCCCGTTGCGGATCACGCAGACCGGCGAGAATCTGGCCAACGATCCGCGCCGGATCTTCGCTACGCGGATTGTCATCGGTGATCACCACCACGTCCGCGCCCTGCTCCGCCGCCGCCGCCATCAGCGGCCGCTTGCCCTGGTCGCGGTCGCCGCCGCAACCGANNTGTCGCCTGTCCCCAGGGCGAGTGCAGCGCGAAGCGCACGCCCGCCGGACTCAGCTCGATGGCGTCGGCATACAGCCGCGGTGCATGCTCCGCCGCCGGCGGCCGCAGCGAGTAGGTCAGGGGCGTAATCCCCGGGCGCAGACTGCGCGCCAGCTGCCGGCCGAAGGCATCATCGATATTGATAACCGCGTGGCTTACCGTATGTTCATCGAACAGAATCTTCTTCGCCTGGCCATAGGCGTGCATATCACCATGGTAGTCGAGGTGATCCTGGGTAAGATTGGTGAACACGCCGACATTGATTTCGGTACCATTGATGCGCCCCTGGTCCAGCGCATGGGAGGACACTTCCATCACCGCATAGCGCGCCCCTTCGTCGGCGAAACGGCGCAGGCTGCGCTGCAGGGTCAGCGGCCCCGGCGTGGTATTGACCGAGGGTTGCAGATCATTCCAGTAGCCTATGCCCAGGGTGCCGATCAGGCCGCAATCATGCTCCTGCTGCAGACCCTGGGCGATGTAACTGGCGACCGAGGATTTGCCATTGGTGCCGGTGACGCCGACCACCGTCAGTTGCCGGCTGGGATAGGCGAAAAAGCGCGCGCAGATCTCTCCCGCCAGTTTGCCCAGACCGGGGATGCCGAACAGGGGCACGCTGCCGCCGTCGGCCGCCGGCCGCTGCATGGGCAAGGCAGCAGCATCGGCGCCCGCTTCCCACGCCACCGCCGCCGCGCCGGCGGCGATCGCCTGATCGATGTAGCGCAGGCCATCGTGACGGCTGCCGCTGAGGGCGAGAAACAGATCGCCGCGCCGCACTTCGCGGCTGTCGACGGCGATGCCGGTGACCGCCACGTCGCGGCCGGCAGCGACCGGAGCGATTCCCGCCAGCAGCCCGCTCATGTTTTGCGTCGATGTCATGGCCCGCGCCGCCATCATTGCTGACCTCCCGCCATGGCGATCTTGGTCGGTTCGCCGGGGAACTGGTCCGGGGGAATGTTCAGCAGGCGCATGGCGCCGGCCATCACTTTGGCGAACACCGGCGCCGACACCGCGCCGCCGTAGTATTTTTCGCCGCGCGGATCATTGATCGTCACCACCATCACCAGCCGCGGATCGGAGGCGGGAATAGCGCCGGCAAACAGGGCATTGTAGCTGTCTTCCAGATAACCGCCGCCGCCGGCCTTGCGCACCGTGCCGGTCTTGCCAGCCACCTTGTAACCCTTGACCTCCGCCTGCGACGCGGTCCCCTCGTCGCTGACCACGCCCATCAACATATCGCGCATCTGCCGCACCGTGGCCATTTCCAGCACCTTCTGCGCCGGCAGATCGGCGATCTGCTGCGGACTCAGTTTCATATAGCTTACCGGGCGCATTTTACCGTCGCCGAGCAGGGCGGCATAGGCCTGCGCCAGATGCAGGGCGGAGGTGGAAAGGCCGTAGCCATAGGCCAGGGTGGCGCGCTCGACCTCGCCCCATTGCCGGTAAGGCTTGAGAATTCCGAGACTTTCTCCGGGAAAACCGCTGCCTATGGCCTCGCCGAAACCGAAATCCGACAGGTTCTGCCACAGATACTTGGGTTCCAGCGACAGGGCGATTTTGCTGGCGCCGATATTGCTGGACTTCTGCAGCACGGTGCGCACGTCGATCAGGCCATAGTCATGCATATCGTGTATGGTGGCACTGCCCACCCGCATGGTGCCGGGCGAGGTATTGATCGCGGTATCGGGCCGATAGGCGCCGCTGGCGATGGCGGCGGCGACGATGAAGGGCTTGACCGTGGAGCCGGGCTCGAACAGATCGGTCACCACCCGGTTGCGATAGGTGTCGGCGCCGTACTGACCGCGATTGTTCGGGTTATAGGACGGCTGGTTGACCAGGGCCAGCACCTCGCCGCTGCGCGTGTCGAGCACCACCGCGGAACCGGAACGCGCATGGTTGCGTTGCACCGCCGCCTTGAGTTCACGGTAGGTCAGATATTGCAGCCGGCGATCGATGCTCAGCACCAGATCCTTGCCCTCGCGCGGTGCCTGCAGCTGCGCCACGGTTTCCACCACCTGCCATTGCCTGCCGCCGCTCTTCACCACCCGCTCACGCCCCGGATAGGCGCGCAGCCATTCGTCATAGGCCAGTTCCAGACCTTCCTGGCCGTGATCGTCGATATCGGTAAATCCGATGATATGCGCCGCCACCTCGCCCGCCGGGTAATAACGATGGTATTCGCGCTGCAGGGCCACGCCGCTGATGTTCAAGTCCATCACCTGCCGTGCCAGCTGCGGATCCACCTGGCGCTGCAGATAGACAAATTCGCGGCCGGGGCGCTCGCGCTGCAACTCACGCAGGCGCGCCGGCGTGGTTTCGAGCAAGGTGGCCAGCGCCTGCAACTGGCCGGCAGTGGCGGAAAAGTCCCGCGGATTCATCCAGATCGAAGCGACCGGCGTGCTCACCGCCATCGGTTCGCCTTCGCGGTCGGTGATCATGCCGCGGTGCGCCGCCACCGCCACGTCGCGCAGGGCGCGCGCGTCCCCCTGCTCCAGCAGAAAATCGCGGCGCAACACCTGCAGATTCACCGCCTGGGCGAGCACCAGCAAAAACGCGCTGGCGAACAGCGCCATGATCAGGCGCCGCCGCCAGGGTATATTCAGAGGTTCGGCGTTTCTCACTTCACCATTACCACGGTTTCCATTTCAGGAGTCTGCATATTCAATTTCTTGCGTGCCAGGCGCTCGATCCGCCCCTGGGTGGCCAGGGTGCTCTGCTCCAGCTGCAACTGTCCCCATTCCACATCGATGGCATCACGCTCCAGCTGCAAAGCATGCAGGCGCATATACAGCGCCCGGTTATAGTGCTTGCTGTAAACCACTCCCAGAGCCGATGCCAGCACCGCCAGGGCCAGGGCGATCACGATCAGCGACCGGGCGCTCATGCGACTTTCTCCGCCACCCGCAACACCGCGCTGCGCGCCCGCACATTGACCGCCACCTCCGCCGCCGACGCATGTATCGCCTTGCCGACGGCGCGCATCCGCGGCTTGATCTGATCATGGGTCACGGGCAGACCCAGGGGTATGTCATCACGACGCTGCTGGCCGCGGATAAAATCCTTGACCATGCGATCTTCCAGCGAGTGAAAGCTGATGATCGCCAGGCGCCCGCCCGGGGCCAGCACCTCGTAGACCGCCTGCAGACAAGTCTGCAGATCGTCCAGTTCCCGGTTGATAAAGATCCGGATGGCCTGAAAGCTGCGCGTCGCCGGATGCTTGTCCTGCTCCCAGGCGGGATTAGCGGCGGCGACGATTTGCGCCAGCTGCGCCGTCGTCTGAATCGGCGCCTGCTGCCGGGCTTCGACAATCGCGCGGGCGATGCGCTTGGCATAGCGCTCTTCGCCATAATGCTTCAGCACCTCGGCGATCTCGCCGGCACTGGCCCGCGCCAGCCAATGCGCCGCGGTCTGCCCGGCGCTGTTGTCCATGCGCATGTCCAGCGGACCGTCGTGCTGAAAGCTGAAACCGCGCTGCGCATCGTCGAGCTGGGGCGACGACACCCCCAGGTCCAGCAACACGCCGTTGACCTTGCCCAGCCAACCGCGATCCGCCGCCAAATAGCGAAGCAGGGCAAAACTGCCCTGCTCGATTGCAAACCTGTCGTCATCCGCGAAATTCCGCCGCGCCACCCGCACCGCCTCTGGATCCTTGTCCATCGCCAGCAGCCGGCCACCCGGACCCAGCTGCGTCAATACCGCACTTGCATGCCCGCCTCTCCCGAACGTACCATCAACATAGATTCCATCTTTTATAATATTCAGCGCCGCCACCGCTTCGCTGAGCAACACCGGTCGATGCGCAGGTTCCGTCATTCCCAGGCTCCGGCACTATACCGCCAGCTTCTTGATATGCTCCGGTAATTTGTCCATGTCCATGGACTGCACCTTGTCGTACCAGTCGTCTTCCACCGAGCCGATTTCCACACCCGGCCACAATTCAAATTTTTCACCGAGGCCCATCAGCTGCACGGTTTTATCCAGGCCCACGGCTTCGCGCAGGTTGGGGGGAATCAGAATGCGGCTGTTGTTGTCGAGCTTGACGGGTTTGGCGTTGCCCAGAATCAAGCGCATCGTCATCTGCGAGGCTTTATCGAAGGTGGGCGTGCCGATGATTTCGTTCAATATCTGATTCCACTTAGGCATGGGCAGCAGAAGCAGACACTTCTTTTCCATCCAGTGACGGGTGACCATCAATTCGCCATTGCACAACTCCATCAGGGCGTCCCGATGGGCGGTCGGCATGGTCAGACGCCCCTTGGCGTCCAGATTGAGTAAATCTGCACCGGTGAAATACAAAGCTCAGCTCCACGTTGGGGTACATGTGCTCCATTTTTTCCCACATTTTCCCACTTCGTTACACTATAGGTGGCCAAATCCCTGGTGTCAAGGAATCAACACTTGTTGACACAAGCATTTTTTTCTTTTTAAAACAATTGGTTATAAAGACGAATTAATGGTAAAGCCGGCCAGCAATGGCAATAAGCAAAGGCAAGACAAACCAATAGCCACGCAACTTAAAGTAAAGTGTAAAGTGGAATTCCGCGGCCTGGCGCGGGATTAAAGAAGAGGGAGAGAAAAGACAATGCAGAAATCGAGAAAATAGAGCCAGCCGATAAGCCGGGTTCTGTCGTGGACAGCCATTCATCTGGGATGCGCGTCACCGCGCACCTCTAGCGACCTACCCGGAAACCATGCGGGCCGCATGTGGCGGTGAAACACCGCCTGTTTCCCTATTTGGTCTTGCTCCCGGTNNGCCCCCCAGGCGTTACCTGGCACCTTGCCCTGTGGAGCCCGGACTTTCCTCCCCTTGCGGAGCGGCTGTCTGGCTGGCTCAAGCTGCATAGTACCGCAAATTCGGCTTGCGCAGGGCGTAAAATTCGCTACCCCGGCTCACTCGTCTTCCCGACCCGCCACCCCCAGACGATACAACTCGTTCTTGCGCCGCCCGGTCACCTCCATGGCGATGGCCACGGCCTGCTTCACCGGCATCTCCCGGGTAAGCGCGGTCAGCAGCCGTTCTATCCAGGCATCCTCCTGCGACAGCGTCGCCGGCGCCGGGTTACCGGCGACCAGTACCACGAACTCGCCGCGCTGCTGGTTGGCATCGGCCGCCAGCCACCCCGGCAATGCCTCCAGCGGCGCGGCATGCACGGTCTCATGCAGCTTGGTCAATTCCCGCGCCAGCACCGCCGGTCGCTGTCCGCCCAGCACCTGCACCAGATCCTGCACCGTGTCGCTGATGCGATGCGGCGTTTCATAGAAAGCCAGAGTGTGCGGATAGGCAAGCAGTTGTTCCAGCCGGCGCCGGCGGGCGGCGGACTTCGCCGGCAGGAACCCTTCGAAGAAAAAGCGATCCGTGGGCAAGCCGGACACCGACAGGGCGCTGATCACAGCGCTGGGCCCGGGTATCGGCACCACCCGCAGCCCCTGCTCCCGGGCCTGCTTGACCAGGGTAAACCCGGGATCGGAAATCATGGGTGTCCCCGCATCGGAAATCAGCGCGATGCGTTCCCCATTCTTAAGTCGAGTTAAGAGTTCGGTCGCGATTTTCTCCTCATTATGCTCATGATAGGAAATCAGCGGCGTTTTGATATTAAAATGGTCGAACAAGTGCCGGCTGTGCCGGGTATCTTCCGCGGCGACCAAATCCACCTCCGCCAGGGTCTGGGCGGCGCGCGGGGAAAAATCCCCTAAATTGCCAATTGGCGTGGCAACAACATACAATACCCCCGATACGACGGCCAAAGTGATGTCTCCTGAAAATGAACTATCTCAATACAACACGCCCAATGCCGATAACTGTACGAAGCCCAGCCATGATCGTAAAGATTAAACCCGTGTTATCCAGCATCTTTTTCAGTATCGTCCTCAACGCCTGCGCGGCGCCGGCACCGGCCCGTCCGGAAATCATTTCGCAAATGGCGCCGGGCGCAGCGCCCGCCAGCCCCGATGCGGCGAGCCAGCTCGAAGAACAGGGCAAATATCTGGACGCCGCCCTGATCTATTCGCGCATGGCGACCTCGGCCACCCCGCCGGCCAAGCAGGATCTGCAGCTGCGCGCCGCCGAAGCCATGCTCAAGGGAGGATACATCATTCAGGCCCAGCAGATGGCGGCGGACATCGATACCACCGATCTCAATGACCGCCTGCGCACCCGTAAATTTCTCCTGCTGGCGGAAATCGACTTGGGACGCGGCATGGCGCAGCGCAGCCTGAAAATCCTCGATCGCATCCTCTCCCTGGGCGAGGACAGCCAGCTGCGGCTCAAATACTGGTCGGTCAAGGCCGACGCCTATGCCTTGGCCGGCAACAGCCTGGAATCGGCGCGCGCCCGCGCCCAGGTCAACAGCCTGCTGGAAAGTTTCAGCCAGCGGGCGACCAATCAGGTGGCGCTGCTCAAGGCGCTGATCACCCTGTCCGACGACACGCTGCTGCGGGTGGCGCCGACGGCGACCGGCGACTCCATTCGCAACTGGGTCGAGCTGGCGCTGATCACCCGCAATTACCAGCGCAATTCCGCGGAGTTGGCGCGGCAGGTGGCGACCTGGCGGGAGAAATATCCGCAAATGGGCTTGATCGAAAACGTGGTCGAATCGCTGCTCTATCGCCAGAGCGACCAGCTGGAACTGCCGCAGCGCATTGCCCTGCTGCTGCCGTTCGAGGGTTCGTTCGCGCCGGTGGCGCAGGCGGTGCGCGACGGCTTCCTCGCCGCCTTCTATAACAATAAAATCGAGAACTTCAGTCCGGAAGTGCGCATCTACGACACCGGCAAGGTGCCGGACCAGGTGTGGTCCATCTATCTGCGGGCGGTGCAGGAAGGCGCGCAGATCGTCGTCGGGCCGCTGAACAAAACCGCGGTCAACATCCTGGCCGGCGGCTCCAATCTCGATGTGCCGGTGCTGGCCCTGAACTATACCGACAGCCCCCTGCCCGCGGTGAAAAAGAACTTCTTTCAGTTCGGTCTGTCGCCGGAAGACGAGGCGGTGCAGGTGGCCGAACGTGCCTGGCTGGATCATTTCCAGCATCCGCTCGTTCTGTTTCCGCAGGGCACCTGGGGCGAACGGGTGCAGGCGGCATTTCAGGAGCGCTGGCAGCAACTGGGCGGCAGCGTGCTCAAGTCCGTGGCCTACGACTCGCGCGCTAATGACTTTTCCCCCGCCATCAGCGACGTATTGAACCTGGAGGCCAGCGAACAGCGGCGCCGCGAGTTGAATCAGCTGCTGGGCACCAAACTGGAATTTACACCGCGCCGACGCCAGGACGCGGATTTCATTTTCCTCGCCGCCTTCCCCCTGCAGGCCCGTCAGATCAACCCGCAACTGCAGTTCCACCACGCTTCGGATCTGCCGGTGTACGCCACCTCGCATGTCTATGCCGGGGCTCCCAACCCCAAGCTCGACCACGATATGGACGAGCTGCGTTTCGGTGACATGCCCTGGGTGCTGCCACAACCCCGTCCGCTGTCCAAACTGAAAAAGACCATTGAGACTCTCTGGCCACCAGGCGGCGGTGACACCTATTCACGTTTCTACGCCATGGGCATAGACGCCTTCAATCTGATTCCGCACATGAATCAGCTGACCACCATACGCACCAGTTCGCACGATGGGGAAACCGGTCAGTTGTACGTGGATGATTTCAACCGGGTGTATCGCCGCCTGAGCTGGGTGAAGTTCGCCAATGGCAGCCCCATCCCCCTTGATCGAACGGAATAATTTACTGCCGCCGGGGAGCGCGGCGGGTATATACTATTCCGCATGCTCAGTCATGTCGGACAAGGAAGTCGGGCGGAAGACTTGGCCTGTGCGTACCTGCAACGCCACGGGTTGCGCCTGGTTGCCCGCAACTACCGCGCCCCCTGCGGTGAACTGGATCTTGTCATGCGGGACGCGGAGTTCCTGGTCTTCGTCGAGGTTCGCTATCGCGCCGGCGACGATTACGGCCACCCGCTGGAAACCGTCACCCGGCGCAAGCAACTGCGTGTTTGCGCCACCGCCGCTCACTACTTGCAAAGTAACGGACAACTGCATGAAACTTATTGCCGGTTCGACGTGGTCGCGGTCGGCGCGCGCGAGCCGCCGGATTTCGCATGGATTAAGGACGCGTTTTACGCCGCCGGCTAGCACGGCGGCGTCAGCGGTTGCTACTATCGAGGTGTTAACGCAATGAATGCCAGAATACCGAATCACTTCACTCTTGTCCTGCTGCTACTCGGCCTGTCGCCGGCATGCACCCCGGTCATGATCGCCAACAACGGCGACAGCGTTACCGAGCAGCATGAACGGCGCAGCGCCGGCACCATCGTCGACGATCAGGGGGTGGAAATGGACATCAACCGCAAGATTCGCTCGCAGCTGGGCGAGAAAGTGCACATCACCGTTACCAGCTACAACCTGCAGGTCCTGCTGACCGGCGAGGCACCGACCGCGGAATTGCGCGATCAGGCGCTGAAACTGGCGAGCAATGCCGAGCGGGTGCGCAATGTGTTCAATGCGATCAATATCGCCGAACCCAGCGCCTTTTCCTCGCGCAACAACGACACCTGGATTACCTCCAAGGTCAAGGCGCAAATGCTCGGCAAAACCGAAGTCGAGGCCACCCACATCAAGGTGCTGACGGAAAACTCCTGGGTTTATCTGATGGGCCTGGTCACCCAGGATGAAGGGGAAAAAGCCGCGAAGATCGCCAGCGGTGTCGAAGGCGTACGTCGGGTCATCAAGGTTTTTGAATACGTCAACTGAAGCACTGGACGGCGCTTTCCTGCAGGAATTGCGCGCAATCGCCGGCCCGGACAACGTTTACAGCACGGCTGACGATTGCTGGGCCTACGGCTACGACAACAGCCGGCGCCACCAGCCGCCCGGCGCCGTGGTGCTGCCGCACAATCACGAACAGGTGCAGCGTATCGTCGCCCTCTGCTATCAACGGCGCCTGCCACTGGTAGCGCGCGGCCTGGGCACCGGCACCACTGGCGCCAGCGTACCCCCGGCCGGCGGACTGGTACTGTCCAGCGAGCGCATGAACCGCATCATCAGCATCGACACCGACAACCGGGTGGCGGTGGTGCAGCCGGGCGTCACCAACCAGGCGCTGCAGGATGAGCTGGCGAAAAGCGGCTTTTTCTGGCCACCCGATCCCACCAGCGCCGCCTACTGCACCATCGGCGGCAACCTGGCCTACAACTCCGCCGGTCCGCGCGCCATCAAGTACGGCACGCCGCGGGAGAACACCCTGGGCCTGACCGTGGTCACTGGCCGCGGCGAAACCCTGCGCTGCGGTGTCTACACCACCAAGGGCGTGGTCGGCTACGACCTGACCCGCCTGCTCATCGGTTCCGAAGGCACTCTGGGCGTCATCACCGAAGCCACCCTCAAGATCACGCCGTTGCCGGCCGCGCGCAGCACCTTGCGCGCCAGTTATCGCGACATGCGCAGCGCCACCCGCGCGGTGGCGGCCATCATGGCGCAACCGGTCACGCCTTGTGTCCTGGAATTCATCGACGGCCGCGCCATCGACATGATCCGCGGCTACAGCGGCATCGACCTGCCGCCGGACACCGGCGCGCTGTTGATGATAGAGGTGGATGGCAGCGCCGACGCGCTGCCGCAGGCGGTGGCCGGTATCGGCGCCGCCGCCGCCAACGAGGGCTTGATGGAATTGCGGGTGGCGCGCAACGAAGACGAAGTCAAAGACCTGTGGCGGACGCGCAAGGCCCTGTCACCGGCCTTGCGCACAGTGGCGCCGAAAAAAATCAATGAGGACGTGGTGGTGCCGGTCAGCCACATCCCCGACCTGATCGACGGCTTGAACCAGCTGGCGCTGAAATACAATATCGCCATCATCAATTTCGGCCACGCCGGCAATGGCAATATACACGTCAATCTGCTGGTCAATCCCGACGACGCGGCCCAGGCCCAGGCCGCCGAACACTGCCTGCACGAGGTGTTCGATCTGGTCATCCGTCTACGCGGCACCTTGTCCGGCGAACACGGCGTGGGCCTGGAGAAAATGCCCTTCATCACCAAGGAGCTGTCGCCCGCGGTGCTGGGCGTCATGCGCGGCATCAAGCAGGTTTTCGATCCGGCCAATATTCTCAACCCGGGAAAGCTGTTTCCCGACGCCTGAGAGGCGGGTAAACTTCGACTATCGGCATCAACGCGGAGAGACAGCCAGGCATGCGGCAACCGGTGGCAATCATAGGGATGGGGGAAATCGGCGGCGTGTTCGCCCGCGGCCTGCTGCGCATCGGCTGCCCGGTCTATCCGGTGACCCGCCGCACGGACCTGACCCAGGCGGCCGCGGCGATGCCGCCGCCGCAGCAGGTGCTGGTCACGGTCGGAGAAAATGACCTGCATCCGCTGCTGCAGTCCCTGCCCGCGGCCTGGCGCGACCGGCTGGCCCTGGTGCAGAACGAATTGCTGCCGCGCGACTGGGAACGGT
Source organism: Proteobacteria bacterium UBA6920 (assembly GCA_002448875.1). Classification (GTDB taxonomy): domain Bacteria; phylum Pseudomonadota; class Gammaproteobacteria; order SG8-11; family SG8-11; genus UBA6920. Next base: position 7,246 of record DKAS01000080.1, on the reverse strand, counting down.
ACGCCTGCCAGGGAGTAAGCGTGGTCTGCGTCTGGTTTGAAAAAAAACCCGGCCAGGACAGCAAGGTCCTGCTGCCCTCTCCCATCCACGGCCCCGGCGGCGAGTTGCTCAGTGCCGCCCTGAGCGCTATCAACATTCCCAACCGCGTGCTGGCCGACGCGCGCCAGCTGCTGTTCGAACTGGTGTGCAAAAACGTCTACATCCTCACCACCAACATTGCCGGCCTGGAAGTCGGCGGCACCGTGCAGGAGTTGTGGCAACGTCACCGGGTGCTGGCACTGGCGGTGGCGCGGGAAGTAATGCAGATTCAGAAATACCTCACCGGTGCGGAACTGCCGGCCCAGGAACTCATAGACGGCATGGTCGCCGGCATCGACGGCGATCCCCAGCACAAATGCATGGGCCGCAGCGCACCGCAGCGCCTGACCCGGGCACTGGCCCATGCCGACGCCGCCGGCATGGCGGTGCCCACCCTGCGACGGCTGCACGCCCAATATGTCGCCGGAGGCGGCAACCCGTGATTTGCATTTACGACAAGAAGGGTTTCAATCAACTGCTGCAGCTGGAACTGGACAGCTTGCGCGGCGCCGACCTCAGCGGCCGCGAACTGACGGAGGCCAATCTGGTGCAGGTGGACCTGCGCGGCGCCAACCTGCGCGGCAGTGTCTTGCGCCACGCCGACCTGCGCCTGGCGGATCTCAGCGGCGCGGACCTGAGCGGCGCGGACTTGACCGGTGCGGACCTGACCGGTGCCAAACTGCAGGACGCGCTGCTGACCGGCGCCATCCTGCCGTCGAGCGGCGGCTGACGACCGCCGCCGGCTGTTGCCAAATCCACTGTCTGGAGCTAAGGTTTGCCCATGGCTTATGAAATCCGTGATGGCTGGTTGCATCCGGCGCGTGTCGTGCCTTCCCCCAATCATGACCAGCGCCCGCCGGACATGACTATCGATCTGCTGGTGATCCACAACATCAGCCTGCCGCCGGGCGAATTCGGCGGCCCGTGGATAGACGCCCTGTTCACCAATCAACTGGACCGGCATGCGCATCCGTCGTTCGAGAGTATCTACGCCATGCGGGTATCGTCCCACCTGCTGATCCGGCGCCAGGGAGAAGTGGTGCAGTATGTGGCGTTCGACCGCCGCGCCTGGCATGCCGGCGCGTCGCGCTTCGAGGGACGGGAGCGCTGCAATGATTTTTCCATCGGCATCGAACTTGAAGGCAGCGACCACACCGCCTTCGAAGAAGCGCAATATGCGCAGTTACTGCTGGTAACGCGGGCGCTGATGAGCGCTTACCCGGCCATCAACGCGCAACGCATTACCGGCCACCAGCACATCGCCCCTGGCCGCAAGACCGATCCCGGCCCCTTTTTCGACTGGCACCGCTATCGCGACGCCTTGCGGGAACCCTGAGGCTTATCACCCAAAGAAGACTGAATCATGGCCCTGATCACTATCATCATCAGCCTGCTGTTCGAAAAATATTACCGGGAACTGTCTCACTGGCGGAATTTCACCTGGTTTCACGCCTATTTGCGCTGGATCTGGCGCTGGCTGCAACAGCGTCCGCAACTGCAAGGGCCGCTGGCGGTGCTGGTCACCCTGGCACCGCCGCTGCTTGCCATCGGCCTGGGTCTGCTGCTGCTGTACCGCATCCATCCGCTGCTGGGCTTCACCGCCGGCATCGTGGTCTGCGTTTTTTCCCTGGGTCCGCAGAATCTGCACGAACTGACCCAGGACTTCATCCGCGCCCGCCAGCAGCAGCACGACGCGGAAAGCGAACGCCTGCTGCACGCGATCCTCGGCGACCTCACCCCGGGCCGGAGCGAGGAAGTACACGCGGCGATCGTCGCCCGCATCTTCATCGCCACTAACGAGCGCCTGCTGGCGGTGCTGTTCTGGCTGTTATTGCTGGGGCCGCTGGGCGCCGCCCTGCTGCGCCTGGCCTGTGTCACCCGCGAGGTTTCCGGGTCGACGCAGGCGCCGGAATTTCTCACCGTTCCGGCCACCCGCGCCGCGTTCGAGCGCCTGCCTTACCTGCTGCTGTGGCTGCCCGCACGCCTCACCGCCCTGGGCTTCGCCATCACCGGCAGTTTCGTCCATACCTTTGAACTGTGGCGCCGGCACCGCGACTGGTCGCCCTACTGGCCCGACGCCAATGACAGCCTGCTGGTGGCCTGCGGCTTCGGCGCCCTGCAAAGCACCCCCGCCCTGGGCCGCGCGCCGGGTTCCGAGCTGAGTCTGGATCATACCCAGGAAGCCTTGCACCTGACATTGCGCTCGGTGCTGCTGTGGCTGGTGGTTTACTCCATCCTGATTCTCGCCGGCTGGACCGGCTACGCCTGAGGGCCTGGCCGCCGTCCAATGATGGGCCCGGCGCCGGCCCAGGCTCACTCCTCCTCTTCGTCCGGCGGCGGCTGCACGAACGATCGCGGCACCGCCAGCTCCAGCGGCTTGCCAGCCACATAGGAGCGGGACGTGTCCACCACATAGTTGTTAATGATGGCGGTACGTCCCAGCAGCATGCGATAACGCATACTGTCGCGGTTGGTCAGAGTGATTTCTATGGGCCAGGCGTCGTTGCCCAGCACCACGACGGAACGGATGACATAGCGCAGTTCCTGATGCCCGCCGGAATCCGACACCAGGCGGCGATCACAGACCGGCGCGACGCAATGCACTTCCCGCACACTGTCTTCCTGATCGGAGTGCAGACCAAAACGCACTTTGGCCACGCCGTTTTCCTCTACCTCCTCCACATAGAACGCGTGCAACGCCGAGGTGCGGGCACCGGTGTCCACCTTGCAGCGCACCAGACTTACCCCCAGTTGCGGCAAGGCGACCAGCTCGCGCCAGCCAATAACGGGCATTTCACCTGTCTGCTTCACATGCTCTCCCGGGCTTTAACCCATAAGAAGTAAGCTTATCCCTGGTTTCCCTTCCCCTCATTCGTTCATAATTTTTAATAATAACGATAAATATTTTTTCACGGCCCCCGGCCGCGACACAGCTATAGTGGAGTCGGTCAGTCTGCGGGACGCATGAATACAACGGCCTGCCGCGGCATTATTACACAACAGAAAGACAGGTGAAGAAACTATGAAACTACAGTTCGCAAGTTCGCTGCTGGCAGCGGCGACTCTCGCGCTTGGCGCCTGCGCCAGCGACGGCAAACAAGCCGGCGGCGGTGGCGGTGAAACCGCCAACTATGACAGCCAGTTGAAAGCCGTGCAGGCGGCTTATGCGCAATTGGATCAAAACGGCGGCGCCTGGGTGTTCACGTCGGAAATGATCGAAAACGCGAAAAAAGCCGCGAGTGAAGGCAAATCGGAAGAAGCGCTTAAACTCCTGGCCAAAGCCAAATTCGAAGTGGATGCCGCCGGCAAACAGCAGGACGAGCAGAAAAAAGCCGGCCCGGTATTGTTCTGATCGCATCCGCCAGCGGGGTAGCCCGGGTTATTCCCAGCGAATAACCCGGCGCCACCCGGCCCGGCCACCGGCGCAGCGCAAGCTCTGCTGTCGACTCCTGTCACCCACGCCAAAACTTCAACACCCCTAATCCATTGATCTCTAACGGATTTTAACATATTGTATTGGCACCATTTCCCGCTACTATAGTGACCATGACCGCAGGTGTATTCTGAATGGATATCAATCTGTTGCGCACGTTTCTCGAGGTCGCCCGCGCCCGCCACTTCGGCCATGCGGCGGAGACCCTTTGCATCACCCAGTCGGCGGTGAGCGCGCGCATTAAACTGATCGAAGATCAGCTGGGCATGCCGTTGTTCACCCGCGATCGCAACAATATTCAACTGACCACCGGCGGCCAGCGCTTTGTCCGCCACGCCGAAGCCATTCTCGATTCCTGGAATCGCGCCCGTCAGGATGTGCTGCTGTCCACCTCCAGTGCGCAATTGATTTCCGTGGGCGCCACCTACAGTCTGTGGGATATTCTGCTGGAGCGTTGGCTGGTAACTTTACACCAGCACTTTCCGCAAATTCCTCTGCGCACGGAAACCGCCGCCGGTGAAAACCTGATCCGCATGCTGCTCGACAAAGTGCTGGACCTGGGTTTCCTGTTCGAGCCGCCACAGGTGCAGAAGCTGGTGGTGGAGGAAATCATGTCGCTGGACCTGATCATGGTAACCACCCAGGCGGGATTGACGGCGCAACAGGCGGTCAGCCGCGACGACTACATCATGGTCGACTGGGGCACCGCCTTCGCCATCGAGCACGCACGCGTATTCGCCGACGCCGGCGCCGCCAAATTCAGCATGGGCACCGCCAAAACCGCCTATCATTTCCTGCTCGCCTGCGGCGGTTGCGCCTACCTGGCGCGGCCCATGGTCGAAGACGCCTTGAGCCGCGGCGCCCTGTTCCCGGTCAGCGACGCTCCGACCATCAAACGCAATTTCTACGCGGTCTATCACAGCCAGAATCTGAAACTCAACGAAATGCGCCCCTTGATCGCCCTGCTGCGTCCCGCCTCGCTGGCACCGGTGGTCAACGCCTGAAGCCCCGACCGTCCGGCGCAAGAAACCCGTCAATTCAACAGCTTGTCTCACCACGGCAAATAGGGAACAATACGCGTTCGTGCGGACGACACACGCGTAAATTACGAGTTGTATACATGCCTGTTACATCATCCAGAAGCCATCTTGTCCCGATCGCGCGTATTGCGCGCCTGGCGCCGCTGGCGCTGCTGCTGGCGCCGGCCCCGGCCCCGGCCGCGGACCTGTCCCTGCCGCAGGTACTGCAGGCGGTGGTCGATCACTATCCCTCATTGCGCAGCGCCGCGCTGCAGGTGGAAAAAGCCCGGGAAAACACCGCCCAGGTGGAAGCCCGCCTCGGCTGGCAACTGGCGGCCCAGGGCGGCGTCGCCAAAGATACCTCTTTCATCGGCGGCGGGGTCAAGCGCATCGACACCGGCGCCAGTATGGCGCGCATGCTGGAATCGGGCGACAGCCTCGCCTTTACCGGCAGCATCCGGCGCGAGGACGCGGACACGCCCTTGAGCCCCGCCCTGCCCAATCCGGTGACCAGCACCGATCTGGAAGTGAACTACCGCAAGCCGCTGGACAAGGGCGCCGGTTTCGCCGACTACCAGCTGGCCTTGTCACAGGCGGAAATCAGCGTGCTGCTGGCCCAGGCGGAACAAAGCCAGCTGTACGATCAACTGGCGGCACAGGTGGCGGATATCTTTCTGGCGGCCGTCGCCACCCGCGGCCGCATCGACAATGTGAAAAAGTCCCTGCAATTCACCCAGCGGCTGCAACAGTTCATTCGCGGCCGTCTCTCCCTGGGCATCGCCGAAGACAAGGACAGCCTGCAGATAACTGCCCAGTTCGACAGCCAGCAGGCACAGCTCAAGGCCCTGGAACTGGCCTGGGCGCAGCAGAAGATCGGCCTCAATCGCCTGATGGGACGTGACTGGGATGCGGAACTGAGCTTCGGCGATGCCGATCCGCAAGTGCCGGCGGGCGACCTGCAACAGCTGGCCGGCGAGGCCAAACAGCATTCGGCCACCATGCAGCGGCTGCAGGCGCAGCTGCGCCTGGCGGACGACGCCATCAGCCGCCAGCTGGAGGCGCGCAAGGATCAGCTGGACCTGGTGTCCTTCTTCGGCAACCGCAGCAATCTCGGCGACAGTGCCAGCGGTAACGCCGACAACAGCGAGTGGATAGGCGGCGTGCGTCTGGAATACAAGCACGGCGTCGAACAAAAGGGCTTCGATGCGGCCATCCGCCAGGCGCACCTGGAACGTGACATCAATCTGCAGAATCAGCGGCAGCTGATCGAGGATCTGACCTACGACGTGGCCAGTCTGCTGGCGGAGATCAAGGCGGCGCAGGCCTCCGTCGAGGCTTACGCGGTGGCCAGCGCCAGCCAGCGGGCGCAATTGAAAGAAGCCGACGAACGCTATCGCAAGGGCCGCATCGACGTCGACCGGGTAATTCAGTTCGAAACCCAGCTGGCGGCGGGCGAGCTGGCGCAGGCCCTGCAACACATCGAGCTGCAGCGCCGCCTGTATAAACTGGCGCTGCTGCGCGGCGAAGTGTGGCGCGAGGTCACACTGCCGACCTTCACCGAAAGCAACAGCGGCAGCACCGCCGGCGGTGCGCCATGACCGCCTTCATTCGCTACCTGGTCAATCGCGGCATGGTGGTCAACATGGTGTCGGTATTCCTGCTGGCGCTGGGCCTGTATGCCATGTTTCATATCAACCGCGAGGCCTTCCCCAACGTCAATCTCGACAAGGTGCAGATCGACGCGGTCTATCCCGGCGCCTCGCCGGAGGAAGTGGAACAGCTGATCATCACTCCCATCGAGCAGGAGCTGCGCTCGCTCAACGGCATCGACAAGATGACCTCGATGTCATTCCCCGGCTCCGGGCGCATCACCCTGGAACTGGATCCCAAGGCTGCCAACCGCGACCGCATTTCCAATGAGGTCACCCTGGCCGTCAACCGCGCCAGTCTGCCCAACGATCTGCCGGCCGATCCGGTGGTGACGGAAATCGACGGATCGGTGTTTCCGGTGATCCGCCTGGCCTTGGCGGCACCCATCGACGAGCTGGCGCTGCAACGCCTGGCCGACGAAATCAAGGACGATCTGCTGGCGATCAAGGGCGTCGCCCAGGTGGTGATCCAGGGCGAACGCAAGGCGGAAATCCGCGTGGTGGTCGATCCCCGGCGCCTGGCCGAGGAGCGCATATCGGTAGGCGAAATCGCCCGCGTGCTGCAGAGCTGGAATCTCAACGTACCCGGCGGCGACATCAACACGCCGGAGGGCCAGAAAGTGGTGCGGGTGGTGGGCGAGTTCACCAGTGCCCGGGACGCGGCGCAACTGGTGCTGCGCGCCAACGACCGCGGCGACGTGCTGCGCCTGGGCGATGTGGCCAAGGTCAGCGAAGCGCTGGTGACGCCGCAGACCCTGCTGGGCGCCGGCGCCACCTCGGGGCTGGCAATGATGGTATTGAAAAAGAGCCAGGCCGACATCCTCACCACCACCGACCTGGTCAAAGCCTATGTCGCCACCATCAAGCAGCGCTACGGCGAACAGGTGACAGTCACGACCTTCCAGGATTTTTCCCGTTTCGCCCGCATGCGCCTTGGCGTATTGACCAACAACGGTGCGGTGGGTCTGGTATTGGTATTCATTTCCCTGCTGCTGTTCCTGCGCTTTTCCGTGGCCATGACCACCACCTTGGGCCTGCCGGTGATCTTCCTTACCGGGTTGTTCATT
>DKAS01000115.1 GCA_002448875.1 Proteobacteria bacterium UBA6920 | reverse complement strand
TTGCCGGCGGGGGAGTCGAACACCAGGCGGTGGTTGTCGGCGGAAAAGCCGATCTGGCTGTAGATTTCACCGGAGACCACGCTGTCGGCCAGTTCGTTGTTTTCGGAAATATCGGCTTCCAGAGTGGAGCGTACCACGCGGGTGGTGAGGGTGCCGAAGGGGAACAGGGTCAGGGCCACATGCTGGGCGGCGCCGGGCCGCAGGGGGGAGACCTGGGAGTCGCCCTCGTACAGCACCTCTTCGCCGCTGAGGGCGGAGCCGGTCACCACCAGNNTCGCCCGTGGCGATCTCGCGGTCGTTGCTGTCGGCGATGCGGATGCGCACCCGATCGACGCTGTCGGGCAGCTTGCCGCCGCTGTCGGCGGCATTACCCTGCACCGCCAGGTGCTGGCTGTGGCCGCCCAGGGCAATGCTCAGGCTGGCGCCGCCGTCGGCGCTGTCCTGGCGGCCGCAGGCGAAGATAAAGAGGGAAAGCAGTGCCAGGGTAGCGAAGCGGAAAATAATCCTGTTTTTCATTATAAGTATCCTGATAAACGCAACAAAACGCGAAGTTCACGCTGGTGGCAAGTGGTGATTCGCGGCCGGTTTCCTTGATTGGAGGAAATGATAGGTGCTGTGGCTCACACCGGACTTACAGGTGTGGGCGGGATGCAACAAAGGACGGATTACAAAGAGAAATCAGCGGTGAGTAAATGCACTTTGCACGCATCATGGCGCCGGAACCGCAGGTCGGTGCAGGAGGTGGGAATGCGACTTAAGGGAGGGCTGTACGCAACGTCTTTTAGTACCAAGATACCCGCGCCGTGCATTGGCAGCCTAAGCACGGCGCGGGTAGCGGTGGTGTCGACTCCGGGTTACGGGCTCCAGGTCTGAAAGGAAATCGTCAGCAGTCCCGATCCCCCTGCCGCGCCGGCAGGTTGGAAATTAGAGACGTAGAATTCCGCCGTATGCCCCAGGTCGGTGCGTAGGCAATAGTATTTACCGATGCTCGCGCTGCTCAGCGGGATGGCGGTGGACGACAACTGACCGGAAATAGCCCGTGTATAGCAACCGCCCTGTCCCAGGGGTTGGGTGCCGGTTTCCTGGAGTACAGTGCCATTCCAAGGAGCAATATAGAATTCCGTGGCGGTGACGGCTTCGAACCACAGGTCCGCGTCGGCGTCGGCTGCCGCGCCGTTGCCCCNNCTGTGTTGGTAGAAACCACGGTGGCAGCGGCATAGCAGGTATCCCAGCGCACGCTGCCGGCGAAACCGCCGTCGCTGCGATCCTTGGCCTTGTCCAAAGACATGACATCGCCGCAGGGCATGCTGGGATTGCTATTGAGCAGGATGCTGGTGGCAGCGGTCAGCGTGCTCAAGCTGGCGACGCCGCTGCTCAAGACATTGGATTGCAGGTCGAGGCTGGTCAACTTTGTAAGGTTGGACAACGGCGTGACATCCGCAACCCCGCCAAAATTGATGGTCAACTGAGTCAATCGCGTTGTTTTGCCGATGGCGCCGATGGCAACGCTGTCTATCCTGCCGCTACGAATCAGCAGACTGTTGAGTGCGGGGAAGCTCGGCAGGGTGCTGAAATCCGGGTAGGTGTCCGCCAGGCCCAGCAGGGTCAGCTTGGGCAGCTTGGCCAGCGGCGTCAGATCGCCGAAATCCTCGGTGCCCATTACCACGCCTTGCAGCGCCGTCAACACCTCGATGCCTGCCAGGCTCTTGATGGTGGCGATGCCGAATTCCCCGCGGTAACCCGCGCATTGCAGGGTGGTGAATTCGCTGACCCGGGTCCATTTCTGGGAGGTGGCGTAGTTCTTCACGCAATTGTCCAGTTCGGTATCGGCGAACTTCAGATTGCTGATCAGCGGATCGGAAATGTAGCTGGCGCTGCAGCTACGGTTCTGATCCATGACGAAGGCGGCGCCGCAATAGCTGTTATTCCATCCCGAGAACACATAGTTGCTGTCGATGGTGCCGCGGTCCAGAGTCATTGACGTGCCGCTGTCATAGGTAAATACGCAGCTGCCAGTCGAGCAGGTTTTGCTGCCGGCGGCATATATCGTCCCGACATTCGCCGGATTGACGCCCAGGGTCAGAGTGAAGGTTTTTATGTAACTGGGAGTACAGGTTTTCGCCGCGTTCATGGTGACTTTGGCGGTCGGCGCGTTGCCGCTGCAAGCGCCGCTCCAGGCATTGAAGCGGTAGCCGGCGGCGGCCGTGGCGGTGAGCCCGACCACCGTGCCGTTGACATAGGTGCCGGTGCAGGTGTTGCCGCAATTGATCTGGCCGGTATCGTCCGTCACGGTGCCGCCGGTGGCCTTAGCCACGGTCAGGTCAAAGCTGCCGGCGCCGACATTGGCGGTGACCTGCTTGTTCCCGTCCATTTGTACGTCACAACCGTTGGTTCCAACGGCGGCGGTGCAACCGGTCCAGGTGATCGTATTGTTATTGCCGCCCAGCGTGGCTACCAGGGTCAGCAGCTGGCCGCGGCCCACGGTTTGCGCACAAGTCACGGGCGAGGTGGCGTTCTGGCCACCGCAGGTGGTGAGTAAGGTTTCAACGTCATAGACATTGATGCTATCGCCCTGCAGGGTCTTGCTTTGCAGGGTGATTTTCAATGTAACGTTCTTCGCCAGGAAGCTGGCGCTGCAGTTACGGACCTGGTTCATGGTCACCTGTACCGAGAAGCCGCTGCCGGCACAATCGCCGCTCCAGCCGTTGAAAGTGGAACTGGCGTCGGCGGTGGCGGTGAGGGTGACGATGCTGAGTTCAGGATAGGTATGGCTGCACAGATTGCCGCACTGAATGCCGCCGTCGCTGCTGTTGACGCTGCCGCCGCCGTCGCCATCGTGGCTGACATTGAGGGCATAGCCGACCAGGCCGGTTTCCGGCGGCGCGGTGGGTTCGCCGGAGGGCGGAGTCTGCAGGAACAGGGGGTTGGGCGCCACATAAACATGGCCGTTGTCGCCGTGGTAGGCGATGAGGTGGCCGTTGGGGCTGATGTAGGAATCGCGGCCGGGCTGCGCCACTTCGCCCAGTTCGCCGCTGTCGGCGTCCTTGACGTACACGGTAGCGTTGTAGGTGAAGCTGACGTAACGACCGGCATCGTCCAGCGAGGGCGAAGTGGCGCCGGTGCCGCCGCTCAGGCCGTGACCGTCGCGGTCGGTGCTGATCCACTTGACGGTCTGGTTGGCGCGGTTGAGCAGGTAGATGTCGCTCTGTTTATTGCCGTCGTCGGCGGTGAAGGATTTGTCGGTGGCGAAGACGATGAGATTGCCGTCGTAGTCGATGTGGTGGGCGTCGTCGACGGCGGGATAGTCCAGCAGTCGCTGTTTTTCGCCGCCGGCGACATCGTACAGCCACAGGCCGTCATCGCTGGTGCTGCGGTAGATCAGGCTGTTGCCGTCGCCGCTGAGGCGGGGCAGACGGCCGGCGCCGACGCTTTGGCGGCTATAGGAGCCGGCGTTTTTCTGCAGCAACATCACGTAGTCACCGTCGGTGTCGGTAACATAGGCGATGGTCTTGCCGTTATCGTCTATGGTGGGGGAGTCGCTGCTCTGGTTGAGTTCACTACCGTCATTTCTGACGCTTAGGCGGCTGACGGCGCCGCTGGTGACATCCTTGAGAAACACGTCGGCCAGACCGTTGTGGTCATCGGCCACCAGATTGCCGGCCAGGGAGGCGAACACCACCTGGTTGACGGCGGCGTCGGCGTCGGCGGACAACAGGTCATCGTCGCCGAGCACGCCCAGAGCATCGCTGTGCACATTGCTGATCTTGCCGGTGACCAGATCCTTGACGAACACATCGCTGTGGCCATCGGCGTCGCCGTCGCTGAGATTGCCGGCGGGGGAGTCGAACACCAGGCGGTGGTTGTCGGCGGAAAAACCGATTTGGCTGTAGATTTCAGCGGAGACCACGCCATCGGCCAGTTCGTTGTTTTCCGAGACATCGGCCTCCAGGGTGGAGCGTACCACGCGGGTGGTGAGGGTGCCGAAGGGGAACAGGGTCAGGGCCACATGCTGGGCGGCGCCGGGCCGCAGGGGCGACACGTTGGCGTCGCCCTCGTACAGCACCTCGTCGCCGCTGAGGGCGGAGCCGGTCACCACCAGGGTGAGGTTGGCGGGCACCTTGAGTTTGAGGTCGCCGCCGTCGGTCGGCAGGTCGCCCGTGGCGATCTCGCGGTCGCCGGCCGTGACGCGAATGCGCACCCGGTCAACGGTGTCGGGCAACTTGCCGCCGCTGTCGGCGGCGTTGGGGTGTACCGCCAGATGCTGGCTGCGGCTGCCCAGGGAGACGCTTACGCTGGCGCCATCGTCGGCGCTGTCCTGGCGGGCGCAGGCGAAAATGATGAAACTCAGGACAAACAAGACAACGATTCGAGACAGACCCGTAGACGACATAACCACTTCTCCGATTTGATCTATGGATACGGCGTGTCTTCCGCCGCTGTTGCACTACAAAAAAATTACGCGAAAAATACCATGAAACGCCAATGATAGATAATCCTGACTAACGCTGAGCTTACTTTTGTTCCCCTGCTTTTGGCAATCATCCGCCACCCGGCGGTGGGGCGGCGTCAACGGGGTTAAACACATCAATTTCCATTTCCTAATATAGGCGCGGAAGCGGGGCGATGACCCTGGGGCGGCGGAGGCGAATCATGAGCCTGAGAATCCCGCATCGCCGGGGAGATGCACAGCGCATCTCCCGCCAGTATCAGGATTTTCTTCCTGCGCGAAATGGGTAATGACATTGCGCGAACTCAATTGATGTGCAAGGAGAAACTTTGCAAAGTCAAAGGCGTGACGAATCCCGCCGGAGTAGTAGGAGTGGCAATCGACACCGTAATGCCGCTTGGTGGCGTCGCCACGTTGGCGGTCAGTGTTGAAGTTTGTTTCGATGGCAGTGCGCTGCTGAAAGACAGCGTTGCGGGTGAGAAGCTGACCAACTGCCGATTGCCCGTCGCCGAGAGGTTTACATTGACGGTGTCCAGACCGCCGCGCAGCGCGCCATTGCCGGCGTAACTACGATCGGCATTCAACCGTGCCGGTTGAACGTCGATAGGAAGTGTGTCACCCACATTGATGGTTAGGGCCGGAGTAGGGGGAACGGTGACGGGTGGGTCTTGCGGCGCGGTGATGACGAAGCCCGCCGGCGTTACCGTGGCATTGATCAGCAGGTCGGCGTAGCCCGGCGCGCTCACCGTCAGGGTCGACGCTGCAGTGCCGGTGCCGTTGCTCAAGCCTTGAATATAGAACTGGAACGGTCCGGCGCTGGGGCCGCTGTCGATTTGCAGGCTCTGGCTGCCGGCGGTCGCCGCGTCGGCCAGGGCCACCAGGGAAACATTGGCGTTGCTGCTGGTGATGGTGATGGGCACGCTGGTTGCGGGCACGGTGGCCAGTTTTACCGCGTATAGTTCCTGCAGGTTTACGCCGATCTGCGGCTGGGTGGTGAATGGGGAAGCCGCGGTGATGAGCGGCAGTTGCAGCTTGAACACGGCGGTGCAAGTCAAATTCCTGGTCATGGTCACGCTGGCGCCGCACCCGGCATCGCCACTCCAACTGTCGAAGACAAAGGACGGGGCGGGTGTTGCCGCGAGTTTGACCACTTGATTGACGTCGAACGCCTTGCTGCATACGTTGCCGCCGGCCGCCGGCGGGGTGCTGCAAGTGATACCCACGGGATCGCTGACGATGCTGCCGCCGCCGGTGGTGAGATCCGGCGGGGTGATGGTCAAGGTGAACTGCTGGACGAAAACCGCCGCGCAGCTCAGATCCCGGGTCTTGATGGTGATGTTGACTTCCGGAGTCGTGCCGCTGCAGTCACCGCTCCAGTGATCGAAGCGCCAGGTTTCCGTGGTGCTGACCAGGGGGGCCGCTTTCAAGGTGACCACGCTATTGTAAATATAGGTGCCGCTGCAGTTTGCGCCGCAGTCGATCTGGAATGGACTGTTGGGCGAGTTGGCAGTTTCGCTCACCGTGCCGCCGGTGTGGCCGGTGATTGTCAGCTGGTGACTGCTGCTGACGAAGGTGGCGGTAACGGCCTGGCCCTTGTTCATCACCACGTTGCAATTGAAACCATTGGCGGTGTTGCAACCGGTCCAGGTGACGCCGTCGCGGAAACCGTTAGGATCGGGAGTCGCCACCAGGTTGACGCTGGCGTTGCGCGCGAAATTGGCCGAGCACAGAGCTTCCGTGGAGTTGATGTTGTTGCAATTCAGCGTCGGCGGTGGGCCGTCGCTGCTGGTCACGGTGCCGCCCTTGGGCCCGCCCTTGAGCGTCAGGTCCAGGGGGAAAGTCTTGGCCTGAAAGACGGCGCCGCAGGTCTTGTGACCGTCGGCGGCAATGGTGATGGGATTCGTTTTGCTGGTACCGCAGGCGCCGTTCCAGCCCTCAAAAGTGGAATTGGCGTCGGCGGTGGCGGTAAGCGCCACATTCTGCACCGCGGCATATTCGGCGTAGCAGGCGTCGCTGGTGCCGCTGCAGTTAATGTTGCCGTCGTCGCTGGTGACGCTGCCGCCGCCGTCGCCGCTGGGATTGATACCGATGGAATTGGGGCTGGTAAACAGGTTGAAGGTCGCGGTACAGGTCAGCACGGCGTTCACCAGCACCGTAGTGTCGGTGCCGTTGCCGCTGCAGGCGCCGCTCCAGCCGGCGAAGGCGGAGTCGGGTTGGGCGCCGGCGAACAGATTGACGCTGGTGGCGCTGCTGAAGACCACCGAGCAGGTGGCGCCGCAGTCGATACCGTCACCTTTGACGGTGCCGCTGCCATTGCCGGCCTTGACTATTATCAAGGTGGGGCGGCTGCCGGGCACCGGCTGCTCCACGGGCGCTACTGGTTGTGTGTCTGGCGGTGTCTGGATCAGCAGGGGATTGGGTGCCAGGTACAGGTGCCCGTCCTTGCCGTTGTACGCCACCAGATTACCGTCGGGGCTGATGACGGCATTGTTGCCGGCGTCGGCCAGGGGCAGAATGTCGCCGTTGAGCGCGTCCTTGACGTAAATGGTGTCGCCGTAATTGAACGCCACATAGTGGCCGTCGTCGGACAGGCTGGGCGCGATGGCGCCGGCAGCGACGCCGGTCAGGGGATGGTTATCGCGGTCGGCGCTCAGCAGCTTGAGGGTCAGCTTGTCGCGCCGCAGCAGATACACGTCGAGAGCATCATTGCCGTCCTGGGGGTCGAAACTGTCGAAGGTGTCGAACACGATGTAGTTGCCATCGAAATTAATGTGGTGCGACGGCTGGGCCGCGGCGTTGTTTTCGTCGTTGCTGTAGACCAGCAGAGGCTTCGCGCCCAGGCTGTGGTTGGCGACGTCATACAGCCACAAATCGTTGCTTTGATGGCCGCGGTAGATGATCCACTTGCCGTCGCCGCTGATGCGCGAGCGCCAGCCGTCACCGACATGGATGCGGCTGAAATTGGCGTTGTTCGGCTGCTCGATGAGAAATACGCCGACCTTGCCATCGTTGGTCAGCGAAGCGTCGCTGTAGAAAGTCACGGCCTTGCCATCCCGGGAGATGGCGGGGTACAGGCTGTCCGCCGACAATTCGCCCTGGTTATTGGCCAGAATGCTCAGCCGGTGAATGGGTCCGGCGCGGTCCTTGAGAAATATGTCGGCCTTGTTGTTGTTGTCGTTGTCCACCAGGTTGGTGGCGCGGGAGGAGAACACCAGGAATTTACCGTCGCCGGTCATGTCGGCGAAGGTGAGTTCGCCTATGGCCAGCGTGCCATTTTTGTCGGTGTGGTCATTGCTGATAACGTCCGCCACCAGGTCCTTGACCAGCACATTCATTTGCTTTGCCTGGCTGTTGCCGCTGGCGGTCAGGTTGCCGGCCTGGGAGTGAAACGCGACGAGGCGATTGTCGCGGGAAAATACCGCCAGCCCGCTGGGCTCGTCGCCCGGCGTATTGTCAGCGGTGGCATCGAGCATATGGGTGGTGGTGATGACTTTGGCGGTGATCGCGCCCGCCGGCTGCAGCTGCAGGCTGACGTGGCTGGTCTTGCCGGGTTGCAGCGCATCCACATGGGTTTCGCCTTCGTACACCAGTTCTTCGCCGGCGTAGGCCCGGCCGACGACTCTGAGCAGAATGCCCGGCGGGACGCTGAGGCGCAGGCGGTCGCCGCGGGCCAGCAGCAGGTCGCCGGTAGCCACCTGTTCGTTCTTGACGTTTTCGATGATGATGGGCAGGCGGTTGATCTGCTTGGACAGTCCGGTGCTCGTGTCGGCGGCGGTGGCCATGGCCAGGGCCTGGGACGGCGCGCTCAGGCTGATGCTGATTTGCGCCTGTTGCTCCTGCGTATTGTCGCAGGCGGTCAGCAGGCCACAGAGCAAAGCCAGGGGAACGAAACCAAAATGAAACAATTTCAGCGTACTAACGATTTTTTCCATACTGCCCTCAACATGTTACAGCTCGATCCCTGCGGGGTTCTTCTTACTTATGATCCGTGACGGGACGCAGAACGCGGAGTGATCTAACTTGCCGGACGACTTTCCCGGGCATCGCTTGCTTCGATCCGGCGGCGGAAGCGACGGATGCGGAACAAAATAGTGATCAGGATACCCTCGCCGCCAGTAAATGCCAAATTGCATATTTCCCGATGGCGCGCCCAGGCTATTTAAAAATGCCGCCACAATTGTGTTATGTAAAAAAAGAAAACGAATCATGTTAGGGAAGAATTCTTAAACTGTCATTTATGGGGTCGGAGGTCGCCCGGCCGGTAGGGGATTCCAACGGCAAGGTATATAATTTCGGACGGAAAAATACCACGATGGCTGCCAGGTAAGTTCCAGGTAAGTCTCGCATCGTTATAGTGATCCGGTCACTGCCCAGGCCCCCATTTCTGGCT
Source organism: Proteobacteria bacterium UBA6920 (assembly GCA_002448875.1). Lineage (GTDB taxonomy): Bacteria > Pseudomonadota > Gammaproteobacteria > SG8-11 > SG8-11 > UBA6920. Next base: position 354 of record DKAS01000115.1, on the reverse strand, counting down.
GGTGACGGGAATGACAACGCGATTATCGCCACTGGCCCTGAGCCGACTGTGGGCGGCGGGTGCGTAAGACCGGTGGCTGGTGCGCGGCTCGTGATTATCACGGCAATCAAACAAAGGCAGGAACGGGAGGTTGTAGGGATCTGTATGTCACATAAAACGTATAAAAATATCGTTGTTGCGATTGGCGCCGGACTGTTTCTGCCCTCTGCCCATGCCGCGGGGCTCGGTGTCGATCTGGTCGTGGATCTGCAGACCACGCGGGGTACGCCGGAATATGCGGTGGAAGCCGCCTTGGCTCAGTTGTGTCCCGATCTGGCGGCCGCCAACAGCGCGAGCCTGAGTTCGGATCAGCAG
>DKAS01000212.1 GCA_002448875.1 Proteobacteria bacterium UBA6920 | reverse complement strand
ATGAGTCACGAACTGCGTACGCCGATGAACGCAATCCTGGGATTTTCCCAGGTGCTGGAGGAAGAGAATCTGCAGAGCGAGCAGCTGGAATATGTCGGCGAGATTCGCCGCGCCGGCAACTATCTGCTGAATCTGATCAACGAGCTGCTGGATTTGTCGCGCATCGAGGCCGGGCGCATGATTACCGTGCTGCAGCCGGTGGATGTCAGCGAGGTGGTGCGCGACGCGCTGCAGATCGTGCAGCCCATGTTACAGGCGGACAATATCAGTCTGGAGACGCACTGCGCGGGCGAGCATGTCGTGCTCGCCGACGTGACGCGCATCCGCCAGATTCTGCTCAACCTGTTGAGCAATGCCATCAAATACAATCGGCGCAACGGTCATGTCAGTGTGCGCTGTCAGGCGGCGGACCGGCGCCGGCTGCGCCTGAGCGTGACCGACACCGGGCACGGTATCGCGGCCGACAAGATAGGCCAGCTGTTCCGGCCGTTCGAGCGCCTGGGCGCCGAATTCACCGGTATCGAAGGCACCGGCATCGGCCTGGCGCTGGCCTGGCAGCTGGCGGAGCTGATGGGGGGAACCCTGGGGGTGGATTCCACCCCGGGTGAGGGTTCGACCTTCTGGCTGGAGTTGCCGCGGGCGGAAAGCGCCGCCAGCCAGGCGCAGAGCATCAACCGCGGCGGCACGAAGACGCCGGCGGAGTCCACCATTCTGTATGTCGAAGACAACGCGGCAAATATGCGGGTGGTGGAGGCGATCTTTCGCAAACATGAACACATCCGCCTGTTGACCGCCAGTAACGGCGAGCACGGGCTGGAACTGGCCAGGCGCTATCATCCGGCAGCGGTGTTGCTGGACATTCAGCTGCCGGGCATCGACGGCTATGCGGTGTTGCAGGCGCTGCGCGACGATCCGCAGACACGCGATATACCGGTGCTGGCCCTGTCGGCGGAGGCCATGCCCCTTGACATCGAGCAGGGCCTGCGCGCCGGATTTCGCTACTACCTCACCAAACCGGTACAGATCGAAGAACTGATGCGGGCGCTGGATACGGTGCTGGCGACGTCGGTCTGAGTCCGCCGTCTACAGCCTGGCGATGCGTTCCAGCTGCGCGCGCAGTTTTTCCAGTGCCGATTCCAACTCCGCCATCCTGGCCTTTTCCTTGTCGACGACTGCGGCCGGTGCCTTGTCGACAAATCCGCTGTTGGCCAGCTTGGCACGTACCCGTTCGTAGTCCTGGCCAAGTTTGCTGATCTCCCGATCCAGGCGCGCCTGTTCGGCCTCCTTGTTGATCAGGCCGGCCATGGGAATCAACACTTTCATTTCCCCCAGCAGCGCGGTGGCGGCTTCCGGCGCGGTTTCACCCTCGGCCAGCCAGCGTACCGATTCGATGCGGCCGACGGCGCAAATGTAGCCGCGGTTCTTTTCCAGCAGCTGGCGGTCGGCAGCGGCGCCGTTCTGCAGCAGTACCGGCAGCAGTTTGCCGGGAGCGATGTCCATGCCGCTGCGAATACGCCGCACGCCGAGGATGAAGGTCTGTACCCAGTTCATTTCCGCAGCCGCTTCTGCATCCATCGCGCTCGCATCGGGCAGGGGATAGGGCTGACGCATGATGGTGTCGCCGCCGCCGCCCGCCAGGGGCGCGACCCGTTGCCAGATTTCCTCGGTGATGTACGGAATCAGCGGGTGCGCCAGACGCAGGGCCGCTTCCAGCACCGCCAGCAGATTGTGCCGGGTGCCGCGCTTCATCGCTTCACTGCTGTCCGTGCCGTTGAGCACGGGCTTGCTCAATTCCAGATACCAGTCGCAGTATTCATTCCAGATGAATTCATAAATGGCCTGCGCCGCCATGTCGAAGCGGTAACCGGCATAGGCTTCCTGCACCTGCTGCGCGGCGTGCTGCAGGCGGGTATTGATCCAGCGGTCGGGCAGGGACAGCTCGCGCTCGCCGCTGGTGCTCTGCCCCTCGGTGTTGAGCATGACGAAGCGCGCCGCATTCCACAGCTTGTTGCAGAAATTACGGTAGCCTTCGATGCGTCCCATGTCGAAATTGATGTCACGGCCGGTGGAGGCCAGGGAAGCGAAGGTGAAGCGCAGGGCGTCGGTACCGAAGGCGGGAATGCCCTGCGGGAAGTCCTGGCGCGTCAGCTTATCGATTTTCGGCGCCATTTCCGGCTGCATCAGGCCGGTGGTGCGTTTTTTCACCAGGGTTTCCAGGTCGATACCGTCGATCAGGTCTATGGGGTCGAGAATATTGCCCTTGGACTTGGACATCTTCTGGCCATGGGCGTCACGCACCAGACCGTGGATGTAAACCTCGCGAAACGGCACATCATTACAGAATTTCAGACCCATCATGATCATGCGCGCTACCCAGAAGAAAATGATGTCGAAGCCGGTGACCAGNNTCCTGGATGTTGTGCATCCACTCGTAATAGGTATTTTTCCAGTTGTCCGGCACGAACTTGATGGCGCCGCTCTCGACCGCGGCGATCGCCGGTTTGGCCAGGGGTTCGGCTTTGACGAACCACTGATCGGTGAGATAAGGCTCGATCACCGCGCCGCTGCGGTCGCCGCGCGGCACCATCAGCACATGCGGCTCGATTTTTTCCATCAGGCCCGCCTGGGTGAGATCGGCGACGATGCGCTTGCGCGCCTCGTAGCGGTCGAGGCCGCGATACGCGGCCGGCGCGTTGTCGTTGATGCGGGCGTCGATGGTAAAGACGTTGAGCAGGGGCAGGTTATGACGCATGCCGACCTGGTAGTCGTTGAAATCATGGGCCGGTGTGATCTTCACGCAGCCGGTGCCGAACGCCGGGTCGACGTAGTCGTCGGCGATGACGGGAATGGTGCGGCCGGTCAGCGGCAGCTGCACCTGCTGGCCGATCAAATGCTTGTAGCGCGCATCCTCGGGATGCACCGCCACCGCGGTGTCACCGAGCATGGTTTCCGGGCGGGTGGTGGCCACGATCAGGTGGCCGTCACCCTGGGCCAGCGGATAACGCATATGCCACATGGAGCTTTTTTCTTCCTGCGACAGCACTTCCAGATCCGATACGGCGGTATGCAGCACCGGATCCCAGTTCACCAGGCGCTGGCCGCGGTAGATCAGACCTTCCTCGTACAGGCGGACGAAAACTTCGGTTACCGCCTGCGACAAACCCTCGTCCATGGTAAAGCGTTCCCGGCGCCAGTCCACCGATGCGCCCATGCGCCGCAACTGGCGGGTGATGGTGCCGCCGGACTCGCCTTTCCATTCCCACACCCGCTGGATGAACGCCTCGCGGCCCAGATCGTGACGGGTTTTGCCGGCGGCGTTGAGTTGCCGCTCCACCACCATCTGGGTGGCAATGCCGGCGTGGTCGGTGCCCACCTGCCACAGGGTGTTATGGCCGCGCATCCGGTAATAACGCGTAAGGGCGTCCATGATGGTGTCCTGAAACGCATGGCCCATGTGCANNTTGGGCGGCGGAATCATGATGCAGTAGGGCTCACCCTTGCCGGCGGGCGCGAAATAGTCGGACTGTTCCCAGGTCTGGTACCAGCGTTGTTCAATGGCGTGGGGATTGTAAGTCTTGTCCATGATGTCCTGTGGGCGGTGATTACCGGGGTTCATTGTCGATCGCCGTGCCGGCGACTGGCCGCGTATTATAGCCCAGCCAGGGAAGGACAAAGAACTGCATCCAGGGGCGGGCCAGGAACCGGGGCCAGCCGGTCTGCCCCGAGGGTGTTCAGGGGCCCCGGCGGCGGGTTTTGCGTAAACTCACGAATCGCCTATAACACATTGAAAAATATGGTTAATTCATGAGCCAACGGGCGATCAGTACCAGCCCGGTAATGAGGCCGATGCAGAGCGCGCACACCAGCAGCAGCTTGAGCAGGGTGGTTTGCAGATTCTTATCCATGGGCACTGTTGGCGAATTGTTGGTACAGGCGGGCGTAGGCGCCGTTGCGGCGCAGCAGCTCCGCGTGATCGCCGGATTCCACCACCTTGCCGTTGATGACAACATGGATCAGGTCGGCGTTGCGAACCGTGGACAGGCGGTGGGCGATGA
>DKAS01000203.1 GCA_002448875.1 Proteobacteria bacterium UBA6920 | reverse complement strand
GAAATTCACCAGCACCCACTTGCCGCGATAGTCCGCGAGTTTCAGGGGTTTGCCATAGACATCCTGGCTGGCGAAATCCAGAGGCTCGGCAAGCAGGGGGCCGGGCAGCATAAGGGCAAGTAGCAGATACAGGCTTCGTAAGTGCATGATACTAAAACTTCTCAGGAGTTAATGTCCGGGGTCCGTGGATCAGGCAGTTCGCCCGGAGCGCGTTCTCGGACAGGATAAATTACCATGATTTTACCACCGTACCCCACTAAGAGTGACGGCCCCGCGTATTGTTTCAGACACGGATCATGAAATTGTCCAGGGGGCTTAATCCCTGCTTTGAATAGGGTACTGGTGGCGGCAGGTCCGCAATGCGGCCTGTAACTTCGGTCTCAGGGTTTATCGCCCTGGACGTGGGCTTTGATCTGGTCGATCCGGCCCCACTGGTTCATGAAGACGCTGATGCCGACGACAGTGTACTGCTCCGCTTCCGGCATAGGCATGGGCTGGGTCAGCCGGGAGTAGATCATGATCGTCGTATTGTCATTGTCGAACTGGTATTCGCGGGAAACTTTGACCGGGGACAGCATGTCGCGGGACAGGGCGGCGCCGAACAGGGAAATTTCTCCCTCGTCGAGTTGCTGCAGGAAGTTATTGACGATGAGTTGGGCTTCGATTTTCTGATCCTGCAGGGCGACATGAACATTGCTCGTGGTGGCGCTGGAGCTGCCCACGCCCGCCTGGCTGAGCGCGCTGTACAGCAGCAGCAACGGAAGGAAACGGTAATTGAGCATGATGAAGTCCCCTGCTGGCATAGCGATGTCTGTGCCGTCCCAATGGACATGCACCATGCAGGGTATCGTCCCGGGCGGACAATTCTTAAGAGGTTTTCTGGTCGTCGCTGGTCTTACTGGTGCTCGGCTGCAGGCGCAAGGCTGCTGAGTTGATGCAGTAGCGCAGGCCCGTGGGCGCCGGACCGTCATTGAACACATGGCCCAGGTGAGCGTTACAGCGGGCGCACAACACTTCGGTGCGCTTCATGAAAAAGCTGCTGTCTTCCTCGGTGAGCACGGCCGTCGGTGATGCCGGTTGCCAGTAACTCGGCCAGCCGGTTCCTGAGTCGAATTTATGAGCGGAGTTGAACAGCGGCAGATCGCAGCAGATGCAATGATAGACGCCCGGGTCCTTGCAGTCGTGGTAGTTCCCGGTAAAAGCGCGCTCCGTGCCCTTACGCCGGGTAATGCGGTATTGATCCGGAGTGAGTTGGCTGCGCCACTGTTCGTCGCTTTTAATGATTTTCTCCATAGTGTTTCCTCAGCCGAAGGATGTTACAGCTCGCTCCACATGCGCACCAGATTGGTGTAGACGTGGTCGATCTGCGCCGATTGCGGCGAGCGTGGACTGGTGGCGCGCAGAGCGCCGCGCGCCTGATCCAGCTCGAACAGCAATTCGCGTCGTGCCGGGTCGCGGATCAGGCTCTGGATCCAGCACACCGCCACCAGGCGTTCGCCGCGGTTGACGGTGTTAACCCGATGCAGGCTGGAGGCTGGATAGAGCACCGCATCGCCCGCGGCCAGCTTCACCTGCTGGTTGCCGAAGGTGGTATTGATGATCAGTTCGCCGCCATCGTAGTCCGCGCTGTCACTGATAAACAGGGTGAGCGCCAGGTCGACGCGGAAACGGCCGCCGCCATCTCCCATGACGGGATCGTCGATGTGGTCGCCGTAGGCCATGCCGGTGGTGTAGCGCGCGAATACCGGTTGCGATACTCGGTGCGCCAGGGCCGCGCTGCGGAAATTTTCATTGGCCGCCAGACTGCTGACGATCATTTGATCGAGATACTGGCGTTGTTTCTGATTGCCGGCCAGTTCTTCATTGTGTTTCACCTGGCGCGCGTTGGCGCCGGCGCTGGCGGCACCATCGATGAACTGGCCGCCGGCCAGCATGCTGCGGAGATTTTGCAGGCGGTCGCGGTCGAGGATGTTATGCAAAGTGATCAGCATGCGGTTGATCCATGATTCAGTGTACTAGCATAGAGATGCCGCCGCCCAGGATCAACCAGCTGATTACCCGCCGGAAAACTACGGGGTTCACTTTGAAGTGCAAATGATTGCTGTACCAGAGGGTGATGATGATGAACGGCGCGGAAATTGCCATCATCTGCAGGACTTCGCCGTCGATCGTGGCGTTCAGCAGATAACCGGCGAGGCGATACAGATTGGTGGCGAGGAAAAAAGCCAGGGCATAGTTGCGCACCACCAGCTTGTCATCGAAGGTGCCCAGCAGGCGGGTCATGGCGATCGGACCCGAAATGCCGAACAGTGCCTGCGAGGCGCCGGCCAGGACGTCGAGTACCCGGGCCAACAGTGGCGGGATGCGAAACCCCCGCGGTGACAGCACCATGTAGACGCCGAACGAAGTGATCGCCAGTGCCAGCAGCAGATGAAATACCTGCGGCGGAAAATAGTAGAAGAGATAGAGGCCGGCGACGGCGCCCAGGGCGGCAAACGCCACCATGCCTGCCCAGAAGCGCGGATCCACCGATTTAGGCGAGCGCCACAGGCCGATGCTGGCCACGGTGATTTGCGGCAGCAGTGAGTAGATGACCAGCAGCTTGGCGTCGTAGAAAAAAGACATAATGCTCACCATGAGAATGGTGCCCGCCAGCCCGAATACGATTTCCACCGTATAGGTGATCATGCAGACCAGGGTGAGTAAGGCGATTCCCAGCATGCGTCGTTAGGCGAACACTACCCAGGTGGTGGCGATGTATTTC
>DKAS01000211.1 GCA_002448875.1 Proteobacteria bacterium UBA6920 | reverse complement strand
CTGGCCAAGGCCGACGGCCGGGTCAGCGAAGCGGAGATCTCCACCGCCCGCCGCATCATGGCGCACATGCAATTGAATCCGGAACAACGGCAGGCGGCCATGCGCCTGTTCAACGACGGCAAGCAGGATGATTTTCCGCTGGACGCCGTGCTCAGCCAGTTCAAAAGCGAGTGCGTACACCGCCACAACCTGATGCAGATGTTCCTGGAGATCCAGATCGCTACCGTGCTGGCCGACAATCAGGTCCACCCCGCGGAACGCTCACGCCTGCACCATATCGGGGGGTTTCTCGGGTTTCCACCGCCTGTTATCGATCACCTGATCTCCATGGTCGGGGCGCAGCAAAATTACGAAACCGGCGGTTCGGCCCGGCAGCCCGCTGCCGACCACGGCCCCGACCGGCTGGCCCAGGCGTCGGCGGCCTGGGCGTCGCCGCCGAGGGCGCGGGCGGCCTCGGCGAGAAGTTCGCGCACGCGTTCGGCCTTCAGATTCTGTGGCGCCTCGGCCAGGGCGTCNNGGAAGAAATGATGAAACTGGCCACGGAGAAAACCCAGGAAATACGCGCCGCCTACGACACCATACTGGAAGCGCGCAAATCCGCCTGAGTCCCGGGCAGTATCTCGGCCTGCGCGACGACTATGCGCTTCGGGAACACGGACCCGGAACGCGGTGACCTCACCCGCTTGCCGGACCGGACCACACTTCAATACGGTGCGCCGTCCTTGTGGGAAAAGCACCATTGTCCGTCCACCAGCGCTGCCCGCAGGTCGTCGTCCGGATAGTCCACCTGGTCGTCGGGACTGCGATCGCCTATTTCCAGATACAGCACCTCGGCATCGCTTTCATTGACCAGCTGGCAGGCATTGCCGCTGCCCGCCCGCACTCCCGAACACATGCCGGGCGCCAGTATCAGTTTTCCCAAATCACTGTACAAGGTGGGCGTGCCCTGCAACACATAAATGAACTCGTCCTGCCGGCTATGCGCATGGCGCAAGGCAGACATTGCCCCCGGTGCCAGGCGAGTGAGATTCACCCCGAAATTGACCAGACCGAAGACCTCGCCCAGCTGGCGTTTTTCCCGACCGGCCATGCGTGCGGCGAAGGGTGGCGGATATACAGAAGGCGTGGTGCGTGGCGTCACATCCGTGGCCAGCACGGCGGATGGAACGGGTTTATCAGTCACAGCAATCTCCCTGTGTTAAACGGTTGTCCCATCGCCCTGGCCGCGGCCATCAATCACCCGGGGCGACAGTGAAATGCCGCACTAGCCGGCGATCAACCCGCCTGTACTAGCCTTTGGGTTGTTTGTGGCTGGGATCGTTGGGATTGAAGAAAATAAAATCCATGGATCCGTCCTCCAGCGCCACATAATCGAGCACAGCATCCTCCAGCAGATCGGCGCAAAGTGGCGACACCACGATATCCACGCCCTCCAGCTGCACACGCTTGTCATTGGCGGCCGGTTCGTCAAAGCCCATGCCGTACTCATAGGAGCCATCCGGTTCGACTTTCGCGGCAATGCGCAAGGCCAGCTGCGCCGCCCCGCTGTCCTGTGCCACTTTCTTGATCTGCTCCGCCGCCGCTTTACTCAATTTAATCATAGCCAATGCCTCTAGTTCCGCGCCCGACGAACCGTCCGCGACGCCACAAAGTCGAGAAAATGTCCCACCCAATGACACAGCCCGGTATCGCGCAGATGGGTATAGGACGCCAGTACATTCCTGTAGATCAGACCGTCGTGCCGGCCGTCGATACCGGTACCGCGCCGCACCGCATAGGCGAATTGCAGGCCCGGATCGAGATTCTCCAGAGTCGAATAGTGAAACTCATGGGCGGCGATTTCCGTCGCCGCCATCCCCGGCCAGGGATGCTGCACGCTGCCCTGCAGGCGCACATAGCCTCGCCCCTTGGGCGTGTCGGTCATCACCACGTCGGCCGGCAGCGCGCCCACCATTTCACGGCTGTCACCGCGCCAGCTGATCCGCCGGCACAGATACATCAGCCCGCCGCACTCGGCGTAGACCGGCAACCCGCCGTCTATCGCCTGGCGCAGACTGGAGCGCAAGCCGCTGTTGGCGTGCAGCGCCGGCAAATGGGTTTCGGGAAACCCGCCCCCGATGAACAAACCATCGACCGCCGGCAAGACCGGATCGCTCAGGGCGTTGATAAAGACCAGTTCGACACCGGCGGCACGCATCGCATCCAGGTCGCCGGGATAATAGAAACCGAAAGCCGAATCGCGCATGATACCGATGCGCAGACCCGTATGTGTCTGCGCCGGCGCCGCCAGTGGCGGAATCACGACCGGCGCGGTCGCACCGATCGCCTGCAGGCGTTGCAGGTCAACCTGATCGGCGACGGCATCGGCGATGTAGCCGATCTGGCGCGCCGCCGCGGCGCTTTCATTGCTGGGAATCAGGCCCAGATGGCGCTCCTTGATCTCCAGCACCGGGTCGTGCAATACAGCGCCCAGCACCGGCACGTCGGTATAGTGTTCGATCACCGCCCGTAATTTGCTCTCATGCCGCCGGCCACCCAGCTTATTGAGAATGATACCGGCGATATTGACCTGTGGATCGAAAGCCTGGTAACCGAGAATCAGCGGTGCCACGCCGCGCGTCATGCCGCGGGCGTCTATTACCAGCACCACCGGCGCCTGCAGCAGTACGGCCAGAGCCGCATTGCTGTTGCTGCCATCCAGGTCCAGGCCGTCGTACAAGCCCTTGTTGGCTTCGATCAGACCCAATTCCGCTCCCGCCATCCTGGCGGCGAAGGTAGCGCCGATTTCGGCGCGGCTCATGGTATAAAAATCCAGATTGTAGCAGGCACGACCGCTGGCCTGCCCCAGCCACATCGGGTCAATGTAGTCCGGCCCCTTTTTAAAGGGCTGCACCACCGTGCCGCGCCGGCTGACGGCGGCACACAATCCGATACTGACGGTTGTCTTGCCGGAAGACTTGTGCGCCGCCGAAATCAGCACATGGGCCATAAGGCGGCGCCCCGGCGCGCGGGCAGTTCGATCTCAGGCCCGGGTCGCGGCCGCCGCAGCGGCGGGATTCGCCTTGAAATGCGGATCCACGTCCTGGTCGGCCAGGCTCAAGGGCAGAAAACGCAGAATCTTCACCGCGAACGCGACGATGGCAAGAGCGAAAGCCACGCCACCCAGACCCAGGAGAAATTCCGGCAGACTGGGCTTGTACGCGTTGACCACGCCGTCGGCAAACGTGCTGCTGACCTCGTAGCCGGGGAAGATGACCAGCGGAAACGCCTGGCCGCCGATGATGATCACATACATCATGGCCAGGCCGCCGACGACCACCAGGCCGGCGCTCACCGCCACCAGTTCCGCGCGCGCGCCGCCGGGCAGGTTGAGCAGGGCCAGCGGCAGCAGCGAACCGATGATCACATAGCCGAACCAGAACATCTGGGTATAGATGCCGCCATCACGCAGGATGAAGGCCTCGATGCCATGGTGCTCGGTGGCGTACAGGTTGGTCAGGTGAAAAATGGCGACGAAAAACAATACCGACAGCACGAACAGGCTGAGCAAACGGCGCATACGATCGACAATAACTTCGCCCAGCGGCCGCTCGCTGCCCCAGAAGGCGACGAACAGCACCAGGATAAACATGGCCAGACCGAAGGAAAAAGACATGACGATGAACAGCGGCGCCATGATGGCTTCATCATAAAACTGGCGCGCCACCAGAAAGCCGAAAATCGATCCCGTACCAGTGGTCAGAATCAGACGCCAGACGAAAGCCACCATCCCCGCCATCTTGCTGTAGGCGTTCATCTTGCGCTCCATCAGCAGCCACAGGTAGACGGCGACCACGGCAATGAAGCCGTTGTAGAGAAAGATGTTCCAGGCAAAGATGGATTTGAAATTATAGTGGGTCATGGCGACGATCAGGCGATCGGGATGCCCCAGATCCAGCACCAGTACCACCAGCCCGCCTACCAGCAAGGCCACCGCCAGCAGGCCGGACAGCGGCGCCAGGGGCTTGTAAACTACTTTACCGAATACCGAGGAGATAGACGCCACATTGAGGGCGCCGGAAGCGGCGACGATGAGGAACACGGCGAACACGTGCGGTGTACCCCATACTATCTGGTTGGTCATGCCGGTCACATGGTGCCCTTCGTGCTCCATGTAAAGCGCCGCGCCCAGGCCGGCGGCGATCAAGGCACCGAGAATCAGCAGCAGGGTGATATAGGCCGGGCTGTTGCCCCGGATTTCACGACAAACGGGATATTTCATGCTTCCTGGCCCCTGTTCAAATACCCTGGTAGCGCACGCCCAGGTTCAACGCAAGATCACCGCGGATTTCTGTGCTTTGCACCTCCCGCAGCAACTGGGAAAGCTCGCTCTGCGGATCGTTCATATCGCCGAATACCATGGCTTTTTCCTCGCAGGCGCTGACGCAGGCCGGCGATTCGCCTTTATCGACACGATGCACGCAGAAGGTGCAGCTTTCCACCGTGCCCTTGCCGCGCGGCGCATACGATTTCTGATCGGTCACGTCCTCATGAACGAAGGAACGCGCCTTATAAGGGCAGGCCATCATGCAGTAACGGCAGCCGATACAGATGTGCTTGTCCACCAGCACGATGCCGTCGGCGCGCTTGAACGAGGCGCCGGTGGGACAAACATCGACACAGGGCGGCTCGGCGCAATGCTGGCACAGCAGCGGCAGCGACGCGGTGCGGCCCGTTTGCTTGTCCTTCAAACTCACCTTACGTATCCACTGCGCATCGGTCAGCGGATTGCCGGTGCGATTGAGGCCGTTTTCGGTTTCGCACGCCTTGACGCATTTGTCACAGCCGGTCTTGCACTTGTTGCTGTCGATCAACATGCCCCAGCGCACCTTGCCACTCACCGCCTCGTCAACGGGCCGAGCCTGGGCAATGGCGTGCAGAAACACGCCCGGCGCCAGCACGCCGCCCGCCAGCACCGCGGTGCTGCGCTCGAGAAAGCGACGCCGGTACTGATCGATATTATTGTCGTTTTGTTCCATGCCGGCCACCTGTCTATTTGCTCTCGGGTTTGGAATTATGGCACTGGAAACAGTCTACGCTGACCGCCGCGTAACGGTGGCAGACGCTGCAGAAATGCCTGGGACTCTCCACCGATACCGGCAACCCGTCGTCACCCTTCACCGCGTGACAATCGATGCATTCCTTGAGACTGTGCTTGCTGGTGCGTATCCCCTTGTGCATGGTTTCGTCGCGCTGATGCAGGATGAACTCCATGTGGTTGGTGCGCATCAGCGCGGTGTCTTCCACGCATTTCTCGCCCCGGCCCTTGGGAATATCCGGCAGCGGCGCCGCGGCCTGCGCCGCGGCGACGGTCGCCGCCGCCAGCAACAGGGCCCGTAAGATGAAATGCGCGCCCGCCATCGCCGTTACTCGCCCAGACCCATTTTGATATAGCCGGTGGGGCAGACGTCGGCGCAGATATGGCAGCCGATGCAACGGTTGTAATCGGTGTAAACATAGCGGCCCATGGTGGCTTCCGCCTTGGGCGTGCGCTTGACCGCGGTCTGCGGACAGAAGATGACGCAGTTATCGCATTCGAAACACATGCCGCAGCTCATGCAGCG
>DKAS01000223.1 GCA_002448875.1 Proteobacteria bacterium UBA6920 | reverse complement strand
CCGCGTCGCGGAACGGGCCGTAGTAACTGGAGGCGTATTTCGCCGAGTACGCCAGGATGCGGGTATGGATGTGTCCCTGGCTTTCCAGGGCCTGGCGAATGGCGCCCACGCGTCCGTCCATCATGTCCGACGGTGCGACCACATCGGCGCCGGCGGCGGCGTGCGACAGGGCCTGCCTGACCAGCACTTCCTTGGTCTCGTCGTTGAGCACATAGCCGGAGGCGTCGATCAGGCCGTCCTGGCCGTGGGTAGTGAAGGGATCCAGCGCCACGTCGGTGATCACTCCCAGTTCCGGGAAGGCCTGTTTCAGCGCCCGCACCGCCCGTTGCGCCAGACCGTTGTCGTTGTAGGCTTCGGCGGCGTCCAGGGATTTGGCCTCCGCGGGCGTGACCGGAAACAGGGCCACCGCCGGTACGCGCAGCTTGACCAGCTGCTCGGCTTCCTTGAGCAGCTCGTCGATGGTGACGCGTTCCACCCCGGGCATCGACGGCACCGCTTCGCGTCGCGCCTTGCCTTCGATGACGAACATCGGATAGATCAAATCATCGGCGCTCAGGCGATTTTCCCGCATTAAACGACGGGAGAATTCATCACGGCGCATGCGCCGCATGCGCACCCCTGGAAAGGCGCCTCTGCTGGTTTGAATACTGCTCACGACGGGTCCCCCGGCTGGAAAGAAAAGGTCGGAAAATTATACAGGGAAGCCCGGGGGAAAAAAGCCCACCCCCCGCCGTGGAGGGGTGGGCCTGAGGCCTAGCGCTTTTTCTTGGCGCTGGTCTTCTTGGCTGGTTTCTTCTTGGCCGTGGTCTTTTTGGCCGGACTTTTCTTGGTGGCGGCTTTTTTCGTTGCCGCTTTCTTAGTCGCTTTTTTCTTGGCGACGGCTTTTTTCACCGGCTTCTTGGCGGTGGCCGTCTTTTTGCCGGCAGGTTTCTTCGCCGCCGCTTTCTTCTTGGTGGCGCCAGCCTTGCCGGTGGTCTTTTTCACGGCGGCTTTCTTGGTGGCGGCCTTCTTGGCGGTCGCGGCTTTCTTGGTGCCAGCCGCTTTCTTGGTGGTCGCGGCTTTCTTGCTGGCGGCCTTGGCGGTACCGGCGGCTTTCTTGGTCGTGGTTGCGCCGGCGCTGGACGGTGCCGGTGCCGCCGCTTTAGCGGTCGCGGGGGCTGCTGCCGCCGGTTTTTCCGCCGCCGGTTTCTTCGCCGGCGCGGCCTTGGGTTTGGCAGCTGCGGCCGCCGGTGCGGCTTTGCGTTCCGGCAGGTCTACTTTGGGCGCGCTGAACATGGTTTCGATGCCCTGTTCCGGCGCTTCGTCGATGGTTTTGCACAGAGCGGTGAAGATGTCGTGGATCTCACCCGTGCCGGGGACCGTGCGCAGTTTATTCTGATTCTTATAATATGCAATTAAAGGTGTGGTTTGAGCTTCATAGAGCTTCAGGCGATTGCCGATGGTTTCTTCGTTGTCGTCCGCCCGGTGGTGCAGCACGCCACCGCACTTATCGCAGCGGTCTTCCAGCTTGGACGGCGAGCTGTAGATATTGAATACCGCGCTGCAGGACTCGCAGGTGCGCCGGCCGGTAATGCGCTGGATCAGGATGTCGAAGTCCACGGTGATGTGAATGGCCAGCTGCAGCGGCAGATTCATCTGATTCATCAGTCCGTCCAGGGATTCGGCCTGGATCAGGTTGCGTGGAAAACCGTCGAGGATGAAACCGTTTTTGGTGTCGCTCTGGGCCAGCCGTTCCTTGATCATTTCCAGAACGATCTGGTCAGACACAAATTGCCCGGAGTCGATTATGGATTTTGCCTGCATGCCCAGGGGAGTCTGGTTGCGTACGGCGGCTCGTAGCAGGTCACCGGTGGAAATCTGTGGGACACGGTATTTTTCTGAAAGCAATTTGGCCTGGGTCCCCTTGCCGGAGCCCGGTGCCCCTAGAAGTACGATTCTCATCTTTTTCTGTCACTCCCTACGGTTGATATATTTTTTGCTGGATCGCCTCCTGCGCGGTAGATGCATAAAAAATCAGCGTCTGTGCCGCTTACTTGAGCAGAAGCGAACCTGTCACTGCGTTACGACCGTTCGGTGCGTAGACCGCACCCTACTCCCAAACCCGTACAATCGTCAATATATACTCGAACGCTAACTATACATACTATTGTGGTCATGTACAGTCAATTTGCGGTAAACAAATAGAAATGCTGTACGTGGGTAACGAAACATTTTATGGGTGTACCTATTGGCACTTGTCGGCAGGCCAATATAATGGGTCCTCCTTTAAATCAATAAATAACGGGAGAGGGGAGTTAATTTTATGGCGGCCAAGACTAAAAACGCGTTTTATGCCCAATCCGGGGGCGTAACCGCTGTGATCAACGCGTCCGCGTGCGGCGTCATCGAAACGGCACGACAATACAAGAGCAAGATTGGCAAGCTCTACGCTGGTCGCAACGGCATCATCGGCGCACTGACCGAAGATCTGATCGACACCAGCAAGGAATCCGCCGCGATGATCGCGGGTTTGCGCCACACTCCCGCGGGGGCGTTCGGCTCCTGCCGTTACAAACTGAAGAGTCTGGAACAGAACCGGGCCGAGTATGAGCGCCTGATCGAAGTGTTCGAAGCGCATAATATTGGTTATTTCTTCTACAACGGCGGCGGCGATTCCGCCGATACCTGTCATAAAGTTTCTCAGCTGTCCCAGCAGATGGGCTACCCCATCCAGGCCATCCATGTGCCGAAGACNNATCACCGACAACTGCCCCGGCTTCGGCTCGGTGGCCAAGTACATCGCCGTTTCCACCCGTGAAGCCAGTTTCGATGTCGCCTCCATGTGCAAGACCTCCACCAAGGTGTTCGTGCTGGAAGTCATGGGCCGGCATGCGGGCTGGATCGCCGCCGCCGGCGGCATGGCTTCGGACAAGGAAACCGACATCCCGGTAGTCATCCTGTTTCCTGAAGTTGCCTTCGACCGGGAGAAATTCCTGGCCAAGGTCGACAGCATGGTGAAGAAATACGGCTACTGCTCGGTGGTGGTGTCCGAAGGGGTCAAGGGCGCCGATGGCAAGTTTCTCTCCGACCAGGGTCTACGCGACGCCTTTGGCCATGCCCAGTTGGGCGGCGTGGCGCCGGTGGTGGCCAGCATCGTCAAGGACGGTCTGGGCTTGAAGTACCACTGGGGCGTGGCGGACTATCTGCAACGCGCTGCCCGCCACATCGCCTCCAAGACCGACGTCGCCCAGGCCTACGCCATGGGTAAGGCGGCGGTGCAGTTCGCGGTCAAGGGGCACAACGCGGTGATGCCCGCCATCAAGCGGGTCTCCAACAAACCTTATAAATGGACGGTGGACATGGCTCCTCTGGAAAAGGTAGCCAATGTGGAAAAAATGATGCCGGCCAATTTTATTTCCAGCGACGGCTTCGGCATTACCGAGAAATGCCGGCAGTACCTGGCGCCCCTGATCAAGGGCGAAGACTACCCGCCCTACAAGGACGGTCTGCCCCGCTATGTGCGTCTGAAAAACGTGGCGGTGGCGAAGAAATTGAAAAAATCCTTCGAGGTGAAGTAAGCCAAGGAATAACCCGGAAAGGGGAGGTGGGAGGGAGAACAATCCGCCATGCGGCGCATGGCGGATTTTCTATTTCAAGGGGTCGGTAAGTTACAGGATCGGCGCGATGACCAGGCTGACAATGGCCATCACGTTGATCAGAATGTTCATCGACGGACCGGAGGTGTCTTTGAACGGGTCGCCGACGGTATCACCCACCACCGTCGCCTTGTGTACCGGCGAGCCCTTGCCGCCGAAATTGCCTTTTTCCACATGTTTTTTCGCATTGTCCCAGGCACCGCCGGCGTTGGCCATGGTCAGGGCCAGCAGCACGCAGCCCAGCAGGGCGCCACCCAGCATGCCGCCCAGGGCTTCCGGGCCGATACCGAAACCGACGATCACCGGCGCCGATACCGCCAGCACCCCCGGCAGAATCATTTTGCGCAGCGCGGCGCGGGTGGCGATATCCACGCAGCGGGCGTTGTCCGGCTTGGCCTTGCCTTCGAGCAGCCCGGGGATTTCGCGGAATTGGCGGCGGATCTCCTGGATCATGTCGAAGGCGGCCTCGCCCACGGCGGTCATGGTCAGGGCCGCCACCAGGAAGGGGAAAATGCCGCCCAGAAACAGGCCCACCAGCACGTTGGCATGGGTCAGGGACAGGATGAAGCCGGGATTGTGATGGGCCACGGTCTCGACGTAGGCGGTGATAATGGCCAGGGCCGCCAGGGCGGCGGCGCCGATGGCAAAGCCCTTGCCGATGGCGGCGGTGGTGTTGCCNNGCGGCGATGCCGACGCCGTACAGGCCCGCCAGGTGGTTGGAAACGAAGATGATGGTGCAGATGGTGATTACCGGAATGACCACCGAGTGCATGCCGATGGCCAGGCCGCTGATGATCACCGTCGCCGGCCCGGTTTCACCGGCATGGGCGATCTGCCGCACCGGCTTGGACGCGGTGTAGTATTCGGTCACCAGGCCGATGACGATGCCGCCGATGGCGCCAGTGAGCACCGCGCCCCAGACCTTGCCATTGACCGCCATGCCGGTGATGACGAAATAGGCGGCGATAATGAACAGGATGGCGGCGCTGATAGTGCCGATGCGCAACGCCACATCCGGCGCCTTGCTGGAAAACACATTGACCAGCACAATGCCAAGGATGGAGCACACCAGGCCGGCGGCCGCCAGCATCAGGGGCAGGGCCATCAGGTTGGTCTGGGCGCCGATCGCGTCCAGCACCGCCGTTGACAGAGTGGAAGCAATGGCGATGGTGGCGATGATGGCGCCGCAGTAGGATTCGAAAATATCCGATCCCATGCCGGCCACGTCGCCGACGTTGTCGCCCACATTGTCGGCGNNCGTCCTCGGGAATGCCGGCCTCGATCTTGCCCACCAGGTCGGCGCCCACGTCGGCGCTCTTGGTGAAAATGCCGCCGCCCACGCGGGAAAACAGTGCTACCGAGGAGGCGCCCATGCCGAAACCGTGGATGGCGTGGGCGGTGTCGGGGTCGCCGCCGAAGGCCAGGTAGAGGCTGCCCAGCCCCATCAAGCCCACTGAGGCCACGGTCAGGCCCATGATGGAGCCGCCGAAGAACGCGGTGGTCAGGGCCGCGGCCGCACCCTGGGAATGGGCCGCGGTGGTGGTGCGGGCGTTGGCCTGGGTGGCGGTGTACATGCCGATGTAACCGGCGGTGCCGGAACAGAACGCGCCCAGGAGAAAGGCGACGGCGGTTTTCCAGCCGAGAAAGAAGAATAGCAGGACCGCGACAATGGCCGCGAAGGGGGCCAGGATGGAATACTCGCGGCGCATGAAAACCATGGCTCCCAGGTGGATCGATTCGGCGATTTCCGTCACCCGGCCGGCCAGCACCGGCGTCGCCTTGATCCGGCTGTAGATGAAAAATGCCACGATCATTCCGAAAAGGCCCAGGCTGGGCGGCAAATAGGCTAGATTCATAACTCCCTCCTCTTGTTGTAGTAGTTGGGAATATCAGAGAATACTCATGAGGCTAGCGAAACCCTGATGGCCCCGGGGTCGATTGTAGCGACTGGGCGAGGGGGGCAAAAGTATTTTTAATTCAGGCATTAGTGCAGCAATGCAAACAATAGCAACCAAGCAACGCAGGAGAACTCCATGATTCTGGATCGTGTAACCCCCGGCAAAGACGTGCCGAACGATGTCAACGTGATCATCGAAATACCGGCGCGCAGCGATCCGGTGAAGTACGAGGTTGATAAGGACACCGGTGCCATGTTCGTCGACCGTTTCATGAACACCGCCATGTACTATCCGTGTAATTACGGCTACGTGCCCCACACCCTGTCGGAAGACGGCGATCCGGTGGACGTGCTGGTGGTCACGCCCATTCCTCTGCTGACCGGGTCGGTGATTCGCTGCCGGCCGGTGGGCATGCTGCGCATGACCGATGAATCGGGCATCGATGCGAAAATCCTGGCGGTGCCCATCGACAAGCTGAGCCCGCTGTATCGCAACGTCAACACCTATCGTGATCTGCCGCCGTTGCTGCTGGATCAGATCACCCACTTTTTCGATCACTACAAGGATCTGGAGCCCGGCAAATGGGTCAAGATCGACGGCTGGTCCGATCCGGAAGAGGCGAAAAAGGAAATCGTCGATGGCGTGCAGCGTTACCAGAAGGCGCCGAACAAGCCGGCGTTCTGATGATGCTGGCCGGGAAACGGGCGACGGGCCGGGTCAGCCGCCGGTGACCGGGGGGAAAAAGGCGACTTCGTCGCCGTCCTGTACCGGGTGGTCCAGTTTGACATATTCCATGTTGACGGCCACCAGGGTGTTGGCGGGCAGGGTGTGACCGGGGGCGGCCTGGCGCCACACCTGTTCGGCGGTCAGCGGGCCGGCGTCCAGGCTGTCGTCACCGCGCCCCAGTTGTTCGCGTAAACTGGCAAAGTATTTGATTCGAATGCTCATGGGCCGCCTCCTCGCGGTGCATTGCAAGCCCGATAGAGGCATTCTAAACTCTTTGAATGTTTATTTTCTAGCCGATCGCAGCGGCGCAAGGAAGTTCATGGACAAGCTTACCCACCTCAATGCCGCCGGCGCCGCCCATATGGTCGACGTGGGGCAGAAGGCCGACAGCCAGCGCACCGCGGTAGCCGATGGCTATATCACTATGGCGGCGGCCACCCTGGAAGCCGCCCTGGCGGGCAACAACAAGAAAGGCGATGTGCTGGGCACGGCCCGCATCGCCGGCATCATGGCGGCGAAAAAGACCGCGGAACTGATTCCGCTGTGCCATCCGCTGGCCTTGACCCATGTGGCGGTCGAGCTGGAGCCGGATCAGGCGCGGTCGCGCATTTATTGCCGGATAACGGCACGCACCACCGGTAAAACCGGGGTGGAAATGGAAGCCTTGACCGCGGTGCAGGTGGCCCTGCTGACCATCTATGACATGTGCAAGGCCCTGGACCGGGGTATGAAAATCATGGAGGTGGGGCTGGTGGAAAAGCACGGTGGCAAGTCCGGCAGCTGGCAGCGCGACGCGGAAGCCTGACACCGAGGGGGGCATGGGGCAGCACGCGCATCATCATCATTCCGGTCAGCATGATCACGCCCACACCCCCCACACCGGTGGCGGGCGCCGCGCTCCGCTGCGCCTGGCGCTGGTACTGACCGGCGGTTTCGCTTTGCTGGAGGCGGGGGGTGGCTGGTGGGCCAACTCGCTGGCGCTGTTGTCCGACGCCGGCCACATGGTGACCGACGCCTCGGCCCTGGCCATTGCCCTGTTTGCCGCCTGGCTGGCGGCAAAACCGGTGTCGCCGCGTCACTCGTTTGGTCTGGGTCGGGCCGAGGTGATTGCCGCCCTGTTCAACAGCGTATTCATGCTGATTCTGGTGATCGGCATCGTCGTATCCGCGGTGCAGCGCCTGCGTGCCCCCGCGCCGGTTGAGGGCGGGATCGCTCTGGGGGTGGCGACCGTCGGCCTGCTGATCAACGGCGTGGTGCTCACTGTGCTCAGCCGTGGCGAGCAGACGCTGAACACACGCAGCGCTCTGTTGCATGTGATGGGGGATTTGCTGGGGTCGCTGGCGGCCATCATCGCCGGCGCCGTGGTGTTATTTACCGGTTGGTATCCCATCGACTCGTTGCTATCCCTGCTGATTTGTGGCGTGATCATGCTGTCCAGCGTACGCTTGCTGCGGGAAGTGGTGGGTGTGATCATGGAAGTGGTGCCGGCTGAGGTGCAGCTGCCGGCGGTGGGGCAGGCGCTGGCGGGCCTGCCGGGGGTGCGCTCGGTGCATGATCTGCACATCTGGACCCTGCCCAACGGGCGTATCGCCCTGTCGGCCCATGTGGTGGTGGAGGCTATGGCGGGCTGGCCCGACCTGCTTTACGCCATGACCCAGCTGCTGCAAAACCAGTTCGCTATCGAACACATCACCCTGCAACCGGAGCCCCTGTCGCGGGTGGTGCGGGCCATAATTAACAACTGAAATCCGACCGGCATGACCGGCGTGTGAGTAACAATGACGACGTATGAATTCACTAAAATGCATGGCCTGGGCAACGATTTCGTGGTGTTCGACGGCGTGCGGCAGCGGGTGGAATTGACGGCGGCGCAGATTCGCCGATTGGCGGACCGGCATTTCGGCGTCGGCTGCGACCAGGTGCTGCTGGTGGAAGCCAGCCCGCGGCCCGATGCGGCCTTCAGCTACCGGATTTTCAACGCCGACGGCGGAGAAGTGGAACAATGCGGCAACGGCGCCCGCTGTTTCGCGCGCTATGTTCTGGACCGGGGGTTGATCCAGCAGCGGCGATTCACGGTGGTTACCCGCGGCGGTGACCTCACCCTGCAGGTGGAAGATAACGGCGAAGTCACGGTCGCCATGGGTGTGCCGCGGTTCGAGCCGGCGCAGATACCGTTTCATGCAGCGCAGCGTGAATCCTGCTACGATATCGAAGTCGACGGCACGGCCTACGCTGTGGGCGCGGTATCCATGGGCAATCCCCATGTGGTGTTGCGCGTGGACGATGTGGCCAGTGCGCCGGTGACCAGCCTGGGGCCGCGCCTGGAGAGCCACCCGCGTTTTCCGCGGCGAGTGAACGTGGGGTTCATGCAGATCGTCGATCGCCAGCGCATCCGTCTGCGCGTATTCGAGCGCGGCGCCGGCGAAACCCTGGCCTGCGGCAGCGGCGCCTGCGCCGCGGTGGCGGTGGGGATAGATCAGGGCTTGCTGGCACGGCGTGTGCTGGTGGAGTTGCCGGGTGGGGTGCTCACCATCGTCTGGGACCAAGTGGATCAGCCCGTACTGATGACCGGGCCGGTGGCGTATGTTTTTGAGGGGCGAATCAGTCTATGAAATCACAGATCAGCGCGGTAACCACAGTCAACGAACAGGATGTCGTGCGATTTCTCCAGGGCCATCTGGATTTTTTCAAGAGCCACACGCATTTGCTGGCGGACCTGGAAGTTCCCCACGAAACCGGTCGCGCCATTTCCCTGGTGGAGCGCCAGCTCAGCCTGCTGCGCGAGCACAAGCGCGCGCTGAAGCATCAACTGCAGGAGTTGATGCAGATCGCCCGCGAGAATGATCAGCTGGTGCAGCGCATGCACGAATTGACCCTCAAGCTGGTCAATACCCGTTCGGTGGACGAGCTGATGGCGACGGTGTACGCCGGCCTGCGCCGGGATTTCGCCGTCGATCAAATCTCCCTGTGGCTGTTCTGTACGCCGCAGGAGGTGGGCATGGTGCAGCAGTCGGCCTTGTTCGACGAGGACTTCCGCATCCGCAACCATTTTGAAAATATCCTGCGCGAGCGCAAACCGGTGTGCGGCCGTTTTCGCCGCGAGCAGATCGACCGCCTGTTGCCCAACCATGAGGGTCTGGTGGAATCGCTGGCCCTGATCCCGCTGCACGGCAGTCGCCTGCTGGGGCTGCTGGTACTGGGCAGCGCCGACCTGCGCCGTTTTCACGCCGGCAAGGGTACCGACATGCTGCAGCGTCTGGGCGAGATCATCAGCGCGGTTTTGCAGCTCTACATCTGAGCGCGTGTCCCGGTCATGAGTGAGGCGTTGTGGTCCTGGCAGCAACGCTTCCTTCGGCACCTGGCCACGGAAAAGCGCTATTCCCCCCATACCCTCAGCAATTATGAGCGCGATCTGCGCTATTTCATCGACTATCTGATCGCGCAACAGGTCGGTGCCTGGCCGCAGGTGGCCAATTTCCACGTGCAGGCCTGCGTCAGCCAGTTGCACCGCCGCGGTCTGCACGGCCGCAGCCTGCAGCGCCTGCTGTCGGCGATCCGCAGTTTCTGCCGTTATTTACAGCGCGAAGGCCAGATCGACCAGGACCCGGCGGCCGGCATTCGCGCGCCGCGCGATGCCCGTACCCTGCCGCAAACCCTGGAGGTGGATCAGACCGCACAGCTGCTGCAGGTGGACACCGGTGACGATCCCCTGGAGCGGCGCGATGTGGCGATCATGGAGCTGTTTTATTCCTCCGGGCTGCGCCTGGCGGAACTGACCGGCTGCAATGTGGACGATCTGGATCTTACCGCCGGCATGATCCGGGTGCGCGGCAAAGGGGCCAAAACCCGGCTGATTCCCGTGGGGCGCAAGGCCGTGGCGGCGGTGCAGCGCTGGCTGCCGGCGCGCCTGGGCCTGGCGGCGGCCGACGAACCGGCCTTGTTCGTCAGCAGCCGCGGCCGCCGTATTTCGGCGCGGGCGGTGGAAGTGCGCCTGCGCCAGTGGGGCTTGCGCCAGGGGCTGTCGGCGCCACTGTACCCGCACAAGTTGCGCCATTCCTTCGCCAGCCACCTGCTGGAATCGGGCAGTGATTTGCGCGCGGTGCAGGAGCTGCTGGGCCATGCCAATATCAGCACGACCCAGGTGTATACCCATCTGGATTTTCAGCGCCTGGCCCAGGTTTATGATCAGGCTCATCCGCGGGCGCGGAAGAAGACCCGGCCACGCTGAGGCGGGCACGGCCGGGGGTGGTTGGTGTACAATGGGCCGGCGCGCCGCCCCGTCGCGGTATTCCCACAAGGCTTGAGCATGTTCAAAGGCACTACCATATTATCCGTGCGCCGGCCCGACCAGGTGGTACTGGGCGGTGACGGCCAGGTGTCGCTGGGCGACACCGTGATGAAGGCCAACGCGCGCAAGGTCCGGCGGCTGTTCAACGACCAGGTGCTGGCCGGTTTCGCCGGCGCCACCGCCGACGCGTTCACTCTGTTCGAGCGTTTCGAAGCCAAGCTGGAAAAACACTCGGGCAATCTCACCCGCGCCGCGGTCGAGCTGGCCAAGGACTGGCGTACCGATCGTATGCTGCGCCGCCTCGAAGCCCTGCTGGCGGTGGCCGATCGCAAATCGTCGCTGATCATTTCCGGCAACGGCGACGTCATCGAGCCGGAGCACGGTATCATCGCCATCGGCTCCGGCGGTGCCTACGCCAAGGCGGCGGCCCGCGCCCTGTATGACAATACCGCGCTGTCCGCCCGCGACATCGTCGATAAGGCGCTGATGATCGCCGGCGAGATCTGTATCTACACCAATCAGAATCTGACCATCGAAGAACTGGCCATTTAACCGAGCAGCACCATGTCACAGATGACACCCCGGGAAATCGTTCAGGAACTGAATAAACACATCATCGGCCAGGAGGACGCCAAGCGCGNNCAAGACCGAGATCGCCCGCCGTCTGGCAAAACTGGCGCAGGCGCCGTTCATCAAGATCGAGGCCACCAAATTCACCGAAGTGGGCTATGTGGGGCGCGACGTCGAATCCATCGTGCGCGACCTGGTGGAAATCGCCGTGAAAATGACCCGCGAAGAGGCCACCGCCGGCGTGCGTCACCGCGCGCAGGAGGCCGCCGAGGAGCGCATTCTCGATATCCTGCTGCCGCCGGCGCGCACCGGCTTCGGCTTCGATCAAGCTGACAGGGACAAGCCGGAGGAGTCCTCCACCCGGCAGAAATTCCGCAAGATGCTGCGCGAGGGCGTGCTGGACGACAGGGAAATCGAGGTCGATCTGGCGGTGGCGTCCGTCGGCGTGGAGATCATGGCGCCGCCTGGCATGGAGGAAATGACGCGGCAGCTGCAGTCCATGTTTCAGAACATGGGTAGCGGCCGCACCAAGAGCCGGCGCCTGCGGGTGGGCGAAGCGTTCAAGCTGCTGACCGACGAGGAAGCGGCCAAGCTGATCAACGAAGAAGAACTCAAGGCCACGGCGCTGCGCAACGTGGAGCAGAACGGCATCGTGTTTCTCNNTCCGACCTGATTCCCGAGCTGCAGGGCCGCTTGCCGATCCGCGTCGAGCTGCACCCGCTGGGAGTGCATGATTTCGTGCGCATCCTGCAGGAGCCGGACGCGTCCCTGATCAAGCAGTATTGCGCGCTGCTGGCCACCGAAGGCGTGCAGCTGCAATTCACCGAGGACGGCATCGCCCGCATCGCCGAAGTGGCGTGGCAGGTCAACGAATCCACCGAGAACATCGGCGCCCGCCGCCTGCACACGGTGTTGGAGCGCCTGCTGGAAGAGATCTCGTTCACCGCCGCCGACAGCGGCGGCGCCACCCTGGCCATCGATGCCGCCTACGTCGACAAGCACGTGGCGGCCCTGGCCCGCGACGAGGATTTGAGCCGGTACATACTCTGACGCAGCGCGTCGGTATCCCAAGCAATGAGTAAATCAATGAGAGCAGCGAGCATGAGCGAACCAAGACCCACGGAAATCAATCTGCACCAGAAATCCCGCGTGCTGGAAATAGCCTTCGATGACGGCAGCCGTTTCCGCCTGCCCTGCGAGTACCTGCGCGTCTATTCGCCGTCGGCGGAGGTGCGCGGGCACGGTCCCGGCGAGGAAGTGCTGCAGGTGGGCAAGGAAAACGTCAATATCCAGCAGATCGAGCCGGTGGGCAGCTACGCCGTTGCCCTGCATTTTGACGACGGTCATAACACCGGTATTTATTCCTGGGATACGCTCTATAAACTGGGCGCTCATCAGGACGAGCTCTGGCAGGATTATCTGGCACGGCTGGCCAAGGCCGGCCACAAGCGCAAAGCCTGAGGCGGCGCGGGAGGACGGGATGGCGGAAGACAAGGCGACGCAGGATGACTTGACCCATTTCGGCTACCGCCAGGTGCCGCTGGGCGAAAAAGCCTCGCGGGTGGCGGAAGTGTTCCACTCGGTGGCCGGCCGCTATGATCTGATGAACGACCTGATGTCCTTCGGTGTGCACCGCCTGTGGAAGCGCATCGCCGTCGCTCATTGCAGCCTGCGTCCCGGCGACCGGGTGCTGGACCTGGCCGGCGGCACCGGCGACCTGGCGGCGCTGATGGCGCCCAAGGTCGGTGCCCAGGGGCAGGTGGTGCTGGCGGATATCAACGATTCCATGCTGCGGGTGGGGCGCGACCGCCTGCTGGACCGGGGCGTGGTCGGCAATGTCGGCTACGTGCAGGCGGACGCCGAGAAACTGCCGTTTCCCGACGAGTATTTTTCTCATATCACCATCGCCTTCGGTCTGCGCAACGTCAGCCGCAAGGAGCAGGCGCTGGCCGCCATGTATCGCGTGCTCAAGCCCGGCGGCCGCCTGCTGGTGCTGGAATTTTCCAGGCCGGTGCTGCCGGGCCTGGACAAACTTTATGATCTGTATTCTTTCGCGGTGCTGCCGGCCATGGGCCGCCTGGTGACCAACGATGCCGACAGTTACCGCTACCTGGCCGAATCCATTCGCATGCATCCGGATCAGGCGACGCTGCTGCAGATGATGCAGGCGCAGGGTTTCGAGGGCTGCCGCTATTTCAATCTCAGCGGCGGCATCGTCGCCCTGCACGAAGGCTTTAAATACTGAGGATTGGCCTGATGACGTCTGCAAGCGCGAGTTCCGCCCGCTCTCTGCCGGTGCCGACGCTGGTGTTGGTGGCGCTCGAGCACGCGCTCAACCAGGCGCTGAGCCTGGATGTCAGCGGCGCGCCGGCGCTGGATGTGCTGCATGGCAAGACCATCGCCGTGCAGCTAAGGGCGCCGTCCATTACCTTCTACGCGCGGGTGCATGCGCGCAACCTGCGCCTGCAGAGCGCAGCGCCGGCGCAAGTGCATGCCAGTATCAGCGGCACCCCCTGGTCGCTGGCCCGCCTCACCTGGTCCGGCGATCGCGCCGGCGTATTGCAGGGCGAAGTGACCCTGGCCGGTGACATGGAGGTGGCGCGCGCCCTGCAGAAACTGCTGGCGCAAGCCGATATCGATCTCGAAGAACTGCTGGCGCGTTACACCGGCGATGTGGTCGCCCATCAACTGGGCAATATGGCCCGGGGCCTGCTGCGCTGGGGGCGGGAAAGCGCCCGCCGCCTGCAGCTGGATTTCGGTGAATACCTGACGGAAGAGGCGCGGCTGCTGCCGGCGCGGGTGGAGCTGGATATGTTTCTCAACGAGGTCGATGCGCTGCGTTCGGATGTGGATCGGCTGCAACAGCGCATCCAGCGCCTGCAGCAAAGGTCGCCCAGTTGAGACCCATCGCCCATTTGCTGCGGCTGGCGCATATCAACCGGGTGCTGGTGCGTCACGGTCTGGACGAGGTCGTGCTGGCCACCCACCTGTTCCGACCACTGCGTTTTCTGGTCTATCTGCAACCGGTGCACTGGTTTCGCCGCCCGGATCCTTCCGTCGGCGTGCGCCTGCGCCGCAGCCTGGAAGATCTGGGGCCGATTTTCGTCAAGTTCGGCCAGATCCTGTCCACCCGCAAGGACCTGCTACCCGACGACATCGCCCGCGAACTGGCCCGGCTGCAGGACAAGGTGCCGCCGTTTCCCGGCGAGGAGGCGGTGCGCATCATCGAAAGCTCCTTCGGCAAGCCCATTAGCGAATTATTCGCCGCCTTCGATGTGCAACCCTTCGCTTCGGCGTCCATCGCTCAGGTGCATGCCGCCCGTCTGCCCGACGGCAAGGACGTGATCGTCAAGGTGGTGCGGCCGGGGATCCAGAAGACCATCAAGCGCGACATCGGCCTGATGGCCACTATTGCCGGCCTGGCGCAGCGGCACTCCAGCACCGCCCGCCGCCTGCGCGTCTGCGAGGTGGTGCAGGAGTTCGAGCGCACCCTGTACGATGAGCTGGATATGCAGCGCGAAGCCTCATCCGCGTCGCAGCTCAAACGCAATTTCGCCAATTCACGCCTGCTCTACGTGCCGGA
Organism: Proteobacteria bacterium UBA6920; assembly: GCA_002448875.1. Lineage (GTDB taxonomy): Bacteria > Pseudomonadota > Gammaproteobacteria > SG8-11 > SG8-11 > UBA6920. The sequence continues at coordinate 12,242 of DKAS01000223.1, read as the reverse complement.
AGTCTACTGGCCCTACACGCGCAAGCGGGTGATGGTGATGGAGCGCATCAGCGGCATACCGATCGGCGACATCCCGGCGCTGCGCGCCTCCGGCATCGATCTGCGCCGGCTGGCGGAAAACGGCGTGGAAGTGTTCTTCACCCAGGTGTTTCGCCACAATTTCTTCCATGCCGACATGCACCCGGGCAATATTTTCGTCGCTGCCGACGGCCGCTACATCGCCATCGATTTCGGCATCATGGGCAGCTTGCGCGACATCGATCAGCGCTACCTGGCGGAAAACTTTCACGCCTTCTTCCGCCGTGACTACCGCCGGGTGGCGGAGCTGCACGTGGAGTCCCACTGGGTGCCCAAGGAAACCCGGGTGGATGAATTCGAGGCCGCCATCCGCACCGTCTGCGAGCCCATCTTCGAACGCCCGCTGCGCGACATTTCCTTCGGCCACCTGCTGGTGCACCTGTTCCAGACCGCGCGCCGCTTCGACATGGAAGTGCAGCCGCAGCTGGTGCTGCTGCAGAAAACCCTGCTCAACATCGAGGGCTTGGGGCGCCAGCTCTATCCCGACCTCGATCTGTGGGTAACTGCCAAGCCCTTCCTCGAACAGTGGATGGCGGACCGGGTCGGGCCCAAGGCCTTTTTCAAGGCGCTGGCGCGCAACACCCCCCACTGGGTGGAAAAACTGCCGCAACTGCCCGCCATGATTCACGATTTTCTCAATGAAGCCAAGCAGCAGGAAGCGCGCGAGGAACGCCGCCAGCAGGAGGCGGACAGAATGCGCCGCGACCTGCGCCAGGCCAACCGTACCACCTTCCGCGCCATCACCGGCTCCACCTTCATTATCAGCGCCGTCATCGTCCTGATGCTGCATGCGGGTCAGTTCACCTCCGTCGGCGGCGTGCCCCTGCTCAGCCTGCTGTTCGCCGGCCTGGGCGCCTTCATCCTGATTTTTTCCTGGCCCACCGACGATTAAGCGCCCAACCCTTGCGCCCCTTCCCCGGATTCCTTTATCCTGTGGCCCTGCAACAGCCCATGCTCACCGGAGAGGTGCCTGAGCGGTCGAAAGGGCTTGACTCGAAATCAAGTGTGCCCATTAGGGCACCCAGGGTTCGAATCCCTGCCTCTCCGCCAACTTTACCGAAGGGGGCGTTGCCCCCTTCGGTAAAGTTGTGAACGAGCTTGATTCGAACCCTGGAAATAACCAAGGTGGGTTCGACCGATCGGCAGCACTGCCGATCGGGACGCGCGCGTAGCGCGCCCGAAGGGCGAGGGCCCAGGGAAGGGCCCGAGTCAATCCCTGCCTCTCCGCCAAATTCTTTTCCCAGGGTGTAAATTTGCACCGAATTTTGACCCGCCTGGGTGATTCGGATCATTCCTCCGGTGCGGAATTGCGGCCGGACTTTTCCTCCTTTAATTGTTGGGTCGCTGAGTTTCAGACAGCAGCTCTTATTACCGATTTCCTGCAGGTGGCAGTCTAGTCCGGCAAAAAGGCTAGCCATTTTGCGCAGCTCCTGGCTGCGCCGGGCGACTGCCGGTTAGTGGCGCCGGTCATAGAACGACTTGCTGGGGCGGTTGGGGTTGCGCGAGAACAGCCGCGTGCGTTTCACCTCGTCCGTCGCGGCGACCAGGACAACCCCCGGTGCGTGTACCCGCGTACTGGTAACGCGCATGTTTTTGCATGTATTTCTCCTGCCTTGGCCGGGCTTGTCGGTTAGATTCCCTGATCTTCACAGTTATTGACAATGGTTATGGTGTGTATTTCCGGGGCGGATCGGCTCTGAGGTCGAGCCGAATATAAAGCTGGGATTTGTGAAGAACAATGGCGGCTGGTCCAGTTAAAAAAGCCTTCAACCGATAATAATTAATGATGCACAAATGGTAATACACATCGTGATTAGATGGGATTGCGTATGAATAGGCGGAAAGCGACTTTCTCCAATCGGGGTGACAATTTGCTGTTCGAGGAGGGGGTCCATGCGGAGAAGGTAAAAAAGGGTGAAAAAAGCCCGGTGTCGCCCGTCTCCTGGAAAATAATGATTATCGACGATGATGAAGCGGTGCATCAGGTTACCAGGCTGGTGCTCGAAGATTTGGTTTTCGCCGGCAGTCCCGTGGAGTTGATTCACGGTTATTCGGGCGAGGATTGCGAAAAGTTGATCGAGGAGCACGATGATACTGCGGTTCTCTTACTCGATGTGGTGATGGAGAGTGATGACGCCGGCCTGAAGGTCGTGAAATATATTCGTAATGTGCTGCACAATAATTTCGTTCGCATCATTCTTCGAACTGGCCAACCCGGTCATGCGCCGGAACATGAGGTTATCACGAAGTTCGATATCAATGATTACCGGGAGAAAACAGAGCTGACCGCGCAAAAGCTGGTTACCAGTATAACCGCCGCCCTGCGCGCATACAGCGATTTGAGGAAAATCGTGTACCTGGCGGAAAGTAATTTGAATCTTGAACAGCGGGTGCGTGAGCGTACCGTTGAAATAATGAAAATAAATGAAGAACTGAAGGGGGAGGTGATCGAGAGAGATAAGGCTTATAAGAAACTGCAGGAAAGTGAGGCCGGGCTGCATGAGGCGCAGCGAATTGCAAGAATTGGTAATTGGGAATGGAATATTGAAAGCAACGAATTCATATGGTCAGACCAGGCTTGTAAAATACTAAGGGGTAAGTCGGTTTCCGCCTGCAAATCGTTCGATGATGTATTGAGTGCGGTGTTTGTGGAAGATCGTGGAAAGGTGGAGACCGCTTTCGAGAGAGCGTTGAAAGATTTATTGATTTATGAATTTGAGCATCGGATTCTGCGCTTGGACGGGCAGATACGCTACGTCAGTCAACAGGGACGGATAGAGAGGAATGGTGATGGCCGGGCGGTGCGCGTTGTCGGGACTTTTCAGGACATAACCCAGAGGTATCAAACGGAAGCGCAAATGCGCAAGTTGTCAGGCGCCGTAGAGCAGATCGCGGAAGCGGTAATGATTACGGACCAGAAGGGCGTTATCGAATATGTCAATCCGGCATTTGAAGCCATGACAGGGTACAACCGGGACGAGATAATCGGAAAAACGCCAAAGTTGATCAATTCGGGAAAACACAACCCGGCATTTTACCACCGTCTGTGGCAAACCATCCTCGCGGGCGGCGTCTTTAGCGATATTATTCTGAATCGGCGCAAGAACGGCGAGTTGTTTTATGAAGAGAAAACGATCACTCCGCAAAAAAACAGTCTGGGAGAGATTGTTAACTTCATTTCTAGTGGAAAAGATGTTACCGAGCGCATTGATGCCCAGGAGCGGATCAGCCACATGGCGCATCACGATGCGTTGACTGGCTTGCCGAACAGAGTGCTGCTACAGGACAGGCTGACCCAGGCGATGGCGCGCGGCCGTTGGCGAGACAGGAATATCGCCGTCGTCTTCATCGATCTGGATCGGTTCAAGGTGATAAATGACACTCTTGGTCATGATGCGGGTGATGAGTTGCTGAAGCTTGTCGCGGACCGTCTGCAGTCGTGCATTCGGGAGGGGGATACCGTAGCCCGGTTGGGTGGCGACGAGTTTGCCATTGTTTTAAACGATGTGGCATCCACGACCGACGTTACGCCAGTGGTCGACAAAATTCTTACCAGTCTGCGGGCCCCGATGAAGGTCAACCAGCAAGAGCTGTTTATTACGCCGAGCATGGGTATCAGTTTGTTTCCGAACGATGGGAAAGATTGCCAGGAACTGCTGAAAAAGGCTGATCGTGCCATGTACCGGGCGAAGGCCAAGGGCAAGGACAGTTATCAATACTACACGGAAGACATAGATAGCCATTCGCTGGCGCGTCTGTCCATGGAAACCTGCCTGCGCAAAGCGCTCGAAAAAAACGAATTCCGTTTGTATTACCAGCCGCAAGTCAATATCAAGAAAAACCAGATCGTCGGTTTCGAGGCGTTGCTGCGCTGGCGCAACGATGACTACAAAAATGTCTCCCCCATGATTTTTGTCCCGATCCTTGAAGAAACCGGGATGATCGGCGCCGTGGGTGAATGGGTTTTACACACGGCTTGCCGCCAGCAAAAGGAGTGGCTGGGAGTCGGCCTCGGGTTGACCCGGGTCGCGGTCAATATTTCGATTCGTCAGTTCAAGTCGCAGTTTCTGGTGCAGCGGATAGATGACATTATTCGCGATTCCGGGCTTGAACCGTCGCAACTTGAGCTCGAGTTGACCGAAGGATTGCTGATTGAAAATATCGAAGAAACCAACAGGCTGTTGCACGCGCTCCATGAGATGGGAGTCAGCCTTACGATCGATGACTTCGGTACCGGTTACTCGTCGATGAATTATCTAAAGCGCTTACCCCTGGATGTGTTGAAAATTGATCGCTCCTTTGTCAAGGATATTATCTTTAATCCGGATGATGCTGCCATCGCCTCGGCGATAATTTCTTTGGGGCATACTCTTGGCATGGAGATTGTTGCCGAGGGAGTGGAGACACGCGAGCAGCTTCGCTATTTAAAAGATCAAGACTGCGACGCTATTCAAGGGTATCTCTACAGTCCGCCGTTGGAACCGGCCGCGATTACCGAACTCGTGAAGGATACCGGTTTAAGCATCGATTTATCGCAAGGTGGCCAGGCGCCGGGACGTTGATAGTGGTATGGCGAGCGGCCCGCGGCCAGTACCAAGTGGTGATCGTAACATCGATAGTCGAGAAATGCGGAGATCCGTTGAAATATCACGGCGTTGCGCGTCGTATTAACTAGTAAAGAAAAGAGTTTGTATGGAAAATGAACATTATATTCAGATTGCGCAGGCGATCATCCAGCCGGTGTGTTTGCTGGGCGACGATGGAGAAATCGTCTATGCGAACGAGGCCGCCTGCGGATTGTTCCAGCGCGATTTAGCGGATTTTCGTTTGCTACGATTGCATGATGTTGTCAAGGCGGGCGAGGGGTCCAGCATAGAGCAGTGTCTTGCGAGCTGGGCTGGCAGCTCAAATCCTCAAACTACAATGCTGGAACTGTGCCTGGTGGGCGGCGGGAGCAGGCAATGCAAATTTTGTGGCAGTATGCTGAGGTCGCGCACGGGAAAAAAATCGGCACTTATACTATTGCAGTGCGGCGACGAAGCTGGCGGGCAGTGCTATCTTGCCATGTTAAATGAAAAAATCGCGTCCCTGGTTGAAGAAAACAGCAGTTTGCGGAAGGCGGAGCTTACCCAGGAGAATAGCCGAAAATCACTGGAACGGGCCCAAAGAATCGCGCACGTCGGCAGCTGGGAATGGGATCTGGGTGACAATACGGTGGCAATGTCCGAGGAGTCGAGAAATATATTCTGGGGCAAGGATAATCAGACTTATCCAATCACTGTCGAGTCCTTAGTGGACAGAATTCATCCGGCTTATCAGCAGTCATTCAAAAAATCAATGGATCGGGTATTTGTGGCGCCGGGTGAGTCGTACGACTTAGAATACCGAGTCGTTCGTCCGGACGGGGATGGCAGGGTTGTTGTTGCTCAGGGGGAAGTTGTAAGGGACGAAGAAGGCAGGCCAGTCAGATTAATAGGCATTGTGCAGGATATTACCGAGCGCAAGTCAATGGAGGAGGCGATGGCGCGCATTCAGGATACCCTGGAGCGGGCGCAGGCAATCGCTCACGTCGGCAGTTGGGATTGGGATATCGCTGGCGGCGCTTTGTACTGGACTGACGAGATATACAGGATATTCGGGCTCACGCCGCAGCAGTTTGGTGCCACTTACGAATCTTTTCTCGAATATATCCACGGTGATGATCGTGCTTCCGTCATCGACGCTGTAAATAGAACGGTCGCGGATAAAAATGTGCCGTACAACATCGTTCACCGCGTGGTCCGGCCGGATGGCACCGAAAGAATAGTAAATGAACGCGGAAATGTCTATCGCGATGAACTGGGGCAACCGATTCGCATGATTGGCACGGTGCAGGATATTACCGAGAAAAAACTGGCGGACGACGAAATACGCAAGCTGAACGAAGAGCTGGAGTTGCGTGTCGAGGAGCGCACGGCGGAATTACAGTTGTTGAATAAGAATTTGCAACAGTCGCTGGAGGCTCTGAAGCGCACGCAGGATCAGTTGGTGCAATCGGAAAAAATGGCCGCCTTGGGCGGATTGGTGGCGGGCATCGCCCATGAAATCAATACGCCGGTGGGCGTTGGGGTCACGGCCGTTTCGCACCTGGAGTTGAAATTGGAAGATTATGCGAAACGCTATGATGCTGGTACATTAACTCGGGATGATTTTGAAAGACTGATCTTGTCGGCCAAGGAAACCAGCAAAATAGTACATCATAATCTGCGACGGGCAGCGAATTTGATCAGTAGCTTTAAACAGGTCGCGGTGGATCAGACCAGTAATGAAACACGTGAATTCAATCTTGTCCTGTACTTGCAGGAGGTCGTGCAAAGCCTTTCACCAAAACTAAAGTCGGGCGGGCATCAGGTGAGTATTGATGGTCCTGAGGGCATCGTAATGTCTACCAGTCCGGGGGCTCTATCGCAGGTGTTTACCAACTTAATAGTGAATTCAATTGTGCATGGTTTCGATCGGCGTAAAAATGGCAATATTTCTATTGCGGCCTCGCTTGAGTCGGGTGAGAAAGTACGGATCGACTATAGTGATGACGGAAATGGAATCGCGCAGCGACACGTGGCGAGGATATTCGAGCCGTTCTTTACTACCGCAAGGAGCAAGGGTGGGACGGGGCTGGGTATGCATATCGTTTTTAATCTAGTCACCCAAACCCTGGGTGGAACCATTCAGTGCAGCAGCGCCGAGGGAGCGGGCGTCAAATTCCGCATAGAGTTGCCACTAAGATGCGGCACGGAAGCCGTGCGACAAGGGCTTAAATCAGCGTAGCTATGCTTTTGGGAATGCGCCGGCTAACGTGAACGCATGCGGCAAGTTGCTGCCTTGGAGTCGTTCCGCGAAAGAGGCGGTTGGTTTATTAACAAAGATAGGGGGTCAATCGTTTCGCTGGCGGTGATCAGGATGCGGTTTCGGGTGTTGGTCAATAGTTTGAGCGGTAAGGAGGTGCCATGTTCTTGCGGCGGGCCAGTCAAAGTAGTTCGAAAAGCGATCCGCTTTTCGGCGCGGCGTTGAAAAATGCCGCGGCGAAGAAGGGTCATGATGGTTTATCCACCGATGACGATTGCTGGACGGTGTTGCTGGTGGACGATGATGAAGCGGTTCACGAGTTGTCAAGACTTGTGCTGGAAGATTATAAGTTTGAGGGAAAATCTCTAAAGCTGCTGCATGCATATTCCGGCGCGGAGTGCCGAAACATGATGCGGGCAGAGGGTGATATCGCCGTGGCCTTGATCGATGTCATCATGGAAACGGATACCGCCGGTCTGGACGCGGTGAACTACATCCGCAATGTTCTGGGGAATGACCGGGTCAGAATACTGATTCGCAGCGGGCAGCCGGGGTTGCTGTCGGAGATCGCAGTTACCACCGAGTATGCCATAGATTCCTACCTGGAAAAGTCCTACCTTACGGCGCAACATCTGTATGACGAAATTTCGAATGCGCTGAAGGCTTATCGGAATTTTGACGCCTGACCGTCGCCGGGTAAGGCATCGTCTCGGAAGTGCCCGCGGCGCGTTTGTCTGCGTGGATGGCGATATTTATTCTCTCCATGATTGTTGGTGGCAATCCTCTTGGGGTTTTTTGCGTTATAATTGGCCCTCCTATGGCCGCCCCGCAGTTCACCCTTGTTCCACCGCTGTCGTTGTACGTGCACATGCCCTGGTGCGTACGCAAGTGCCCCTATTGCGATTTCAATTCCCATGAGCGCGGCGACGATGTGGACGAATACCTCTATATCCAGGCGCTGGTTCAGGACCTGGAAGCGTCACTGCCGGAGGTGTGGGGGCGCAAGTGTCAGTCGATTTTCTTCGGCGGCGGCACGCCCAGCCTGATTTCGCCGCGGGCCTACGACGAATTGCTGTCGGCGCTGCGGGCGCGTCTGCCGCTGGTCAGCGATTGCGAGATCACCCTGGAGGCCAATCCCGGCACCGTGGAGCGGGGGCGCTTCGCTGAATACCGGGCCTGTGGCATCAATCGATTTTCCCTGGGAGTACAGAGCTTCGACGATGCCTGCCTGCAGCGCATCGGCCGTATTCATGACAGCGGGCAGACCCGAGAGGCCATCGCCGAATTACACGCCGCTGGCTGCGACAATTTCAATCTCGATCTGATGTACGGCCTGCCCGGCCAGGACGCGGCGCTGGGGCTGGAAGATGTGCGTCAGGCCACTGCCGCGGCGCCGGCGCATATTTCCTATTATCAGCTGACCCTGGAGCCCAATACCCGCTTCGCTGCCCAGCCGCCGCCCTTGCCGGAGGAGGATACGCGCTGGCGTATCCAGGAGGCGGGTCTGCGGGCGCTGGCGGAGGCCGGTTATCAGCGCTATGAAATTTCCGCTTTTGCCCGGCCGGGGCTGCGCTGCCAGCACAATCTCAACTACTGGCTGTTCGGCGATTACCTGGGTATCGGCGCGGGGGCCCATGGCAAATTGACCTTCGTCGGTCAGCAGCAGGTCAAGCGCTATCACCGTCACCGCCAGCCGCAGGCCTACATCCAGCAGACCCTGGCGGGGTCGGCGCGGGCCGGCGAGCGGGTGCTCAACGCCCACGACCTGCGGCTGGAGTTCATGATGAATGCCCTGCGCCTGGTGGAGGGGTTCGATAAACAGTTGTTTCAGGAGCGCTGCGGCCAGTCGCTGCGGATCATGGAAAAGCCGCTGGCCGAGGCCGAGCGCCTGGGCTTGCTGGAGCGGGACCTGCAGCATATCCGGCCCACGGCCCAGGGCCTGGATTTTCTCAACGATCTGCTGGCGCTGTTTGTTTGAGGTCGGGGCGCTCTTTGTTTTCGATGCGCACCCGATCGCCTGGATAGATCAGGTTGGGGTTGCGAATGTCGCTGGCGCGTGCCAGCTGCGGGTAGAGGTAGGGATTGTCGAGGTATTGCTTGGCGATGCGCCACAAAGTGTCGCCGCGCCGCACTTCGTGAATGAAGAAGCCGGCGTCGCTGGCCGGGCCATTGCCCAGCAACTCATCGCTGCCGGGAGCGGTTACCGGTCCCGCGCCTGGCCGCTGACCGCCGGCTTCACGTTCGATGATGACGCGGTGGGTCGGCAGGTCGATGACGATTTTCTGTTTTTCTTCGCCGGCGGAAGTGACCGCCGGCGCATTGGCTGCATTGGCTGCATTAGCTGTATTGGAGTCATTAGCGTCATTGGCCTTATAGGCTTCATTGGCGTTCTTGGCCGTGGGCTTCGCTATCGGCGCCGGGGCGGTGACAGCAGGCGACAGTACCCGCAGGTCGCCGGGGATTTCCGGCGGCTGCGGCGGTGTTTTCGGCAGCAGTGTCAGCAGCAGTCCGCTGACGATCAACAGCGTGGCGCCGACGGCGATGCCGGAGGCGGCACGACGGTGGCGTCGCAGGTAGCCGGGTACCATTTGCACTTCCCGATAGGCATGGCGTGACGGTGGTTGCCGGCCATGGGCAGCATCGTCCCAGCTGAACTGCTCCGCGACGGCGGGTTCGGGTTGTATTTCGGGCGCGGGCGCGGGCGCGTTTGCGGGCGGGGTGGCCGCTGTGTCTGTGAGTTTGGCTGGCGTGGGGAAGCTGTGGATCTTGTCGATCGTAGGGCTGGGGTCAGCCACGCCAGGCCCAGCGGAGGGCGGTTCCTCTGAGCGGGTGGTGGTGCTGTCATCCCCGCGATCACCGACGCTGGGGACCTCGGCGCGGTGATCGATCAAGTTGCTTGTCCCCGCGCTCGTTCCTTGCGCCGCCGGTGGTGGTGCCGTGTCGGCGGAATACGCATCCGCGATCCAGGTGCCATTCCTTACCGGGGTGGAGTTTCTCTGGTCACGGGTATCCACAGCGTCGCCGTCCCGGTCGTCAGTGCATGCCGCGGTGCCTGAATGATCATAGAAAGGGGCTGTTTCGCTGGCGACCCTGGCAACTCCGGCGGGGGTTATTTCGTCATGTGTGGCGCCGCCGGGTGCAGTTATCGTGACGGAAGAGGTGTCTATCGTTTCGTCGTCGGCTGGCTGAAAGTTCGCGGTGCCGGCAGCCTCTGGTACGTAAGTTGATAGGGTGTTTGCTGGAGCAAAGTAGCCATCGGCGTCGGCGGTATTCATCTCAGCGGAGAGATTTGCAGGATCACGATGGTCCGTGGCGGTACAGGTGCTCAGCGTTTCGCTGTCAGCTGATTGGAAGGTCGCTGTGATGTCCGTGTCGGAGGCGTCGCTTGCCAGGATGTTTCCTGGGGTCGCGTAGCCAATGTCTTTGATGGCGTACAAATCAGCGGTGATGGTTTCAGGATCGCCATTCTCCGTAGTGGTAGAACTATCCCTCGTTTCGCTGTCGGCGGACTGGACGGTTGGAGTAGTGTCTGCGCTGGTTGCAGACTCACTGTATGCCGAATTGTTCGTCGCGTTTTTGCTTGCGTCGAAGTCTTCAGTGACCGCGGTAGGGTCCACCCACGCAGCGGGCTCTGTATCGATGGGAGTGCCAGTGATATCGCCCGTGGTGGCTTCGGTAGCGGCGAGAGTATCGGCGAGGGCGGCAGGTTGGCCGCCAGCCAGGGTGTTTTCCGCGATAACGTGGTTCTCGGTCCCGGTGGCCGGCGTATCGATGGCGAAACCTTCCGCTTCTGCCGCAGCGACCACCGCAGCGGTGTATGTGGTTTTGTCGGCAATAGCGTGATCGAATTCCGTCGAAGTGGTGTCGGCACCTCCCTGGGTAGCAATCGTGGCGAGACTGCCGGCGATCTCCGCGCCAGGGGTGTCGGCAGGGTGGCTGGCGAGTACCTTATTCTCCGCGGTGGTACGGTCATCGGGGGAGTCCATGGCGACGACGGACGCGCTGGCTGCGGCCGGCGCTCCGGTAAAACGTGGGGTGGTATCGATCTCGTTGGTGGCGTGTTCCGGTTTGCGCCCGCGGTCGCCGAACAGGCCACCCAGGTTACGATCCCAGTCGGTCAGGGAGACACCGTGCCGCTCCAGCAGGCGGGCGAAGTCCAGCAGCATGATCAGACGCTGCTCATGGGTCAGGGCACGATCCATGTAGGAAGTTGCGCAGGCCGGGGGCAGGATCTGCCAGGGCAGGTGGTGGGCCTCGATCACGTCGCTGACCGCGTCCACCCAGAAGCCGAGGATCTCGCCCTGCAGGCGGCTGGTGATGAAGCAGCCGCTGTCACCCGGTGGCCGCGGCGGCAGTTTGAACACTACCCGCAGGTCGATGATGGTGACCACTTCCCCCTGCCAGCGGCATACCCCGGCCATGAACTCGGGCATCTTCGGCAGTGGGGTCAGGGGCTTGAATTCCAGGACAGCCACCACTTGCGCAGTATCCACGCAAAAATTCATGTCTCCCACGTGGAAGACAAGAATCGTAGCCGGGTGGGGCAAGGCGCTCATGGAATGTGTGGCTGCTCTTAGGGGTTTCCTGTGTCAGTATCGACGTGGCCGGGTAGCCACTGGATGCAGGCCGGGAAAATGTAAAATGTTTTTACGATCGGTGATTGGCGAGCGGCTGATCACCACGTAAAATACCCCGTTTTGGTCCGGTGTATAGGGTTTTATGTTTTTTCAGCAGCGATTTGACATAATCGTGGTCGGTGGCGGCCACGCGGGTACCGAAGCGGCCCTGGCGGGCGCGCGCATGGGTCTGCGTACCCTGCTGCTGACCCATAATATAGAGACCCTGGGGCAAATGTCCTGCAATCCCGCCATCGGCGGTATCGGCAAGGGGCATCTGGTCAAGGAAATCGATGCCCTGGGCGGGGCCATGGGCCGCGCCGCCGACCGGGCCGGCATCCAGTTTCGTCGCCTTAATGCCAGCAAAGGGCCGGCGGTGCGCGCCACCCGGGCGCAGGCCGATCGCGTGCTGTACAAGGCCGCCATCCGCGGCATGCTGGAAAACCAGCCCAATCTCACCCTGTTTCAGCAGGCGGTGGACGACCTGCTGGTGGAGCAGGGGCGGGTGATCGGGGTGGTGACCCAGATGGGGCTGAAGTTCCAGGCGCCCACCGTGGTGCTGACCGTGGGCACCTTCCTGGCCGGCAAGATCCATGTGGGCATGGCTAATTATGCCGGTGGTCGTGCCGGCGACCCGCCGGCGATGGCCCTGGCCCAGCGCCTGCGCGAACTGCCGCTGCGGGTGGAGCGCCTGAAAACCGGCACACCGCCGCGCATCGACGG
>DKAS01000249.1 GCA_002448875.1 Proteobacteria bacterium UBA6920 | reverse complement strand
CCGCGGCCATGGCATTCCCTGGGAGGGCAACTACTCCAGCTGGCTGGAACAGAAGGAAAAACGCCTGCAGCAGGAAGAGAAATCCGAATCCGCCCGGCAGAAAGCCATGAAAGAGGAACTGGCCTGGATACGCAGCAATCCCAAGGGACGGCATGCCAAGAGCAAGGCGCGTATCGCTCGTTTCGAGGAACTGGCCGCCCAGGAAACACAGAAACGCAACGAAACCCAGGAAATCTATATTCCGCCGGGTCCGCGTCTGGGTGATCTGGTGTTTGAAGCGGCGGATTTGAGCAAAGGTTTCGGCGACCGCCTGTTGATCGACAAACTGAGCTTCCAGCTGCCGCGCGGCGGCATCGTCGGCATCATCGGCCCTAACGGCGCCGGCAAGTCCACCCTNNGGAAACCCTGCGCGCCCTGGAAGAAGCCCTGCTCGCCTTCCCCGGTTGTGCGGTGGTAATTTCCCACGACCGCTGGTTCCTCGACCGCATTGCCACCCATATTCTGGCTTTTGAGGGCGACAGTCGCGTGGTCTGGTTCGAGGGCAACTTCGCCGATTACGAAGCCGATCGGCGGCGGCGTCTGGGCGCGGAAGCGGATCAGCCGCATCGCATCAAATTCCGCCGCCTGGCCTGAACACGGGAGTCGCGGATGTCAGCAGTCAACAGCAAGGTCGTCGCCCTGGCGCAGCTTTACCGCCAGTGCGACCCCGCCCAATTCGTCTTCGCCACCACCGGCGAGATCCCGGACGTGGAACAGATCGTCGGCCAGGAACGCGCCCTGGACGCGGTCAATTTCGGCACCGGCATCGAACGCGAGGGTTACAATCTGTTCGTCATGGGGCCGCCGGGCATGGGCAAGCACACCGTGCTCAACCAGGTGCTGAGCGGCAGGATCAAGGCCGAGCCGGTGCCGCCGGACCTGTGTTACGTCAATAATTTCGAGCAACCGCACCGGCCGCGCGCCCTGGCACTGCCTGCCGGCACCGGCAACCGGCTGCGCCAGGACATGACGCAGCTGATGGAAACCCTGCGCGTCAGCATCCCCGCGGCCTTCGAGAGCGAAGCCTATCGGGAGAAAGTGCAGGAAATAGAGAACAAGATCAAGGAAGACGAGGAAACATCGTTTTTCGATCTGCAGAAGGAATGCCTGGAAAACGAGGTCAAGCTGTATCGCACCCCCTCGGGTTACACCTTCGCTCCGCTGCTCAACGGCAAGGTGATCGGTCCCACCGAGTTTCAGGCCCTGGCGAAGCCGGAGCAGGAAAAAATCGAGAAGAAGGTCGGCAGTCTGCAGGACAAGCTGGAAGACCTGCTGTACCGCATCGCCGAATTGAAGAAGGAAGGCCGCGGCAAGATCAAGACGCTGAACCGGGAAGTCACTATTTTCGCCGTCGGCCACAGCATCAACGAGCTGAAAAAGAACTACGCCGAGCTGGCCGACGTGATCACCTACCTGAACGCCGTGGAACAGGATGTGATCGACAACGCCAACGATTTCCGGCGTTCCGAGGAGCCCGCGCCCAGTCTGTTCGGTCTGGAGTCCAATCGCCCGTCCTTTGCCCGTTACGAGGTCAATGTGCTGGTGAGCAACGGCGACACCGCGGGCGCGCCGCTGGTGTTCGAGGATTTCCCCACCTATCAGAACCTGGTGGGGCGCATCGAGCACTCCTCGCACCTGGGCACCCTGGTCACCGATTTCACCCTGATCAAGCCCGGCGCCCTGCATCGCGCCAACGGCGGCTATCTGCTGGTGGATGCGCGCAAGGTGCTGACCCAGCCCTTCGCCTGGGAAGGTTTGAAGCGGGCGCTGCAGTCACACGATGTCAGCATCATGTCCCTGGGCCAGGTTTACAGCCTGATCAGCACCGTGTCGCTGGAACCCGAACCGATACCACTGGATGTCAAGGTCATCCTGATCGGCGAGCGTATCCTCTATTATCTGCTGTGCGAGCTGGACCCGGAATTCAGCGAGCTGTTCAAGGTGGCTGCTGATTTCGAGGAACACATGCCCTGGACCGAGGGCAATATTCAGCTGTACGCCCGCCTGGTGGCCACCCTGGCGCGCAAGGACGGTTTACATCCCCTGGACCGCGGCGGCGTGGCGCGCATCGTCGAGGAAAGCGCCCGCATGGTCGAAGACACGCAGAAGATGTCGACCCATATTCGCAGCATCAACGACCTGCTCAAGGAAGCGGACTACTGGGCGCGCCAGCGCGGCGTCAGCGTTATCGCGGCGCAGGACGTGCAGAAGGCGGTGGCCACACAGCGCTACCGCGTGTCCCGCTACCATGAGCGCATGCTCGAAGAAATCAAACGCGGCACCATTCTCATCGACACCCGCAGTCGCGCCGTCGGGCAGGTCAACGGCCTGATGGTGATGCAACTGGGCAACCACATGTTCGGCCAGCCGGCACGCATCACCGCCACCGTGCGCCTGGGCGATGGCGATGTCATCGACGTCGAGCGTGAGGTAGAACTCGGCGGTCCTATTCATTCCAAGGGCGTAATGATTCTGTCCGCCTACCTGTCTTCCTATTACGCCCAGGATTATCCCTTGTCCCTGGCGGCCAGCCTGGTGTTCGAGCAGTCCTACGGCCAGGTGGAAGGCGACAGTGCCTCGGTGGGCGAACTGTGCTCCATCCTGTCGGCGGTGGCCGGCCTGCCGCTGCGCCAGTCCATTGCCATCACTGGCTCGGTGAATCAGCTGGGGCAGGCGCAGGCCATCGGCGGGGTCAACGAAAAAATCGAGGGTTTCTTCGAGGTTTGCCGCAACAACGGCCTGGACGGCAGCCATGGCGTCATCATTCCCGCGACCAACATCGATCACCTGATGCTCAACGCCGAAGTGCGCCAGGCGGTGGAACAGGGAAAATTCACCATTTATGCCATGCACCATGTGAACGACGCGCTGGAAATTCTCGCGGAAAAACCGGCCGGCGAGCGCGATGCCAGCGGCGAGTTCCCGCAGGACAGCATCAACTTCCTGGTGGAAAACCGCCTGCGCGATCTGGCGCACATCAAGCACACCTTCGCCGAACGGGCGAAAGAAGAGGATCCTGAACTGGGTCAACACCCGGACGAAAGCGGCGGACAACAGAAGAAAACCGAGGGATAAAACAACGACGGCTCGCCGGGCAGGCGCCCGGCCCGCTCAATACTCGTCCCGCTCCAGATCGTCCAGGGGACCGTTCCAGTCTTCCGGATGCGTGCCCGAGCCGGAATCGCCAAAGTCATCGCGCACCAGATTGTCGTAGGGTCCGGACCAGTCTTCCGGTTCAGGCACCGGGATCAGCGCCATTTCGAACCAGTCGTCTATTTCGAGTTCCTGCAGATCGCCATCGAAGTACTGGATACCGACGGTCGCTTCATCCACCGCGACGACCTCGAAGGTGTCGCCTTCCGCATTCTTGTACCAGCTTCCCACCGCCGGTTGATACTCGTGAGGCATGACCTGTCTCCTGTTGCAGGTTGACATTGAGCATGAGTATTACGGTCGATGGGAAAATAATAACAGGTTTGCTTGCGTCAATACCACCGTTTCACCCTGTACCCAGCGGCATGCTCAATAAAGATGACACCCGAAGGGAATTACCTTGAACTGCATAAATGAAGCCATCTTTCTCCCAGGCGTTCCCGCTCCAGGTCCGGGGACGCGCCAGGCAGCAGTGCCATGCGGTAAGGCCTATGACGAAAATACCCATTTGGGTGCAGGCGGCGACTTCGCCGGTGCCGCGGAGTAATCACCAGCCGCGGGAACAGCGGGTCATCAGCTTGACAGCGGATGACGACCCGCGGATCATGAAATACCGATGGCGTTACTGCGCGGAACCGGTGGCAGGAACGGCAGGCGCCGTGACCGCGCTCGCATCGCTGAACTGCAACTCGGTCGTGGTCAGCACTTCGCCGGCGGTATTGATTACCGACACCGTCCAGGTGCCGGTTTGCTCCACCGGCAGCAGTTTGCTGGACCAGACCCGCCAGCGCGGTCCGGCAACATCGAATTTCACTTCCGCCACCACCTTGCCATCATGCTCCCAGCGATGGATGGCGGTGTGTCCCGACATGCCCAGCAGCTCACTGAAGAAATAAACCTGATTGTGGGTTGTATCGATTTGCGAGATATCATCGGTAGGCTCACGTCCGACGATGTCCGAAGTAAATACAGCACGCGCCACATCACCGTGGGAAAAGCCCACCGCCGGTGCGATCTGCGATAATGCGGCTCTGTCACCGCCGTCCGTGGCGACGGCTGCAGAGCCGTCAGAGGTGTTTTGCGGGTCTGCGATAGTATCCTGCGCCGCCAGTAACGCCGTGCAGCACAGGGTCAGGATAAGACCAATGGTAAAACGTATCATGGGTGGTCTCCTCGGTTAGTTAGCGATGATCAATTTCATCGGCAGACAACAAGGAATCTACACCGCTGTCTCCTGAGCGTCCCCGCCCTCTGCCCTATGCTGGACAGGGAGGGTTTGACCAGACCATGAGGCCGGATCAATGACAGGATCAGCAATAAGGAAAAAGGGACAAAAACTTACAGCAAAAACCTACTGATTGACTTTAGTTTAAGACTAAATTAAGTTCAAGGCACGTTATGGTAAGTTGTGACTGCACTCACAGACCTATTACCTGTGCTATATTATTGTGAAGCTCGACAAACTTTCCCCGCCCCTAAAGAAATACCAAACGCGACCCATATAGTTTTGTTACCAGGACGGTACTGCAGGTAGCAGGTAACGGTTTTAACGTATTTCGGGGATATCCTTACATATATTCTGCTTGGAGGTTTCCATGTCGGGAACGAACGTGCTAACGATCTGGTCCGATCAGGTCGCGATATCGGTCATCGTGTGGCTGGCGATTATCATATTTCTGATGTTCTTTGCCCGTCCCTGGGCCCACCAAGCGATACACGCCTTCGCCAAGGTGATCCACAAGGCCGCACGCACGGCCTCGCGCAGTATCCGCTCGGCCGAATTGCATTTGAAGGATCGCAATCGCCAGGTGCTGCTGCAGCACGGCCGTGAAGCCACCGAGCGGCATATCGAACGGGAATTTCAGCGCGTCGCCACCACCGTCAACCGTGATCTCAGCGGCTATCCGTCGCTGCAGCGCAAACTCAAGGAACAGATCACCAAGATCGACGAAGACTATCAGCAAACCGCGGAAGTGCCCCCCAGCCCGCCCAACTGGCTGGAAGCCATCGAGCACGTGGCTAAGATTCCCGGCAACGGCGACCCCACGGTGGCGAAGATACTCGACGACATTCACGGTACCCTCAAGCGCGCCAATGACAAGGCCCTGACCGAGTACCGATCCGCCAGCCAGCGCCGCCACACCCTGTTGAAGCAGATGCTGCCCTACTGGCGCAAGATGACCCATACCCTGGAAAGCGTCGAGAAGAAGATTCACAGCCTGGAAGAGCGTTCCAAGATCATCGACAACCAGATGGACAAGTACTCGGAAATCATGGCCCAGACCGATCTGGCCACCAAGCTGCTGTCATCTTCGTCGCTGACTCAGTTTTTCATCGCCGGTCTGGTGCTGATAATCGCTGCCCTCGGCGGCTTCATCAACTTCCAGCTGATCGCTCTGCCGATGTCGGAAATGGTCGGTGCGGGCACCTATGTGGGCAATACCAGCTGGCAGGTGTCCAACGTGGCGGCCATGGTTATCATCAGCGTGGAAGTCGCCATGGGACTGTTCCTGATGGAAGCGGTGGGCATCACCCGCCTGTTTCCGGTGATCGGTTCCATGGACGACAAAATGCGCCGGCGCATCGCCTGGGTGCTGTTTTCCTTCCTGTTCCTGTTCGCCAGCATCGAATCGGCGCTGGCCTATATGCGCGACCTGATGGCCACCGACCGCGAGGCGCTGAACCAGTCGCTGGCCGGGGTGCAGGTGGTGGAAGCCGAGTACCGCTGGATACCGTCTGTCGGCCAGATGATCATGGGCTTCGTGCTGCCCTTCGCCTTGACCTTCGTCGCTATCCCGCTGGAGTCCTTCGTGCATTCCTCGCGCACGGTACTGGGCATCGCGGCGGCGGCGTTTCTGCGTTTCCTGGCGTTCTTCTGCCGTTTCCTCGGCAATATTTCGCTCAACGCCGGTAATTTCCTGATCAACGTCTACGACCTGGTCATCATCGTGCCCCTGCGCATCGATTACATGTTTCGCAGCGGTCGCCACCCTACTCACAAGGAAACCAAGCCTGACAAGATCATCACTGGCAAAAAGACCAAGAGCTTGCAGAGCATGGATTCCACTATGTCTTGAACTGGCAAACAGGGGAGAATGCCGATGAAAGCAAGATTGATACTAGCCGTATTGTTTACTGCAGTGCTGGGGCTGGCCGGTTGCGGCGAGCCGGTGGCGCGCAATACCGGGGTTTACATGCTGATCGACACATCGGGCACCTACACCCAGGAAATCGAGAAAGCGCAGAAGATCATCAACTACCTGCTGGGCACTCTCACCACCGGTGATTCGCTGGCGGTGGCCAAGATAGACAGCGGCAGCTTCACCGAGAAGGATATCGTCGCCAAGGTGACCTTCGACTCCCGGCCGTCGCAGGCCAACGCGCAGAAACGCGCGTTTCAGACCTCGATCAATCAATTCGTAACACGGGTCAACAGCAGCGCTTACACCGATATCACCGGCGGTGTCATCCAGGGCATCGAGTACTTGAACGAAACCGGCGCCGGCAAAAAATACATTCTGATCTTTTCCGACCTGAAGGAGGAGATCCAGAAAGGGCAGATCCGCGACTTCCCGCTGTCGTTCAACGGCATCCGGGTATCGGCCATCAATGTCACCAAGCTGCGTTCGGACAACGTCGATCCGCGCGAATACCTCGACCGCCTGGAAGCCTGGCGCAATCGCGTCGAATCCGGCAGCGGCAAGTGGCGGGTGATCAATGACCTGAATCGTATCGAGACCCTGCTGGAAGACAAAGGGTCCTGATAAACCAATGCAGGCCGCGACACCGAACCGGGGGAGGCAGGCCGACCCCGGTTTTTTATTGCCCGCGTCCCGCAGCCTCCCTCCCCCACCCAGCTTGTGACTTTATTGCCACCCAAGCCCGGCATAAAATGTCCATATTGTGAACGCCGGTGCCTCTTGCTTATAATTATTTTCCCTGCATTGGCCCATGATTGCACGCCATACAGGCATGAACTATGATGTATCTAACGACTAAGAATCACCCTCATGAATGATCCGGTCCCGGCAGTAGACCCCAAGGCGGAGCCCGAAAGCATCGCCGTGCTGCGATTGTCGGCCCTGGGGGATGTCATTATGACGGTGCCGCTGTTGCGCACCCTGCAGCGCGCCTACCCCCGCAGCAAGCTTTACTGGATCGTTTCCCGGCCGTTCCACACCATCATTCAGGGCCTGTCCGGGGTGGAACTCATTGTCATCGACAAACCACGCGGCCTGCGTTCGTTTTTGCAGTTAAAACGGCAACTGGGCACGTACCACATCGACTGGCTGCTGGCGCCGCAGGCCAGCATGCGCGCCAACCTGGTGACCCTGGCGGTGAAGGCACGGCGGAAAATCGGTTTTGGCGCCCTGCACGCCCGGGATTTTCAGCGCTGGTTCGTCAAGGAATACGTGCCCGCCGAGCGCGAACATCTGATCGACAGCTTTCTCCGCTTCGCCACCTACCTCGGGGTCAGGGAGCGGGTCGTGCAATGGGACCTGGCCCTGAGCGAAGACGAACTCGCCTGGGCACGAGAGCAACTGGAGGGCTGCAGCGGCATCAAGCTGGCAGTGGTGCTGGCGGCCAGCAAGGCGGAGCGGAATTGGCCGGCGGAATACTACCTGCAGTGCCTGAACCGTATTGCCGAGCGCTGGCCGGTAACGGTGATCCTGATCGGCGCCGCCGGCGGCAGCGAACAGGCCAAGGCGGAAGAGTTGAAACAGGGCTTGCGGGCACCGGTCCGCGACCTGGTGGGAAAATCCAATTTGCGGCAACTGACCGCGCTGCTGGGCCAGGTCGATGCCCTGCTGGCACCGGACACCGGCCCGCTGCACATCGCCCAGGCCATGCAAACCCCGGTGGTCGGCCTGTACGCCGTGGCACCGGCGAAAAAAACCGGACCCTATGTGGAACCGCAATGGACGGTAGATGTGTTCGACCAGGCGGTGGCTACGCTGCTGCATCGTGACCCGCAACGGGTAGGCTGGCGCCAGCGGGTGCATGATCCGCGCGCGCTGCGTTTAATCACCGTCGATGCTGTGGTCGCCAAACTCGAAGCGCTGTTCCGTCACTATGGTTTCGTTCCTCATCAACATTCATCAGCCGCGACCGGAGGATAATATGGCAACTGCAATACTCGATCTGGAAAAGTTTCGCGCGGAGCCGCTGACCACCGAACCCTTCCCTTTTCTCGTGGTAAAGAATTTTCTGCGCCAGGAGCACGTCAAAGCCCTGGTGCAGGAATTTCCGCCAATGAAAAACGCGGGCCTCTATCCCGCGGACGTGCTGTCCCTGGGGCCGACCATGCAAAAGATGGTGGACGAACTGTGCAGCGAGGAATTGCGCGAGGCGGTGGAACAGCGCTTCGGCGTCAATCTGCAGGGCCGTCCGCCCATGGTCACCTACCGCGGTTATGCCCGGCACAAGGACGGTCGCATTCACGCGGATTCGGAAAGCAAGGTGGTTACTATTCTGCTGTACCTGAACGAGGAATGGCCCCATGAAGGTGGCAATCTGCGCCTGCTGCGCGACCCCAACGATCTGGAAAGCACCATCGTGGAAATCGTACCCCTGGTCGGCACGCTGCTGATTTTCAAAGTTACCGCCAATTGCTGGCATGGACACAAGAAGTTCGTCGGCGAACGGCGGGTCCTCATGCTCAATTACATGGTCGACGAAGACGCCCGCCAACATGAATTGAAGCGCCATCGCTTCTCCGCCAAGGTCAAGGATTTCAAGAGTCGTTTGGGAATGTCCTGAGGTGGGTCGCTACTTTCGCTAGATGTATGAATCGACCAGCACCGGAACCCTGGATGATGGTGCGAAACCTGCTAATCACAGGGGGATTCGGCGCTGTGCTTTTCCGTCAACGACGTACGATGCTGGACTGATAGGTTCCGACGTTACCTGCGGCGTCGGTGGCAATAGTGGAAATCGTATGCTCTCCAGGAGAAAGGTATTTACCGACGATAAATGAATATGCGGGTATGCCACCTTTTACGTAGAAATTACCATCCAGCCAAAATTCAGTGTCCACCAGGTTCATATCTTCGATCCTAGCCGAAATATTGAACTGCCCTTCTCCCACCACGGTACCATCGGGTGGAAAGAAATCGCTGACCAGTGGTGGAGTATTGTCAAAGTACACAAGCTTGTTAACACGCAACATATTACCTGCTGCGTCCTGAGCCATCAGCTTGACTAGGTGCTCACCATCCAATATTTCCTTCGTCTCAACATTTGCTGATAACATTGAATTTTTCGTGTCTGAATTCAGTAATACACCATCTAGCCATAGCTGAATGCGTAGAAAATTCGAGTCTATCACTTCTGCGCTTAAATTCAGTTCTCCAGAGTAATAGCCGTTTTCCGCAGGAGAAAAGTCGACTACTTCAGGCGGTGTATTGTCAAACCATACAGTGACCTCATCATCGAAGTACTGATGATCAATGGTAGTTCCGTGCAATCGAATATGATGTTCGCCGTCCGGGTATCCCAGGCTGTCAAAGTTGAACTGAGGGGTTCCTAATTCGCTGGTCGTTGCCAGCGGATTTTCGTCCAGCAAGAGGGCGACCGAATCGAGGCCCGGCACACCCGAGGCCACACCGCTGACCAGCACTTCACCTCGTAGCTGGCTTTGTGCGCCGGGCGCCGTTATCAAGAGCCGGGTATCGCTGGCGACAAAACGCAACGGCAGCGTCTGCTCAGCTTCGGTTCCCAGGAGATTGCGGGTTTTGACCGTAAGCAGGTGGAGGCCTGCCGAATAGGCGCCAGCATCTATAAGCAGCTCCCCTTTTTGCGGATCGGCGAACGTCGCCAAAGGTTCACCATCCAGCCACAGTTCGCTGGCCATTACCTGCAGGGCATCGCGCACATTCACTACACAACGAAAAACACCATAGACACTGGCATTCTCGGCCGGTGTCAGAACCGTGATTTTCGGTCCATCTTCATCCAGCGGCAGCGGCGGCTGACTGCCAAACAGGGAAGATTCCGAATTATTGATTTGGCGGGCGTAGTCCAGCAGATCACCGGCGCTTATCCCGGAATTATTTTCAACGCTCAAGGCATAACGCAGCATGTGCAGCGCCGGCTCATGCCGATACCAGCGAACCGAGGGTTCGAACCCGGCGGGAAGATCGCTGTACCGGGTTCCGCCACCATTCAACAACCCGTCTGCGCGGACATCTTCATAGGCGTGTTGCACCCAGCCTATAACGCCAGCGCCATCCGCAGCGCCCATCGCGTGCGACAATGCGGCCAGTAACATACCATGGCGTTGCTCGTCGCTGAGTCTGGCGTCGACAGCGGATTCGGGATACATCGGCCGGGTGCGATGGATATCAAAATTGGTCCACGCGCTGACGACGCCGTTGGCGATGTCAGTGGCCTGGGTTGACGGGGTACCAGATTGTTGCAGCTGCTCCGCCAGACCCGCGGCGATGGTTGTAAAGGGGGTAAGGTTTACCCGGTTCTCTTCACCGGCCACATAGTTGATACGTGCCTGCAGATGGTGCCGGGTTTCCAGCGCAACTTCCCTGTTGCCTGACCATTCACGATAGCTGCCGTCCACGACCGACAACAATAGAGGTTGTGACGCAATGTTCAATGCCAAACGAAACGACGCATCACTGACAACATAGATCGCCGCCAGCGGCGGCGCATCCTCGGTCAACAGGGAGCGGACATGAACAGTGGCGCCCACGACCCAGCCGATGCCCAGATCGCCGACAATACTGCCCGCCGCCTGGCGGGGAGCGTCATCGTTCGGCGCCGATGATGAACCCGGGCTGCAAGCGGCGACCAGAGCCAGCAGACAGGCCGCTACCGGACCGCGACCGTACATGGAGGTTCACAGCATGCGCAGGACACAGGTTATTCCCTCGACTGGATCATTGCACCAGTAGAGCAGGTAACTGGTGCTGTTGTCCAGCTTGTCAACGGCGATCTGCCCCACGGCGCCCAGTCCGGAGTAGGTGCTGCACTTGGGAAATACGGTGCCGGCGGGCGGCACTGGTTGATTGGAGGTGAAGGACCAGGCGACCGTTGATGCGGTGGAAACCAACGATCCCTCTATATAAACCCCTTTGAGCCCGATGCCAGCGTCAGTGGACAAGCCGTTGACCGTACAGGACAGCACGGGCGCCAGACAACCGGAACAGGCGGGTACTCCCAGGGTACGGCTGACGCTGGCGGTACTGATCGGACGGGTAGCATCGACAAAAATGCTTACTTTCTCCCGGGCAACATTCCCCGCGACGTCACTGGCGGTAATGACCAGGTTATGTTCGCCGTCACCGCTGGCGAAAACAGCATACCCGGCACTAACCCGCCAGGGACCGGCGCCATTGACGGTAGTAGCCACTGCCACACCATCCGCCGTTAACGTAACTGCATTCAAGGCGCGATCAGACAACAGGAAGCTGATGTTGCTGAGATTGGGACCCCCAAGCCAGCTGCCCGGCACCGGCAGAATTTCGCTGACACGCGGTGGCGAATTGTCGAAATTCACTTGCCAGGTGGCAATCGTTTGATTGCCCGCGGCATCCTCACCTCTCACCCCCAGGGTATGCGGACCGTCGATATATTGTCGACTGTCGATAGTTACCGCGGATGGGGAAAAATCCGCGGCCAGCCCCTGGGACATACTATCCAGGAAAAACTCCACTGCCGACAGATGGGCATCGCTTACCTGGGCCGTGGCGGTCAGGGGCCCGGCATAGTCTGCATCGGCCGCCGGCGCCAGCGCTTCGATCACCGGCAGTGTGTTATCAGCAGTAAAGATATTTTCCACCGACAGTGTATAGCCGACGCTGTTACGGGTGGTGACGCGCAGTTTGTGGTCGCCATCGGCAACCCCTTTGGAATCAAAAGTGATTTTTACTTCGCCAAGCCCATGGGCACGGCCGACGTCCTGCTCATCGACGGTGAAGACCACCTCGTCTATCCCGGCGGAATCATAAACCGTCGCCGACGCGGTCACCTTTCCCCGCACCAGGCTGCCGTCCGCCGGCTGCACATTGCTGATCAGCGTTGCCTTGTTGCTGACGTCAAAGGCGCGATCGGCGCTGGTCGAGTTGCCGGCGAGATTGGTCACCCGCACCGTCAAAGTATGATGCCCCTCGCTGAGCCCCGAACTGTCGATTGACACGGAAGGCCGTGCCGGGTCCGCGGCAGTGGCTGTGGAAACGCCATCGACGAGAAATTCCACCGCGGCCACGCCGACCACGTCAGCGATTTCAGCGATGCCAGTGAATACGCCAAATACTGTTTCGCTGTCCGGCGCGATCCGGGCGATCATGGGCCCGCCCTCGTCCAGGGGAATAACGGTGCCGCCACGAAAAATGGGTATGGTCGCGTCATTCAGTCGTCGAGCGGATACAAGCAAAGTAGCAGGCGTAACGCCAACTATATTTCGTTTGTCGTTGGCCATGGACAGAATGGCCAAGGCAATGGCATGACGGTAGATATCTGTAGACAATTCGATACCGCCAACAGACAGGGCCCCGACTTCGCTTTTGCCGTTCAATACGCCATCGTACCGAATATCCTCAAAAGCTAATTGGGAAAAAGCAATTGATGAATAAATCGTGTGAACTGGTCGTTTGTTAAAATCGCTCGCCAACGCCGTCCACTTGGAAACAGCGGCTGCAAAGTACCCATATTCCAGCTCTGGAGTGAGATTGTCTCTCCTGTTGAGAGGAACAGTAGGTTCCAAAGGTACAGTCGTTAATATAGGCAGCCCTAGAAGATCGCTTATTTCCTTATTGGCATCCTCAATTGCCTGCGTAGCGGTGGCGCCGGTCTTGACCTTGTATTGGGCAAGACCAGCGGCCAGCGTTGTCCAGTAGGTGGCGTGCACGGTGAGTGGAATGTCGGGCGTGTAGAGGGCCAGGGCCAGCAGGCGCTGCCCTTCCTGCAACGGTACCACATGCCCGCTGGCTTCCTCCTGATAGCTGCCGCCGGTGATCTCTATCATGACCGGCTGGGAGGCCACCCTCAGGTCGATACTGTAAGCGCCGGCGGCATTGGTCATGCCCTCGGCCAGCGTTGCTCCCTGGTTTCCATCGAAAGCATAAATCGTTACCTTGCCATTGACGATGATGCCATCGTAGGCCACACCGGTCACCGTTCCCCGGGGATTCTCGGATAAGGTTTCTTCGATCGCATTGCTGCAGGCCGCAGCGGACATCATAAGGCTGAGCACCAACAAGGCGCGCATGGCATCCTCCTTGATTACAGTTTCACTTCCCTGTCATAGGCGGCTATGAAATTAGAAGCGGATCATCGCCGCGATCCGTCGGAGGACGTGCAGCCAGTGTTTCCTACCCGCGCTTCGTCTCCGATACAAAACAAGTATAGATGTAACTTTTACGCAGGAGAATAGCAACGCAGGCTGGACGGGATCGAGCAACTGTGCAGATTTCTACACAGTATATTCACTTTTTTTGGGGAAGAATGAGTCTTATTGCAAATGAAATGCTAACGCACGAATTCCGCGATGCTCTCCACATGCGAGGTATGCGGAAACATGTCCATCACCCCCACCCGGCTCAGCTTGAATCCGTGTTCGTGCACCAGAATTCCGGCGTCCCGCGCCAGGGTGGCGGGGTTGCAGGACACATAGACGATTTTCGTCACGTCCCAGGGCAGCATTTCGCACACCTCCCTGGCGCCGGTGCGCGGCGGGTCCAACAGCAGCTTGCCGTAGGTTTGCCGGGCCCAGCTGAAGGCGCGAAAATCTTCGAATAAATTAGCCATATGGTAGCTGACGTTGGCGATACCGTTGTCAGCGGCGTTACGCTGCGCCAGCTCCACCAGACCCTTCTCGCCTTCGATGCCGGTAACGTGGTGTGCACGTTTGGCCAGGGGCAGAGTGAAATTACCCAGACCGCAGAACAACTCGAGGATCTCGTCCTGCGGCTGCGGATCGAGCAGGTGCAGGGCATGGTCGACCATGGCGCGGTTGATCTCGCCATTGACCTGGGTAAAACGGGTGGGTGAGAAATGAAAGCTGACGCCGTGCGCCGGCAGGGCGTAGTGCAGCGGCACCTCTGTTTCCGGCCACAGCAGGCTGACGCTGTCCTGCCCGCCCGGCTGCAGGTAGATATGCAGATTGGCGGCGCGGCCGAAATCGCTGAGGGCCTGCCGATCCGCGTCACTGGGCGGGGTAAAAACGCGGAAGATCAGCGCGCTGGTTTCGTCACCGCAGGCCACTTCGATCTGCGGTACCTGATCGCGAATACTGAGAGACGCCACCAGCTGTGACAATTCCGTCAGGCGCATG
This sequence comes from Proteobacteria bacterium UBA6920, assembly GCA_002448875.1. GTDB lineage: Bacteria > Pseudomonadota > Gammaproteobacteria > SG8-11 > SG8-11 > UBA6920. The sequence goes on along the minus strand of DKAS01000249.1, from coordinate 12,655 downwards.
CCGATTTCCGGCACCAGCACATGACACTGCAGCAAATCGGCCAGATAGCCACCGTGGCGCTCGCGGAAACCTACCAGCACCTTGCCCTTTTTAATGACGTCCCGCACCCCCAGGCGCGCCTTGCGCCGGTAACCCCAGACCGGGCCGGTCAGCGGTGGCAGCACCCCGGCCGCCGTTACCTTGCCCAGGTGCTTGAGATTGTCCACCAGCACCTGCTGTTTGAAACGTATCTGCGCCTCGGGCAATACATGCTGGAAGCTGCATCCGCCGCATACGCCGTAGTGTTCGCAGTGCGGTGTCACCCGTTCCTCGGCGGGAGTAATCACCTCCTCCGCCACGGCTTCATCATAGCGGCGCGAGGTATGCACATAGCGGACACGCACCCGTTCTCCCGGCAGCACACCGTCGACAAAAATCGCCTTGCCGTCCAGGTGCGCGACTCCCCTGCCCTCGTGGGTCAGGGACTCGATGTCGACCACGGGCGTGTCGGCGGGCAGTTGTTTGCGACGTTTGCTCATGGGCTGCCAGTGCCGCGCCAGGCGGCGAGAAATTCGTCGAGATGCGGCTTGTTTTCCTGGCGCAGGCTGTCGCGCACCAGCTCACACTCGCGCTCATACTCTTCGCTGTGCAAGCGGCCGCGCATCAATTGAAAGCGCAGATAGACCAGGTAGGTGTTGAGCACATCGGTTTCACAGTAATTACGGATGCCGGCGATATCGCCCTCCAGCCAGGCGTCCCACACCTTGTCGCCGCTCATCCCCATCTTGCCGGGAAACCCCAGCAGGGTGGCGATTTCGTCCAGCGGCGCATTGGCCCGCGGCGAGAAACCGGCAAGCACGTCCATCAGATCGGTGTGGCGCCAGTGGTAGCGGCTGATGTAGTTGTTCCAGCGGAAACTCTGATCCTCGTCGCCGGTTTCCCAGTAGCGCGGCGCGCTGATGCCATGCAGCAGCGCGCGGTAGTGCAGCACCGGCAGGTCGAAATTGGTGCCGTTCCAGGTCACCAGGGTGGGAGTGTAACGCTCCAGGCCGTCGAAGAAACGCTGCACGATCTCCTTTTCCCCGGCGTCCGGCGCCCCCAGGGACCAGACCTTGAAGGTATCGCGGGAGCGCAACACCACGGAAATGGCGGCGACCCGCTGCAGGTGCAGGCGCAGAAACTCCGAGTCGCCCGTTTGCTGACGCCGCTTGTGAAACATGACATTGGCGACGTTGCGATCGTCCAGTGAATTCAGGCCGTAGAGACGCCGGCCGCCGTCGGTGTCGGGGATGGTTTCAATGTCGAATACGAAAATATTCATTGGCTCCGATCCGTTACTGTTATTGCACCCTCAGGCGGGGAACACCCCGGTGGACAGGTAGCGATCACCCCGGTCGCAAATAATGGCGACGATTACGGCACCGCGCACCTCCGCTGACAGGCGCAGCGCCGCGGCCACCGCCCCGCCGGACGATACCCCGGCGAAAATACCTTCGCGGGCGGCCAGCGCCCGGGTGGTTTCCTCGGCCTCTTCCTGGGTCACATCCATGATACGGTCCACCCGGGCCGGTTCATAGATCCGCGGCAGATAGGCCTCGGGCCAGCGACGGATGCCGGGAATGGACGAGCCCTCACTGGGCTGCACCCCCACGATCTGAATGGCGGGGTTTTTCTCCTTGAGAAAACGCGAGGTGCCCATGATGGTGCCGGTGGTGCCCATGGCGCTGACAAAATGGCTAATTTTTTCCTCGGTATCGCGCCAGATTTCCGGGCCGGTACCCTCGTAATGGGCAATGGGATTGTCGGGGTTGGCAAACTGGTTCAAAACCTTGCCCCGGCCCTCGGCCTCCATCTGGTCCGCCAGGTCGCGCGCGCCTTCCATCCCCTGCTCCTTGCTCACCAGGATGATCTCGGCGCCGAAGGCTTTCATGGAACCGCGCCGCTCGGCGCTCATGGTCTCCGGCATGATGAGGATCATGCGGTAACCCTTGATGGCGGCCGCCATCGCCAGGGCGATGCCGGTATTGCCGCTGGTGGCTTCGATCAGGGTGTCCCCCGGCCGAATATCGCCGCGCGCTTCGGCGCGCTGGATCATGGACAGGGCCGGGCGGTCTTTCACCGAACCGGCGGGGTTGTTGCCCTCCAGTTTCACCGCCACCACATTGGCCGGATTGGTATTGAGACGCTGCAACCGCACCAGAGGCGTATTGCCGACGAAGGATTCAATGGTTGGAATGGTCATGAAGTGGAACTCTGTTGCATCGCGCCAGGAAGCCAGTGGCTAGTTTATCGCTATTGGCGACACCGGTGCCAGCCCGACGCGAACCGGGGGAAATACCGGGAATTACTTTTTAAGGTCAGGCAGACAGTAGGATTGCAGATAGGCGCGAAAATCGTCCGCCAGGTCGGGATGTTTCAAGGCGTATTCGACCGTGGCTTGCAGGTAACCGAACTTGCTGCCGCAGTCGTAACGCTTGCCGCTGAATTCATAGGCCAGCACCTGCTGCTCGTCGAGCAGTTTGGCGATGGCATCGGTCAGCTGGATTTCACCGCCGGCGCCGCGACCGATTCTTTCCAGCAAGGGGAAGATGCGCGGCGTCAGGATATAGCGGCCCACCACCCCCAGATTGGACGGGGCTTCCTCGGGCTTGGGCTTTTCGACGATGGATTTGACGGCGCTGATCCGGCCTTCGATGGGTTGGGCGCTGACAATGCCGTATTGGCCGGTGTTTTCCGGGGGCACCCGTTCCACGCCGAGCACGCTGCTGCCGTGTTTTTTATACACATCCACCATTTGCGCCAGGCAGTTCTTTGGCTGGCCATCGATCAGGTCGTCGGCGAGAATGATGGCGAAGGGTTCATTGCCCACCACCGGTTTGGCGCACAGTACCGCATGCCCCAGGCCCAGGGCTTCGGCCTGTCGGATGTAGATGCACACCACGTCGTCAGGGATGACGTTACGCACCATTTCCAGCAGACGGGTCTTGCCCTTGGCTTCCAATTCCGCTTCCAGCTCATAGGCCTTGTCGAAGTGGTCGGGAATGGCGCGCTTGGTACGGCCGGTGATGAAAATCAGTTCTTTGATCCCGGCCTGCACTGCCTCTTCAGCGGCATATTGAATAAGGGGTTTATCCACCACCGGCAGCATTTCCTTAGGATTGGATTTGGTGGCCGGCAGGAACCGCGTGCCCAGCCCGGCGACGGGAAATACTGCTTTACGGATGACTCGGTCCATAGCCTCGGTCGCGAATGCGGTGTGGTGGATGAATTAAGGTGCCGACATGCTAGCAAAAATACCGGCGATTTTCCACGTTTTCCCGCACCGTGAAACACTTAGCGGGATTGCAAGCGAGCCAGCAGTGTCGTGCGCGACAGGCGCGAAATGCCCATTCCCAGCAGTACGCCGGTGGTGTTGGCCACCATATCCCAGTATTCGAACATGCGATAACCCAACCAACCCTGGACGAATTCCAAACCCACCCCCATGGCCACGAAGGCCGCCGCCCAGCGCAGGCGCGGCACCCACAGCGTATACAGCTGGCAAAACCAGAAAGTGAGGAATCCGTAGGAGGAACAATGACCTATTTTGTCAAAGCCGGGTATGTCCGGTCCGTGTGGTGGATGTGCGGTCAGCGACAAGTAGATAATCAGGACTATCTGCAACCAGCCCAAAGCGAGCCAGGTACCGCGCAGGAGGGCGGGAGAGACCGCCGGTTTCAAGACGGTTCGGCTTTGGCGGCGACGGAAATGGGTACGACGTTGTTGACCTTGGCTTCGCGGCCGTCGAGAAATTCCGGCACCAGATCCACCAGCAGCGATTTCAACTGCGATTCGTCGAACCGGTCCACGGCGCCGCGCAGGTCACGCATTTTCGCTTCCAGTTTCTTCCAGTCCATGCGCCGTGAGTGCGACAGGAAAATCTTGCTGTGCGAGGTTTTACCCAGAGCTTCCTGCTCGTGAAACAACTCCTCGAAGAGTTTTTCACCGGGACGCAGACCCGTGTAGATGATCTCCACATCCTTACCTGGTTCCTTGCCCGACAGGCGCACCATCTGCTCGGCCAGGTAGGAAATGCGGATCGGCTGTCCCATGTCGAGGACGAAAATCTCACCGCCCTTGCCCATCACCCCCGCCTGCNNACCGCCTTGTCGGTGGAGATCAGCACGAATTTCTCTACCCCGTGGCGATGCGCCGCTTCCGCCAGCACCTGGGTGCCAAGAATATTGTTGCGCACCGCTTCCCGAGTCTGTTCCTGCAGCATGGGCACATGCTTATAGGCCGCCGCGTGGAAGATGACCTGAGGCTGGCAGCTGCTCATGATTCTTTCCACCGCCACCCCGTCGTCGACGCTGCCCAGCACCGGATACAGGGCCAGGTCGGGGAAACTCAGGCGCAGTTCGTGATCGATCTGATACAGGTTGTATTCGCTGTGATCCAGAACCACCAGCTTCGCGGGGTTCAAGTGGGCGATCTGGCGGCACAGCTCAGAGCCGATGGACCCGCCGCCACCGGAGACCAGTACGGTTTTCTGCGCCAGGCCCTGGCTGATCTGATCCCAGTCGAGAACGATGGGGTCGCGCCCCAGCAGATCGTCGATGGACACCTCGCGCAGGGCGTGCACCGCGTCCCGGCTCTTGAACAACTCGTGCAGGCGCGGCAGGGTGCGAAACGGCCGGCCGCTCTCCTCACACAGCGCTACCAGTTTCTGCATCTGCTGATTATTGGCCGAGGGAATGGCGATGATGAACAGATCGATCTCCAACCGGTTCGCCAGTTCCGGTAATTTATCGAGAGTGCCCATGACCGGCACGCCGTGAATTTTCGCGCCCTTGAGATTAGCGCTGTCGTCGACGAAGCCCACGGGCAGGTACTCGTTGTCGCGCACCATATCGCGGGCCAGCATCTCCCCGGCCCGGCCGGCACCGAGTATCAATACCCGTTTGCGGTTGTTCAGCGGGAAAAACACCAGTTTCTGGTCTTTCCAGAAACGGTAGGCGATGCGCGGCCCGCCCAGCAGCAGAATGAGAAACACCGGATACAGAACGAAGGTGGAACGCGGCACCCCTTCGAGGCGGTTGAACAGGAACAGGGCCAGGGAAATGGCCAGCGCACCGACCACCGCCGCCCGGAAAATGTTCCACAGATCGGGAATGCTGGCAAAACGCCAGACGCCGCGGTACAGGCGCGACCACCACAGAATCAGGCCCTGGGCCACGAGAATCAGCGGCAGGTAGCTGAAATACAGGCCGAATTGATATTCCGACAAGGAGAAGTTGTAGCGGGCGGCAAAGGCGATGGCGAAAGAAATGGCGACCATGACGTAGTCATGGGCAACGACACTCAATCGTTTCAGCGGAAAGTCCATTTTGACTACTTTTTCTAGCCCTGGAGTTAACATCTTTCAGGAATCACGATTGTACGGTTTTCACGAAGATTATCAATTTATTTGTTAACATTGACCTGTGATATATCAATATCTTGGGTACATCGCCGCATTTCGCTCCACCCCCAGATAGCACACAGCAAGCAAGGCAATAATCCCAGCCATGGCCAGCATATATGCATGGGTAATGTAAGCCACATAAGTTAACACAGCCACCGCAGAATTAATGCCAACTACACTCCACAATATCCTTTGGTGCGACCAGCCCAGGCCGTGGTGCAGGCGTTGATAAGCGTGGGCGCGGTGCGGCACGGTCCAGGACTCCCCTGCCAGCATGCGGCGCAGCAGGGTGACGGTGGCGTCGAACCAGAAAACGCTGTAAAGCATCAGCCAGAGGATTACCGGTGTGCCATAGAGCGCCTCCCCGCGCAGGGCATAGACCGCGATCATGAAGCCGAGAAAACCGCTGCCGGCGTCACCCATGAAAATCTTCGCCCGCGGCCAGTTCCACACCAGAAAACCGCCGACCGCCGCCGCCAGCAACCAGGCCGACAGAGCCAGGTCGGTGCCGCCGCTTTGCCAGAGGAACAATCCGCCCAGGCCGAGGACGAAGATGGCCTCACTGCCGGCGATGCCATCGGTGCCGTCCATGAAATTGAACAAATTGACCGACCAGATCAGGGCCAGCAGCCCCAGCCCGGATCCCAGCCACGGTTCGAGCTGCAACAGCGCGAACCCCAGATCGATCTGCGACAGCCCGTTGCTCAAGAAGAGATATATCGCCGCCGCCGCCAATTGCGCCACCAGGCGCCAGCGGGCGGCCAGGGTGTGGCGGTCGTCCAGGTAGCCGACAGCGGCGATCAGCACGGCACCGGGCAGCACCGCCCACAATTCCTCGCCCGCGGGGATATCCGCCCACAACATCACCAGCGCCATCACCAGCCACAGCAGAACAAACACCACCCCACCGCCGCGGGCGGTCTCGATGGTATGGGACGAGCGCTCGTTGGGGGTGTCCAGCAGACCCGTATGCAGGGCGTAGTGGCGGAACAGCCAGACCAGGAGAGTGGCCAGCAGAAAGACGGCCACCAGCAGCAGTAAGGAATAGGACATAATTTCTCTAGCGACGACCCAGCAAACGCCCGCCGAGTCGGGCGCCCACATGATACACCGCCAGCGCCGAAAAGCGCAGCCAGACGCCGGCCACCACCAGCATTAACAGGCCGCCGGGGTAATGATCGCGAAAAAACTTGCGATAGAAATGCACCATGCCGCGATGTTTATGCCACTCGACGAAAATCGGCCGCCGCCGACTGCAGGCGCCCTTGTGATGCACCACCACCGCGTCGGGCACGAACAGGATCTTCCAGCCCTGCTGGCGAAAACGCATGCACCAGTCCAGATCCTCGCAGTGCAGGAAATAGCGCTTGTCCCAGGGACCGACCTCCTGCAGCGCCGGCCGCTTGACCAGCATGCAGGCGCCGGAGATGGCCTCCACCTCCGTCGGTTCGGTGGGCAGGGCCTGTTTGTGCAGATGAAAGTCAAAGAACAGCTTGGGCCAGCGGTGGGAAAGGCGGGACAGTCCGAAGGCGCGCACGAACGACCGCCACGGCGTGGGAATGGCGCGCCGCCCCCCGCCCTGCTCCCGGCCGTCGGCATCCACCAGCAGACCGCCAACCATGCCGGCTCTGGCGTCGGCCTGCAACACCGCCAGCAGTCGATTCAGGGCGGTTTCCTGCAGCTCGCAATCGGGATTGAAAAACAGCAGAAAGGGCTGATCGCAATAGCCGATGCCGATATTGCAGGCGCGGGCGAAGCCCAAATTGCGGCGGGAGCGCACGATCTTGAGGGAGTCGTTGCCGGCAAATCGGCTTTCCACGGCCGCCAGGCTGGTATCGGACGAGGCGTTATCGACCACGATCACCTGCGCCACCTTGCCCAGGCAGGTCTCGACGCAGGCCGCCAGCAGGGGGCCGGCGTTGTAGTTGACGATAATCACCGAAACGGGATGCATGGCGGATTTTAACGCGAATCGCGCAGCGGGCCCATACGGCCGATGAGGCCGTGCCAGAGGCCGAGGGTCATCATTTTCAAGTGTTTGGATCTTGGTTTAGCAAATAGGGTGTAAAAGCCGTAACGTAGCAACAAACGCCAACCATCCACAATTTTCCAGTTTATAGGAATCCAGAATTGACGATAAAGACAAACCGCGTTGCGAAAATGATAGTAGTGCCTCAATGGACTATGGGATGGAAACTGTTTACCCAACACAATGATGGGTTTATCACCAAGATTGTGCTCCATATTTGCCCCGCAGACACCATAGCACTGAAATCCGTGGGAACGGGCCCGTAAACCCCACTCGATGTCAATATAATCGATGAACAAATCCTCTCTCATAACTCCTACTTCGTCTAACACTGACATCGGTATCAGGCAACCGGATGATATCAGGTAGTCTACCGGCACTACTGAAACCGTGTCCTGACAGGTGGCCCTAACCAGTTTTAAACCTTCTATGCGGATGAATGGTACCGGGATCGTGCGTCGAGGATCGAGGTAACACGGCCCCACTGCGGCAACCAGGGGTTGTGATTGTGCCGCGGTCAGCAAGCGTAAAATCATGTCAGGGGCGGGAATACTGTCATGGTCAAAAAGAACGACGTACTTTGCGCCTCGTTCTCTTGCCAGAGTGATTCCGACATTTTGAGCGGCGGCCACGCCAAGATTAGTTTTAAGATCAATGTTTACGATTCGTCCCTGCATTGTGCCGGTCGTCATATCCCCTCGTTCCTCATGGGGGCTATTATTGACTAGGATAAGAAGATCAACTTGGGGAGCTATCGCGCTGACAGCTTTGTTGAATATAGCTACATCAGGGAAATAGGTCACGATAACTGCTGCTACTAGAGGGGGGGGCATTGATCTGTATCTAATCAAATAGTGCGATTGAGAGACAATTATAGAAAAGAATTAACATAAATTATTCAAGCATTTTGTAGTACATATAGCAAGTTTCCAATCGCTTTTTTCTTTGATTTGGAAGTTCCCCAAGTTGGCCACAGAGGATCGCTATTGTGGCCCGCCAACCAACCAGCAATGTTTGCTGAGTCAGCTCTCGTCTTTCACTGACCTCCACGATTTTCTGGCATTGTATCAGCATCCTCCTCGGTTTTTATTGTTTCCGCACGTTCCTGATAACCTGATCTGAAAGCATCAGTTCTTTGATTTATTTTCAGTATGAAGATCTTGCTGAAACCATGCGATGGTTCTTCTTAAACCAGTTGGAAAACTAGTTTTTGGCTTCCATCGCAAATCTTTTTCTGCAAGCCCAACATCGAGAATGTTACAAGGCACATCTACTTTTCGACCATCGTAATATCGTACCTCAATATTTCTTCCAAGCGCTTGCTCCACGGCCTTATATATTTCGTTCAGGCTCAACCCATGCCCGCTTCCGATATTAAAGATTCGAGATTGGCCTTCATGAGTAAGCGCTAATTCCAATGACTCAACGACATCCTCTATATAAATGTAATCCCTAACAATAGATCCATCACCCCATATTTCTATTGGCCTCCCTGTCAAGGCTCTCGTTAGAAATGCAGCAACTACACCCTGATTTTTCATCGATACCTGAAACGGACCGTATGGATTACTCACTCGCAGCACGCGGTACTCGATCCCATATAAATAGTCATATAACGCGAGATATTTCTCGATCGTAAGCTTTGTGATTCCATAGGCGCTAATTGGATTTAGCGGTACGCTTTCAGGTGTTGGAACCTTCTCTGGAATACCATAGATAGTCCCCCCAGATGACAAATAAACTACCCTCCTTACACGAGCCTCCCTACAGGCTTCTAGTAATTGCAATGAAGCAACTACATTTGATTGGTAATCAAAAACCTTGTCTACATTACTACTGGCAGGCGTGGAATTTGCCACTAAGTGAATGACAACATCGCAACCAGAGACGGCAGAAGCAACAGCTGACGGATCTAAAAAATCACCTTTAATCCATTCTATCCCATCTAAATCTTTGGCAGATGACCTTCTCCTACCAAAAACACGCAGAGAACTTACCTTGCTTGCCAATGACCTGCATAAATTTGACCCAATAAATCCCCAGCCGCCAAATACAACGCATCTCAGATCCGACAGTTGCCTCACTTTTCGACCCCGGAAGAAGCATCATTTGCTAGTTCTTGGCCACAACTATCGATAATTCGCAAAATATCAGCCATCTTTGACGCCTCCGCAAACCAGTCGGATGAAGCAGCCGTTTTAAACCCGCCTTCACGAAGACGTTGCGCTTCGCCCGGGTTACTTAGCACAGACCACAAGGCTTCAACAAGGTCCGGGACGGTAGCCACCGCCAGCCTGGAGTTATCATCGTTTAGCAACCACTCTGTCCAGGGCCCTTTGTTACTCACTACGGGCACACCGCATGCCATCAGCTCCAATGGCAACAAAGATAAGTTTGTTAGAGATAGCACCAGTGCCGCATCGCACCTACTATACAAATTCGGCAACTCCCCTGGAGACAGAATTCCAACACTAGTAACTTTATACGGAATTTCGTATTCGGAAATATTCCATCCTGCAAAAATAATTTCGATATCAGGCGAGATCTTCAATAAACTTTCAAACACCAACAATCCTAACTCGAACCCCCTGCGCGGGGTAGAAGGACGTGAATAAAATAAAACGCTCCGCTTCTTAGATTGCATATCTCGTGGTAGTGGGCGATAAATTTCCCTATCATACGAGAATCCTACATCATAGGTAGTCATTTTATATTCGGATGACAACTTGTTTTTCAACCACCGCCCCGCGGTTATTCCAATGAAACCAAATCTATAGGTTTCTTCAGCCAAGATATAGGTTGATCCAACAGCGTAGAACCATGGTTCAAAATCTTGTACGAAATAACATCGATATTTCGTGGCTGGATAGTTCCTAACCCAATATGCCGTCTTCCATTCCGTTGCAATGGTGTAGTACGCAGCCGGAATATTATCGTTTTCCAAAAATACGTTTGCCTTGAGGTGAAAGAAAAACTCTGCGATTTTTTCTTTGGCATGTGATGCTGAAAATGGTTGCGGCATTCCAACGATGACAACCCTGCACTCAAACCCAAGCTTTTCCAGATTTGATATAAATCTAAAAATATTTAAGTGCCCACCCGACCCTCTTCCAAACGGCGGGACAATCCAGTTAATTGTATTTCCCTCAACCTCACCTTCAACAAGCTCTTCAGAGACCCGTGACAATCTCACCACTTCCAACTTTTCTAGAACATCTGTTTTTAATATATTGCGTCCTGAAACTAATTTTTTCAATTTTACACTTACTTGTTTTAGCGTCGACAACAAACCATGATCTCTCGTATATCTGTAAACGATATACGAACGGCGAATAATTTCTCTATAACTCAAGTAATTTTCCTTACTTCTTGGACATTTGTGATTTTAAAAATAACTTATGATCAAGCGACAGCTTCTTCCTAATGCGCCACGATAGACTTTTTCCCTTTGCGCCCAGATAGTAACCCAATGCTCGCAAAAAATTATCAAACGGCATAAGTAAAAAAAAGAAAAACGATCTACGCCAAAATTTTGATCGTAAAAAAAAATAACTATCTCTAGCAGTCAAGCGCACCCATGTTTTTATGACAGATGCTAGATTGGAGACCAATTTGTAGTCGAACAATAGAAGATATGCATAACTTTCATCGAAACTACGCTTGAATCTTTCAACTAGCGTATAATCATGCGAATGGTAAACTACCGCATTTTGCGCATAAGCCTTACTCCAACCCGCTTCTATTATTTTTTTTGCCCATATCTGATCTTCAGCAAACTCTACATCTGGATATTGGATTTTCTCCCACACGCTTCTTCTTATTAGTGCATTGTTATCCGAAAAAAAATGAAGATATTGTCGATATCTTGAATCTGTTTTATAGCGATCTGCATCGTCAAGCTTTACTACTGGAGAGTTTTCAAACGTAGCGAAGTGCGATTCAAGCTCGTTTTTGACAAAGGGATTTGCGCTAGGATAGGCAATATGCTTCCCAAATACACCAGCGATTTTCACATCACTATCTGCTATTCGAACAAGATTCTCGAGCCACCTATCAGATGTCGGGCAAGCGTCATGGGTAAGCAAAACCGCATATTTACCAGTTGTCATTGAAATCGCGAGATTGCGAGTTCGGCCATGCCCAAATTCAGCGGGAGAAATTTGGTACAGCTCAATCCGAGAATCCTGCCTAATAATTTCTTCCACATATTCTATAGTACCATCTGTTGATCCAGAATCGATTATAAGAACATCAAACTTAAAATCTGTATTTTGACTGCGTACCATGTCCAGTACTTTTCTAAAAAGCTCACCTGGATTTTTAGTTGGTATAATGACGGACGCAACTATTTCTGTTTTCATTAATATTCTGATTCTCTACTATTGCTCAATTATTGTAAAACTAACACGATATCGCTGTGTTAACCAGTAAGTGAGATAATATACAATGTAATCAGGTATTTATTTTCCACACTACAGTCAATAATTTCCAATGAGGGCATAAATTTGCCACTATATAATAAAATTTAGAAATTTTTTCCGATCGGTGTTTTTCAAGTTGTTTGCATCTTTTTTACTACTTTTTTTCTACATCAAACGCACCGGATTCACCACCTGCCACTTTCAGTTCGTTCGACAGGCAGGCCTGGATTTCGATGCGGGAGCCGTTGCCGACGATGGACAGGTGATCTACCTGGAGAAGATGGCAGCACAAAGTACCTGCATGGGCTCGACCCGCGGCTTATAGGTGACGATAACTGCATTTACTGAAGGGTGATCATGGGAATGGCTGCTAGAATCCGCGCTAACCCGCAATGCCAGAATGTTGTATGGCCTAAATTATTTCCGATGGATTTATTCAAGAATATTGGCAGGCCATTAACGGTTCAGCTGCGACTATGATAGCGAAATTTCTCCTGCTCTGGCTATCCATATTAATCGCCTGTTGGACTTTTCTACATCACCTCATACAGATTCAACGCTACGTCGTTGGTCAGCAACCGCAAACTGGGGTTGTGGGAAAGATCAATGTTCCTATCCGCCAGGACGCGCTGGGCAGCAGTGAGTTTGAAATCGAATTTCGCGGGATCAAACTCAACTTTGACGACATCGGGAAATGGCGAAGTCAGTCGATAGGGAGTGGAATCGTCCTGCATTGCCGGAACAAAGATCAGATGCTGGGGTAATCCCCCCTTTTTTAACCGC
>DKAS01000024.1 GCA_002448875.1 Proteobacteria bacterium UBA6920 | reverse complement strand
GCTGGCGGCGGAATCGGTGGTGAAAAACGGATTACCGGTGCCGGCGGCGAAAATCACCAGCCTGCCCTTTTCCAGATGGCGGACGGCGCGGCGCTGGATGTAGTCTTCGCACACTTCGTTGATCGGTATCGCCGACATGACGCGCACCACCAGACCGGCTTTTTCCAGCGCATCCTGCATCGACAGGGAATTCATCACCGTCGCCAGCATGCCCATGTAATCGGCCGTGGCCCGCTCCATGCCGGACGCCGACAGGCTGATGCCGCGAAAGATATTGCCGCCGCCTATAACCAGGCCGAGCTGCACGCCGAGATCGGCGACCGACTTCACGTCGGCGGCAATGCGTGCCAGCGTCGCCGGATCGATGCCAAAATTCCTGTCTCCCATCAGCGCTTCGCCGCTGAGCTTGAGCAGCACGCGGCGGAAGGCTGGGGTGGAGCGGCCGGCGGTCAAGGTTCAATTCCCCTTGACTTGCGCCATCACTTCTTCCGCGAAATTGCCCTGCTTCTTCTCTATGCCTTCACCGACTTCCAGGCGGACGAAGCTGTGGACCTTGGCTTTCTTGTCCTTGAGCAGCTGTTCGACGGTAATGTCGGGATTCTTGACGAAAGGCTGACCCAGCAGGGTGACTTCCTTGAGGAACTTCTTGACCCGACCCAGCACCATTTTCTCGATGATGTCGGCGGGCTTGCCGCTATCCTGGGCCTGCGCCGTGTAGATTTCCTTTTCCTTGGCAATCACATCGGCCGAAACCTGCTCTTCGCTGACGCAGATCGGGCGGCTGGCGGCGATATGCATGGCCAGATCCTTGCCCAGCTCCTCGTCGCCCCCCTGCAGATCGACCACCACGCCGATGCGACCGCCATGGGAATAGCTGAGCAGAACACCGTTGGCGGACAGCAGATGAAAACGGCGCACGGTGATGTTTTCGCCGATTTTCGCCACCAGCGCTTTTTGCGTGTCCAGAACGTTGACGTTGCCGTTCAGCGGCATGGTGTACAGTTCCTCGACGCTGGCGGGTTTGTCCGCCAGGATGCGATTGGCGACCGCATCGCTGAAGTTGACGAAATTGGCGTCCTTGGCCACGAAATCCGTTTCACAGTTGATTTCAGCGACCACGCCATGCTTGCCACTCTCGGTGATCAGAATTTTGATCACGCCTTCGGCGGCGGTGCGACCGGCTTTCTTGTCGGCCTTGGCCGCACCCGACTTGCGCAGCACCTCGACGGCGGCTTCGATGTCACCGTTGGCTTCCTGCAGCGCTTTCTTACATTCCATCATGCCGGAACCGGTGCGCTCACGCAGTTCCTTTACCAGAGAAGCAGATATGCTCATGATTCAGTCACCTTTCAATAATCTTGCTAGCCTTGGCTGAAGATCGCACCGCCGGCCGGGCTCGCCGCTACTGTGACGGCCCGGCCGGCGGTGCCCGGAGTCTTACTCGGCCGCTTTTTTCTTCGCGGCCTTCTTCTTCACCGCGGCTTTCTTGGCCGGGGCTTTCTTCACCGGGGCCTTCTTATCAGTATCGCCGGCGGCGGCCTGAGCATCACCTTCGGCTGCGTCACCCGCTCCCGCTTCTTCTTCGTCCTCAGCCGCGCCGTAGGCAGCGCGGGCTACCTTCTTCGGGCCGCGACGGGGGGCGCCGGGTTCGGCACCTTCGCCGCCAACCGCGACGCGGCCGGCCTCGTCCAGCTCCACGAAATCGTCCTCGCCGCCGCCCAGATGGGCCACGGAGGCACGGCCGGTAACCACTGCTTCGGCCACGCCCTGGGTGTAAAGGCGGATGGCGCGAATGGCATCGTCATTGCCGGGAATCACATAATCCACGCCTTCGGGACTGTTGTTGGTATCGACGATGGCGATCACCGGAATGCGCAGCTTGCGCGCTTCGTTGATGGCGATGCGTTCGTGGCCGACGTCGATGACGAACAGAGCCTGCGGCAGACCGGGCATGTCCTTGATGCCAGACAGGCTGCGTTCCAGCTTGTCCATTTCCCGCTGCATCATCAGGCCTTCTTTCTTGCTCAGACGCTCCATGCGACCTTCGTTCTTCATCGCTTCCAGCTCCTTGAGCCGGGCGATGGACTGCTTGACGGTGCGGAAGTTGGTCAGCATGCCACCCAGCCAGCGATGGTTCACGTAGGGCATGCCGCAACGCTGTGCTTCCTCGCGAACCACATCGCGAGCGGCGCGCTTGGTGCCGACAAACAGAATGCGGCCGCGGCGGGAAGCCACGCCGCCGATGAAATTCAGCGCTTCCTGGTACAGGGAAACCGTGTGTTCGAGATTGATGATATGAATCTTATTGCGGTCGCCGAAGATGTATGGCGCCATTTTGGGATTCCAGAAACGGGTCTGGTGGCCAAAATGCACACCAGCTTCCAGCATATCGCGCATGCTGACATTAGACATGAATATTCTCCTGCTCGGGTTAGGCCTCCATACACCCCGCAGCTCCAACCAGATTTCACAATCCGGCACCCGGAATCACGGTTATGGTGTATGTGTGTGGTCAATTATTAAGGTAAAATCCAATCGCGCCGTTTCCGCGGGAATCAGCGTCGACTTGGGCGCGCTTTATATCACAAAAATCAATGCTTCACAACGCCAATGGACCCGGCCAGCCTTGCCGACATCCGGCCCGAGTTTGGTGATTAGGCATTAATTAATTTAAATACAACTGGTTACACCGGAAACAATGACAGTCACAATAAAAACCCTGGAACAAATCGAGAAAATGCGCACCGCCGGCCGACTGGCCGCCGAGGTGCTGGAAATGATCGTCCCGCACGTTACCGCCGGCGTCACCACCGAGCAGCTGGACCGCCTTTGCCATGACTATATCGTGCAACAGCAGGACGCCATTCCTGCCCCCCTGAATTATCATGGCTTTCCCAAGTCAATCTGCACCTCCGTCAATCATCAGGTCTGTCACGGCATTCCCGCGGACAAGGCGCTGAAGGACGGCGATATCGTCAATCTGGACATCACGGTAATCAAGGACGGTTTCCATGGCGACACCAGCAAGATGTTCTTCATCGGCCAGCCGTCGATCATGGCGCGGCGCCTGACGGACGTGGCCCAGGAATGCCTGTATCGCGGCATCCGCATGGTAAAACCCGGTGCCCGCCTGGGCGACATTGGCCACGCCATCCAGAAACATGCGGAATCCCACAACTACTCCATCGTACGGGAATACTGCGGCCACGGCATCGGCCTGAATTTTCACGAAGATCCGCAGGTGCTGCATTATGGCACGCCGGGGACCGGTCTGGTGCTGGAGGCCGGGATGATCTTCACCATCGAACCCATGGTCAATGCCGGCAAACGCCAGGTCAAACTACTGCCCGACGGCTGGACCGTAGTGACCAAGGATCGCAGCCTTTCCGCCCAGTGGGAGCACACGGTGCTGGTGACCCCCGGCGGTTATGAGATCCTCACCCTGCGCGCCGAGGAAACCATTGCGAAGACTTCCGACTAAGGGCACCCGATGCTGAATTCCCTGGACAACGAGCTGTTCGATGCCGACGCCTTTGCTCAGGCCCTGGCCAGCGCGCCCAGCGCGGTCGGCGTTTTTCGCGAAAATCTCAAGGCCGGACGTGAAACCCTGCGGCGGCGCTTCGCCGAGGGGGCAGACGTGCGCATGCTGGTTTATCTGCGCGCCTGGCACGTGGATCAGGTGCTGGTGCGCGCCTATGAGCGCTTCCTGCATAACTCGGGCGGAGCGCTGCTGGCGGTAGGCGGTTATGGCCGCGGCGAACTGCATCCGGCGTCCGACATCGATCTGCTGTTGCTGCTGCCCGACGCGCAAACACCGGTGCCCGAAGTCGAACAGCTGATTACCTTTCTCTGGGATATCGGCCTGGACGTGGGCCACGCCGTCCGTACCCTGGAGCAGACCGTCGCCGCCGCGCGCGACGATATCACCATCGCCACCAATCTGCTGGAAAGCCGCCTGCTGGCGGGCGATCGCGCCCTGTTCGAGCGCATGCGCGCCGCTACCGACGTCGACCACCAGTGGTCGAGCCGGGATTTCTTTACCGCCAAGCGCCAGGAACAGCACCAGCGCCATGGCCGCTTTCACGACACCGCCTACAACCTCGAACCCAACGTCAAGGAAGGCCCCGGCGGTCTGCGCGATATCCAGGTCATAGACTGGGTGGCGAAACGCCATTTCGGCACCCTCAACCTGCACGATCTGGTGCACCACGGGTTTCTCACCGAAGGCGAATATGAAAGCCTGGCCGCAGGCCAGGACTTCCTCTGGCATGTGCGCTTCGGTCTGCACGTCATCACCGGCCGCAAAGAGGACAGGCTGCTGTTCGATCATCAGCGCGCCCTGGCCAGGCAGTTCGGCTATCAGGACGACGACGCGCGCCTGGGGGTTGAACATTTCATGAAACGCTATTACCGCACCATCATGGAACTGGCGCGTCTCAATGAAATGCTGCTGCAACTGTTCGAGGAGGAGATCCTGCTGCGCGATGAGCCGGAAAACATCCACCCCGTCAACAAGCGCTTTCAACTGCACAACGGCTATATCGAGGCCACTTACGACAAGGTATTCGTCCACTACCCGTTCGCTCTGCTGGAGGTGTTTCTGGTCATCGCCCAGCACCCGGAAATAAAGGGGGTGCGCGCCAGCACCATACGCGCGCTGCGCCAGCATCGCCATCTGATCAATGACGATTTCCGCGCCGATCTGCGCTGTCGCAGCCTGTTCATCGAACTGCTGCGCCAGCCCCAGG
Organism: Proteobacteria bacterium UBA6920; assembly: GCA_002448875.1. Classification (GTDB taxonomy): domain Bacteria; phylum Pseudomonadota; class Gammaproteobacteria; order SG8-11; family SG8-11; genus UBA6920. The sequence continues at coordinate 405 of DKAS01000024.1, read as the reverse complement.
GCGTAACCCATGAACTGCGGCGCATGAACCGCTACGGCATCCTCGCGCGCTATCTGCCCGTGTTCCGCAACATCGTCGGTCGCATGCAGTACGACCTCTTCCACGTCTACACCGTGGACGAGCACANNGCCAAGGGCCGGGGCGGCGATCATTCAGAACTCGGCGGCCAGGACGCGGAAGAGTTCTGCCGCAACCATGGCCTGAGCGACTATGACACCAAACTGGTTGTCTGGTTGGTCAAATATCATCTACTGATGTCGGTTACCGCCCAGCGCAAGGATATCAGCGACAACGACGTGGTCAGCGAATTCGCCAGCATCGTCGGCAACCAGGCACGACTCGACCACCTGTACCTGCTCACCGTCGCCGACATTCGCGCGACCAATCCGGAATTGTGGACCAGCT
>DKAS01000037.1 GCA_002448875.1 Proteobacteria bacterium UBA6920 | reverse complement strand
GTGGCCTCGTCGGCGCGGCGCTCGTTCATGGAACAATGCTCACCCAGGGTTTGCATATCGCCATGGCTGTAAATGAAGCGATCGGTCTTCTTGCCGCGCAGCACATGGCGGATGGCGCGATGTACCAGCAGGTCGGGGTAACGGCGGATCGGTGAAGTGAAATGCGCGTAGTGTTCGTGCGCCAGGCCGAAATGGCCGACGTTGTCCGGATGATATACAGCCTGGCTCAGACTGCGCAGCATCACCGTCTGGATCAGGTGCCGATCGGCGCGCTCGCGCACGCTGTCCAGCAGTTTGGCGTAGTGTTTTGCCTCGGGCTTGTCGCCGCCGCCCAGCGTCAACCCCAGTTCGGCGAGAAACGCGCGCAAATCGGTCAGCTTTTCGTTGCTCGGTCCCTCGTGGATACGGAATAGAGTGGGAATATCATTGTGCAGGAGAAAATCCGCCGCCGCGACGTTGGCCGCGATCATGCACTCCTCGATCAGTTTGTGCGCGTCGTTGCGCACCAGAGGCACGATGCGCTCGATTTTGCGGTCGGCGCCGAACACGATCTTGGTTTCCGTGGTATCGAAATCGATGGCGCCGCGCTTTTCCCGCTTGCCCAGCAGGGCGTGGTAACAGGCATAGAGATTCTCCAGGTGCGGCAGCACTGCCTTGTGTTCGCGGATCACTTCCTGTTTGCGCTCCACCAGCATCGCCGCCACCTTGGTGTAGGTCAGGCGCGCCGCCGAGCGCATGACCCCTTCGAAGAAACGATAGTCCTTGATCGCGCCATTGGCGCCGACTTCCATCTCGCACACCATGCACAGCCGGTCCACCTCGGGGTTGAGGGAACACAGGCCGTTGGACAGCACTTCCGGCAGCATCGGAATCACCCGCTCGGGAAAGTACACCGACGTGCCCCGCTCCTTCGCTTCGGTATCCAGCGCCGTGCCCGGCCGCACATAATGCGCCACATCAGCGATGGCCACCGTCAGGCGCCAGCCCTTACCGCGCGGCTGACAGAACACCGCGTCGTCGAAATCGCGGGCATCCTCGCCATCGATGGTCACCAGGGGCACATCGCGCAAATCCACGCGGCCGCGGATCGCATCCTTGGGAATGCGCTGCGGATCCAGATGGGCGATTTCGGCCTGCACCGCTTCGCTCCAGGCCTGGGGCAGATTATGGTCACGGATGGCGATGTCGATCTCCATGCCCGGCGCCATGTGATCACCCACCACTTCGATCACCCGACCTACCGCCTGCCGGTAACGGGTCGGTGGCTCAACGATGCCGACCACCACGATCTGGCCATTGCGGGCATCCAGGGTATCCTGGGGAGGCACGACGATGTCCTGGGTAATACGCTTGTTTTCCGGTTTGACGAAGGCGACTCCGGCCTCCTGCTGAAAACGCCCGACCAGCTCCTGATAGGCGCGCTCCAGCACATCGACGATGGCGCCTTCCCGCCGGTTGCGGCGGGTATCGATGCCCGACACCCGCGCCACCACCCGGTCGCCGTGCATTACCGCCCGCATTTCCCGGGCGGACAAAAACAGGTCGCCGCCACCCTCGTCCGGTACCAGGAAGCCAAAACCATCGGGATGACCGATGATGCGTCCGCGCACCAGATCGGTTTTCGACAGGGGGGCATAACCTTCGGTGCGATTCTTGATCAATTGTCCGTCGCGCACCATGGCTTTGAGACGCCGGCGCAGGGCTTCCAGATCGTCCTCGGTTTCCAATCCCAGGGCTTTGACCAGATGTGCGTAGGTCAGCGGCTCCCCCTGCTGCTCCAGCAGGGAAATGATAAACTCGCGACTGGCAATGGGTTTTTCGTATTTTGCCGCTTCGCGTTCTTTGTGGGGATCGTGATCCTGGGTCATACCTTAAATATAGCTCGCTGAGAAAAATTGACTCGGCATGATCCTCCATCATTGACAGAAAGACAAGGGATAGGTACAGTTGCACCCCTACCGGCCCTGTGCCAGCATGGGGCCGTATGCCGAGGTGGCGGAATTGGTAGACGCACTAGTTTCAGGTACTAGCGGGGCGACCTGTGGAGGTTCGAGTCCTCTCCTCGGCACCAACTTTAACCCGCTGATCTTCCAGGATATACCATCCTAACCCCCGCGGGGGAACGACTGCCAGTACCGGTGAATGTGCCGGTCGGCTGTCGCCGCTTTTCATCTCCCAGTCTGCATGCTCCACCCACGCGCTTCGCGCCGCATCTCACCGTGCATCAAACCGGGAAAACGCTTTCCACAGAATCAAATCATAAGCGATCTTGAGCAACCCGCAGGCGACCAGCGGCGCGGCCAGCCAGCCGGCGGCGAACAGCGCGCCGGTCAACGACGGACTGGCGGCGGACGCCAGGCTTCGGGGCACGGCGGTAAAACTTGCCGCCGCCGCCCGCTCCGCCGGTGTCACCACTGCCATCACGAATGCGGTACGGGTCGGCACATCCATTTGCGACAGCAAGGCGCGCAGCAGCAGCAAACCCAGCGCCCAGGGCAGCGAGGGCGCCAGCGCACCACAGATCAAAGCGATATTGGCCGGTATATGGGTATAGACCATGGTGTTCAACAAACCGATGCGACGGGCGACCAGGGGCGCCGCCAGCTGCGAGGCGGCGCTGAGCAGACCCGCCCAGAAGAAGAAGCCGCCGGCGGCGGCCAACGACAGATCGAAACGATCGAACAGCCAAAGCGCCAGCAACGTATTCACCACCAGCCCGCCGGCAAACGCATCGATGGAAAACAGCAGCGCCAACTTGACCACCGTGGCGCGCGAAGGTCCGAGGGGCGCCGCCCTCGCCGCGTCCACGTGCGCCGTCACCGGCGGCAGCTGACGGTACAGCCCGAACACGACCAAACCCACCACGGCATAGAGCACGAACATGGCGCGCAACGCGGTCAGCCGCTCCAGGCCCCAGTGGGCAAGCAGATCGGGAAATCCCGTGGCCAGAGCGCCGAGCGCCGCGAACAAGGCGCCGGTAAACGTATAGCGGGAAAACAAGGTGGTGCGCCCGTGACCGTCGGCCGCCGCCGACAGACGCGCCTGCTCCAGCGGCAGAAAAACACTGACATCGCCGGCGCTGGGATTAACCGTACCGATGAACGCCACCAGCAGGATGGGCCAGAACTGGCTTAACCCGGCCAGCAACAGGCCGGTGACGCACATCAGGCCGGCGGCGGCCAGCAGCAGACGCCGATCATCCTGATGGTGGCCCCAGGCACCCAGCGCCAGGGTCATCAGCGCCGAGCCCAGCAGGGTCGCAGAACTGAGCACCCCCACCTGCCACATGCCGATGCCCAGTTCAAAAAGATAAGCAGGCAGCAGAATCGCGACGAAACCGTCACAGAAGGCGCGCAGCGCGCGTCCGATGAGCAAGGTGTGGGCAGAGGACGCGACGCCGGCGGGAAGCAGCCAGCGGCCGGACAGCAGTCCAGGCAGCGCGCCCGCGCACCGTTGCCATATACTGCGTGCCAGACCAGCGCTGTTTTCCTGCTGCATATGGCGGGCGTCGTCAGCTCAAAAAAGTGTGAACCAGACCGATGGCGGCACAGGCGGCAATCACCCGCAGGATGTCCTGCTTGTACTTCCACAGGGCGACAAAGGCCGCCAGCGACATCAAGGCGTAAAACCAGGCGAAGCCGCCGGCGAAAGGCGCGGCCGCGGTGGCCTGCGGCCAGATCACATGCCAGCCGAAGAACAGGGCCAGATTGACGACCACGCCCACCACCGCGGCGGTGATGGCGGTAAGCGGCGCGGTGAATTTGAGATCGCCGTGGGTGGCTTCCACCAGCGGCGCGCCGGCGAGAATGAAGACGAAACTGGGCAGGAAGGTAAAGAAGGTGGCCACCGTCGCCCCGGCGCAACCCGCCAGCAGCAGGGCGTCGGGACCGAATATCTGCTTGCTCCAGGCGCCGACAAAACCAACGAAAGACACCACCATGATCAGCGGTCCCGGCGTGGTCTCACCCAGGGCGAGGCCGTCGAGCATCTGCGGACCCGTGAGCCACTGGTACTGATCCACCCCGCCCTGATAGACATAAGGCAGCACCGCATAGGCACCGCCGAAGGTGACCAGAGCAGCCTTGGAGAAAAACCCGCCCATGTCGCGCAGCACCGGCTGCCCCAGCACCAGCATGGCCACCGCCCACAGCGTCAGCGCGCATGCCAGCAACAATGCCAGCCGCGCCGGCTTGAAGCGGGTATGTGCCGCCGGCGGGGTGTCATCGTCGATCAGCGCCGGACCGTAGGTTTTACTGCTGGCACCGTGACCACCGCCCAGCCTGAATTTATCCGGCCAGATCCTGCCGCCAACGAAACCGAGAACGCCGGCGCCAAGAATGATGTAGGGAAAGGGAATATGCAGGGCGAAAATGGCCAGAAACGACAGCGCCGCCAGCAGCCACAGCAGGCCATTGCGCAAGGCCCGGGATCCGATGCGCCAGGCGGCGAACACGACGATGGCCACCACCGCCGGCTTGATGCCGTTGAACAGGCCTTTGACCACGGTGGCGTCACCGAAGCGCATGTAGACATAACTCAAAGCGGCAAGGATGAACAAGGAGGGCAGCACGAACAAGGTGCCTGCCACGATACCGCCCCAGGTACGGTGCAGCAGCCAGCCCATATAGATGGCCAGTTGCTGCGCTTCCGGTCCGGGCAGAACCATGCAGTAGTTGAGCGCATGCAGGAACCGGCGCTCGGAAATCCAGCGGCGTTTTTCCACCAGTTCCTGATGCATGATGGCGATGTGGCCCGCCGGACCGCCAAAACTGATGAAACCGAGCTTAAGCCAGTAGAAGAAGGCCTCGGCAAACGATGGAGCGGCGGGTGGAGTTTGCGTCGGCGCCACGGCGCCGCCGGTCGCGGCACGGTTCACGGTTAAACTCCTGCTGAAAAAAACACACTGGCAAGTACACGACATCCGTTTCCAGCCTTGCTGCGGGCCCGCACTGACCACCCAGAGCAACCGCGATCGCCCCGGCTCGGATGCCGTTGGCGTATACTTCACTTGGACTCCGCTAGTATGAATAGCGCGTTCGGGATTTGCAAGCCGCGCCGGCGGTCCGACATTGCTGAAAAATACTGAACCTGAAACTCCGGGCCAACCCCGGTATGACCGTATCGCGCAGATACACAGCGGGATTGTGCCGCCGAATTGTTCAATTCCACGATGAATATTTACACCTTACTCGCAAGGAACCGACAAGAATTCCAAAATTTAATTTGGACAGGGAAATACCTTTTGCAGGAATCCCCGGGGCTTGCCTTGTCCCCGGGGAACAACAACCATCAATTGGGAATCTCGACAAAAATGAATATATCCGGTGCACCACTACCCGGCGTGTATACCATGCCGTAGATCACATAGCGATCACTGATGCGATTGATGATGTATACCGAATTACCGGTGGTGTGACTGGTGGAATCGGTATGATTGCCATTGACTATGCCGGGCATTGCTTGACCGGTGAAGGTTATGCTCACGGTGTCGGCAACGTTTTCCACGTTACCTTCAAAGTCAGTGTAACCGCCACCCAGCATACCCCCACCACCGTCCGGGCGAGCCCACCCTACGGTAGTTGCTTCATCCACTGTATTGATGTTGTCAAAAACCATGCCGCGAAACTCGCGCCCACTCGCCAGCACGTCATTCATATCGACATTGGCCGCTGGTTGCACAGTGCCGAAACTGCCGCCGTTACCCGCGCCCTCATCGACGACGAAGGCACCTGAAGGCGCGACCGTAGCCACCACGGGATCGGGCGCGTGAGTTACGCGTCCGTCGACGCAGCTAAAACCCGTTTGCTCCTCGTGACCCGCGTTGGCACCGGTGATCAGATATTTATCGGTTGCGACATCGAGCGACGACCCGGCGACCGTCACATTGATCACGCTGTATGACTGGTCGCTGCTGACATCCCAACCGGCCCACGGCAACTGTACGACGTTATACGTGCCACTGCTGTCGGGACACGACCCCAGCGCCGCACCGACAATAACATCGGTGGCATGCGCCGGTTTTACCATCAACAGGGTACGCGGCACTTCTATCGCATACATAACGGCACCAATAAGGAAGGGATCCGGATCGGTGGTTGACTCGATGGTCAACTTCAGAAACTTATTGTCCATTTTTTCCAAGCGGCCCCGGTAAATGTAGCTGGTAGTCTCATTCCTGGCGTCAAAGGTGTCACTGGTCAAGGTCCACTCCCAGACATCACCGGGATTCTGCGTCGCCAGGTATTTTCGCGCCCCGGCGCCGTCATTGCTTGAACAACCGATCATGCCACCCGCCAGCACCAATGCTATGGCGACTATCCATATTCGTGCGCAGCTCATAATCTCACCTCAACTATCCGTTGGTTTTTGTCCATCCTCTTTGGCAAATCTAGTTCGTCTCTGGGAGAAGTAACTTCGTAATATCGCCGATGCAGCTTGGTCGCAATTAAATTAATTTATTACCCAGCAACGACGAAGGGAGATGAGGCTAGTGGCGTGCCGCGCTGTTGCGCGAAGTTTGCCACCCGGATTGTTTGGGAATGTAACGGCGGCAGCAGAGCCGGCAGAAAAGACGGCCGCGCGCCGTTATCCAACTTCGTTGTTTTGCAGTACCAGCAATGACACCAGAATACGTCTGACACCGCCCTGCGCGACTATTCCCTGCTGATACAGGTCTATCACTTTTTGATAGGGTACCAGCCTTTCCCGTTGCGGGAGATTCTGCACCTGAGTAAACACCTCGGCCGCCAGCTCGTCATTGATCTGGGCGGCGGTCTTGCCGGTGGTAGTATCGGTGTAAAACAGCAGTTCGAGATAGTTTTTCAGCACGCGCAGCAGATTCGCGGGGTCGGGTTTGGCCGCCGCTGCTGCTGGCATGAAAAAGCCGATTTCCAGCTTCAAGTGGTCGATGCGCCTTTCGATTTCCGACCGCGATCGAACGCTGCTTTCCGCCAGCGCTTGCGCATACGCGGCGGCGAAAATGCCGTTGATATCCACGCCGAACCTCCCACCACACCCATAGAGGTATCGGCGCGGCAGGCAGCAAGCTTAACGGGAGGAAGAAATTCGGCTATTGGTGGTCACGGTCCGGCAACAGCGCAAACCCAGCGGCCCAGGGACAGGAGGACGGCGGCATACCCAAGACCCGCAGCGACGTTGGGCAATCCACGCCCTCAGCGATGGCGTGCCAGGGTGCGCAGCTGTTGCAGCTCTTCCAACAGGTCCAGGGCCAAGGCAGCGCCGGCGGTATTGACGCCCAAATCCCGCTGTAAACGCACGGCACAGCGCACCCGCCGCACGCTGACGGCTCGGAAGCGCCATTGACCCGGCTGCTGTCCCCGCGGCTCAACCACACCATACTCGACCAGTTCGTACACCTGCTCGGTGCTCAGGTCGCACATTCTGCACAGGTCCGCCAGGCTCAGCTCCCCGTCCTCATCGAGAATTTCAGCCGCCAGCAGCTCGCGCAATTCGTCGCTCATCTTACCCCCCAGGCCGCGCGTGGATTAAAGTGGAAAGCCTTGGCAAATTCGGTATACGCCTGTCTGGCGCCGGAGGTATCCGCATCAGGCAAGGCAATCTCCAGCACCGCATAAAAATCTCCGGGCTCCCTGGAAGGTATGCCGCGCCCGTTGAGGCGCAGCTTGCGGCCGCCTGCGGAATGGGCAGGAATCTTCAGATCGACCATCCCCGTCGGCGTCGGTACCTGAATCGTCGCCCCCAGCGCTGCTTCCCAGGGCGCCACCGGCAGGCTGAGATACACGTCCTTGCCCTCCACCCGGTAGAGCGGGTGCGGGCGAAACTTCACTTCCAGGAATAAATCACCCGCCTCACCCTTGCCGATGCCGGTGCTCCCCTGTTTGGCCAGCCGGATGTGCTGCCCCGGATGTATTCCCTTGGGAATACGGATGTGCAGGGTACGCTCCTTGAGCTGCGGTCG